>JABMOY010000031.1 GCA_013203955.1 Rhodospirillales bacterium | reverse complement strand
GCCCTGCACCGTGTATCCGAGATTGTGCAGTACCTCGGCAATGCCGCTCATGCCAATACCGCCGATGCCGACGAAATGGATGGTGCCGATGTCGAGGGGAAGCGCCTTCATGCCGCCCTCACCACAGCGTCCGGGCCGCCGGTGCCATTAGACGGCAACAGCGTGCATACCATGTCGGCCAAACGTTCGGCGGCGTCTTCGGCGCCTGCCGCTTTCGCCGATGAAGCCGCCTTTTCCAAAATCGCCGGCAAGCCGAACAGGGAATCCAGGCGCGCCGCCAAATTGGCCGGCGTAAACGAGTCTTCGGGCATCAGCCATCCGCCGCCGGCTTCGTCGACGGCGTGGGCATTGCGCGATTGGTGGTCGTCGATGGCATGGGGATAAGGCACCAGGATTGACGGGCGCCCGGCGACCAGGGTTTCGGCAACGGTCGAAGCTCCGGAACGGGCGATCACCAAATGCGCTGCCCCTAGCCTTTCGGGCATATCATCAAAGAAAGTCTTGAGTTCGGCCTTAATGCCCAACGATTGGTAGATGCCCCGGACCTGTTCCAAATCCTCGGGCCGACATTGTTGAGAGATTTGCAGGCGGCTTTTCAAGCCGTCCTCCAGCAGGGCGAGGGCATCGGGCACGATCTCGCTGAAGACATGCGCCCCTTGCGAGCCGCCGATGACTAAAATCGAAACCGGGTCTTCGGATTTCAGCGACGGGTAGGGATGTTGGCGAATGGCGGCGACGGACGGCCTGACCGGCATGCCCGTATGCGTGACCTTGGACAAGAACTCTTCCGGCAGACCTTCGGATTTTTCAAACGACGTTGCGATCTTCTTTACCCGCGACGCCAACAGACGATTAGCGCGACCAAGAACCGCGTTTTGTTCATGGATGGCCGTGTGATAGCCGCCGAAGCTGGCCGCTAAAATCGTCGGCACCGAGGCATAACCGCCGAACCCGATAACAGCGTTGGGCCGCAAGCGTTTCAACAAGCCCCTGGCCTGCCAGGTGCCGATGGCCAGTTCCGGGCCGCTTTGCAAACGGGCTGCGAAGCTTTTCCCGGCCAAGCCGCTGGCCCGGATATGATGGGTTTCAATGTCCGAGGACTGCGTCTGCCAGGCGCCGCCCCGGCGGTCGGTGAACAGCGCCAGCCGGCACCCACGCTCGGACAGCTCCGTTGCCAAGGCCTGGGCCGGGAACATATGCCCCCCCGTGCCGCCGGCAGCGAGAACGACCAATCGGCCTTGATTTGCCATGGAGCCCGTCATCGAGGCCTCCTTCCGCCCGGCCACTCGCGGGTCAAGGCCAACACCATGCCCATACCGAAGGCCAACGCCACGGTCGAAGACCCCCCGTAAGATACAAACGGCAGGGTCATGCCCTTGGGTGGCATCAAGTTGATATTGGACGCCATATTGATGATCGCCTGGACGGCGAATTGAACCAGAAGCCCGGTGACCGCCAGCAGGGAAAACAGGTCGTTGTCCTTCAACACCCGGTTGAAACCCCGGAGCACGACGAAGGCAAACAACGCCACCAAGACCAGACACAAGATCAGACCGAATTCCTCTCCGGCGACGGCGAA
Source organism: Rhodospirillales bacterium (assembly GCA_013203955.1). Classification (GTDB taxonomy): domain Bacteria; phylum Pseudomonadota; class Alphaproteobacteria; order Rhodospirillales; family Casp-alpha2; genus Casp-alpha2. The sequence goes on along the minus strand of JABMOY010000031.1, from coordinate 10,330 downwards.
AATGAAATCCGCATGAGCGTCAGGCAGGACCTCCTTGACCCGGCCTTCGCCAGGACCGCGGCCTGCCCATCCGCCGTTTTGAAAAGCTTCCAAGGCTCGCGATACCTGATAGTTTTCGCCGCCCTGGGGATCCAGAAAATTGTTGACGCGAATCTGCACATGATCGAAAGCGAAATAGGCGCCGACGCTCGCGCCCAGGAATAAAAAGCCTATACCTAAAACCAAAATCAACGGCAGCCCGGCGACGAAGAACTGCACCGCCCACACCGTGGCGACAACCAACGTCATGCCGACATCAGGTTGCATCAGCAGAAGTACGGCAGCCGCAATAAACAGCCCGGTGGCGATGGCGTAACCCGGAAATCGTTCATCCAGACGTTGTTCGGCGAACATCCAGGCGGCGACCACGGCAAACCCCGGCTTGACGAATTCCGAAGGCTGCAATGAAAATCCCCAGACATAAAGCCAGCGCGTCGCACCCTTGATTTCAGCGCCAAAGAGCAACGTTGCCACCATCAACACCATGGAGCCCGCCAACAGCACCATGCCGGTTCTTCGGATGCTCTGGGCAGACAGCACCGATGTCGCAAACATGATGGCGATGGAAAGCCCTAAGAAAACGAACTGGCGCTTGGCGAAATGGAAGGTATCGAAGCCCAGGCGTTCGGCCACCGCCGGAGACGCCGCCAACGTCAATATGGCGCCGATGAAGATGATGGCGCCAAGGGCGGCCAGGGACCAACGGTCAACGGTCCACCACCAACGACCGACCAGGCTATTATCAGTGCGGGCGATGGCGCTCATGAAGCCATCTCCCCTTCCCCGGGTCCCCGAGTGCCGGGGAAAATTCCCGGTTCCTCGGACGGGTCCATATGGTCGCCGGGGAGCGCTTCCACCAAGTCACGAAAGGCGTCGCCGCGGGCTTCAAAATTATCAAACTGGTCGAATGAGGCTGCGGCCGGTGACAGCAACACCACGGCCCCTTCGGCCTTTTCCTCGTTGGCCATTTTATGGGCTTGCTCAAACGCCGACTTCAAGTCTCCGGAAATCGTGAACGGCACCTTGCCGTCGAGGAACTGCGAAAATTCCATCGCCGCCTCGCCGATTAGGAAGGCGTGACGAACATTGCCGAGGTTGGCCGCCGTCGCCTTAAGCCCGCCTTCCTTGGGACGGCCGCCGCAAATCCAATAAATGCTGTCGTAACACGCCAAGGCCCGGGCCGCAGCCTCGGCGTTGGTCGCCTTGGAGTCGTTGACGTAACCGATGCCGTTGAGGAGCGAAACCGGTTCCTGGCGGTGGACAAGGCCCGGGAAGCTTTGAATGCAGGCCATAATGGCGTGAGGCTGAACCCCCGCCGCCTTGGCCGCCGCATAAGCCGCCGCCGCATTTTGCCAATTGTGGGCGCCGGGCAGGCTGGGGTTTTCCCTGAGATCGGAAACCGGCGTTTCCTGACCTTCTGTGTCGTCGATCAAAACACCGTCGATGACGTAAACCCCGCCGGGGACACGCTCATTGCCGGAAATGCCGATAAGCACTTGGTCGCCGACCGATTTCAGTTCCTCGTAAATTTTCCGGGTAAAATCATCATCGACGCCGACAACGGCAGTGCGCGGATCGGTCTGGCGGTGAAAGATGGTTTTCTTGGCGGCGATGTAGTCATCCATGCCGCCGTAACGGTCTTGATGGTCGGCGCTGATGTTCAGCAGCACGGCAACATCAAAGGTAATGGATTTGGTCAGCTCCAACTGATAGGACGACATCTCGAGTACGTAAGAACCTTCATGCGCCAAGGCTTCCAGCTCGAGCACGGGTATGCCTAAGTTGCCGCCGACTTCCGCTTCGCGCCCGGAAATCTGCAAAATGTGGCCGATCAACGCCGTCGTCGTCGATTTGCCGTTGGTGCCGGTAATGCCAATATAAGAAGCATCGCGCTGGGCACGGATCAGTAATTCGGCGTCGCCGATGATTTCGACGTTTGCGGCTTGGGCGAGTTCAACAATTTTGTGCGGCTTGGGATGGTGAAGCGGTATGCCCGGGCTCAGCACCAGGGTCGTGTGCTCCTTCCAATCTATTTTATAGAGATCCACCAGCGGCACGCCTTCTTCTTCGGCACGTAGGCGAGCGTCTTCGTCATCGTCCCAGGCTGAAACCTCGGCGTCGCTTTTGACCAGCGCCTTGGCCGCGGTCAAGCCCGAACGGCCGAGGCCGAAGACGCAGACCGGGTAACTGGTGAAGGGGAAAATATCGATCATCGTACTCGCTTCACCTTAGTTTCAACGTCGATAGGCCGGCCAATGCCAGAATCGAGGCAATGATCCAAAACCGAATGACAATGGTGCTTTCCGCCCACCCCTTCTTTTCGAAGTGATGGTGCAACGGCGCCATGGCGAAAATGCGCTTGCCGGTTAACTTGAACGACAGCACCTGGACGATTACCGAAACTGTCTCCAGCACGAACAGCCCACCGACGATGGCAAGGACAAGTTCATGCTTGGTAACGACGCTGACCGCGCCAAGCGCGCCGCCCAGCGACAGCGACCCGGTATCGCCCATGAAAATCTTGGCCGGTGGGGCATTGAACCAAAGAAAGCCCAGCCCGCCGCCGGCCAGCGCGCCCAGGAACACGGCCAATTCCCCGGCGCCCGGCACATAATGAAGTTGCAGATAATTCGAGAAAACGGAGTTGCCGACCAAATAAGCGATCAAGGCGAATACGCCGGCGGCGATCATCACAGGGACGATCGCCAAGCCGTCCAAGCCATCGGTCAGATTAACGGCGTTCGAAGCACCAACCATGACCACGGCGGCAAAGAGGACGTACATCCATCCGAAATTAAGGAGGACATTTTTCAGGAAAGGCACCGCCAAGGTCGTCGTCAGCGGCCCCGGCAACTGGTGCATGATTGAAAACGCCGCAATAACGGCAATCACCGCCTGCAGAAGAAGTTTTAATTTTGCGGAAATCCCACCCGATTCCCGCCGCGTGACCTTCATGTAATCGTCCAGGAAGCCGATGGCGCCATAGGCAATGGTGACCCCCAAAACGGCCCACACATAAACGTTCCTGAGATCGGCCCATAATAAAGTCGCCATCGTAAGGGCCAGGAGGATCAGGAACCCGCCCATGGTCGGCGTTCCCTGCTTGGTCAAAAGGTGGCTTTCCGGTCCGTCCGTACGAATAGGCTGGCCGGCGGATTGACGACTTTTCAAGGCGTTGATGAGAACCGGCCCGAACAGGAAACTGATAATCAACGCCGTAATGATGGCGCCGCCGGTGCGGAATGTCAGATAGCGGAAAACATTCAGAATGGGAAACTGATCGGCCATCGGAAATAAAAGATGAAACAGCATGATCCGCCCCCTATCCCTTGGCCGCTGGTTCGAGAGTTTTGGAATGAGCCATATCCAACAGAGCCTCGACGATGGGCCCGGTGTTTGATCCGTGCGACCCCTTGACGACAACGACATCGCCGGGGCGAACCATTGCCGTCACTTTGGGCCCCAGATTCAGGGCGCTGAAATCGTTTGCGCCGCGCATGGATTTCGGCAGGACATCCCAAAGGGCGTCCATGTATTGCCCGGCGGTGAAAACAAGATTGATTTTTTGGGCGATCAGGATTTCGACTAACCCCGCATGCTTGGCTTCCCAGTCCGTTCCTAGCTCAAGCATGTCGCCGAGAACGGCGATCCGCCGACCGCCGCCATCGGGTTGAATTTGCCCCAAGACTTCAAGGGCAGCATTCATGGAAACCGGCGAGGCGTTATAACTTTCATCGATGACAACGAACGTCCCGCCCGGAATTTCAACCGTGTGGCGCTGCCCCCGGCCTTTCAGGCCGGTCATGCCGCCTAAGGCTTGCGCCGCAATGCGAATATCCGCCCCGGCGGCGTTGACGGCAGCCAGAATGGCCAGCGAGTTGTTCACCCAGTGCCGGCCCGGAACGCCCAGCCGGTATTCGATCTCGACCCCATTGATCATCGCCTTGATATCCGAGCCCTGGCCATCGGTCCGGACGTCCACGGCCAGCACTTCGGCCTCCGGATGAATCCCGAAACCGATGATGGTTTTAAGGCCCGTCGCAATGGCGGCTTTCCTTAGCCGGTCGAATTGTTCGTTATCGCGGTTCAGCACGGCGATGCCGTCGGCCCCCATGCCATCGAATATTTCCGCCTTGGCGTCGGCGATCTGTTCCACGGAATCGAAAAAAGCGCTGTGAACGGCCTCGACGTTGGTAATGACGGCAACGTCAGGGCGAACCATTTGCGACAGCGGCGTTATTTCGTCGGGATGGTTCATGCCGATTTCGAAAACGCCGAAGGCGGTATCGGCGGGCAGCCTGGCCAGGCTAAGCGGCACACCCCAATGATTGTTAAGGCTGCCGAGACTGGCCACGGTCGGGCCTTGGTCTTCCAGGGCCAAACGAATCCCTTCCTTGGTCCCGGTCTTGCCGACACTGCCGGTCACGGCAATGACGCGGGCCGACGTGCGCTGGCGCGCGGCACGGGCCATATCCTCTAATGCAAGGGTCGTATCCTTGACCTCAAGCAGCGGCGCATCGGTGGGGACAGCGCCCGGGTGATGATCGACCATCGATACCGTCGCCCCGGCGGCAATGGCGTCGGCGGTGAAGTCATGGCCGTCGAACCTGGGGCCCCGAATGGCGACGAACATGTCACCGGGCTCGATCATGCGGCTGTCAATGGAGATGCCTTCAACATGCCAGTCATCCTGAGCAACGCCACCGGTCGCCGCCATCGCTTGGCCGGCGGTCCAGAGATAGGTGTCCATCGCGGGGGTCATGAGGTTGTCTCCCGAAGGGCAACGTTGACGGCTTCGATGTCATCGAAGGGACGGATTTCTTCGCCGATGATCTGGCCCTGTTCGTGCCCTTTTCCGGCGACCACAAGAAGGTCATCCGGAGCCAGCTCTTTCACGGCTTCGCTTATGGCTTCGGCGCGATCGGCGATTTCCAGCGCATTAGGGACTGCCGCCAAAATTTGGCCGCGGATTTTTGCCGCGTCTTCGGTACGGGGATTATCGTCGGTGACGATCACGGTGTCCGCGTGCTGCCCGGCAATAGCTCCCATTTCCGGGCGCTTGCCGGGATCGCGGTCACCGCCGCACCCGAACACCAAATGCAGGCGCCCTTGAGTATGAGGCCGAAGGGCCTGAAGCACGCTTAACAGCGCGTCCGGCGTGTGGGCGTAATCGACATAAACCCCGGCGCCGTTGACATGGCGACCCGCCAATTGTACCCGCCCGGGGACGCCTTCAAGGTTTGATAACAGGCCGATAGCGGCTTCGGCCTCGACGCCCGAGGCTATCGCCAAAGCCAGCGCGGCAAGGACATTGGAAACCTGGAACCCGCCGACAAGAGGAAGCTTGATCTGGGCGGTTGTTCCACCGGCGGTCAATTCGATCCGGTGTCCATCGGCAAGAATTTCGCTGTTATTTAGACATACATCTTTACCCGCTTTTCCGAAGCTCATGATGTTTAGCTTGGCAACCCGGCACGCGTCTTCGACGATTTCCGCATGGCTGGAATCGGCATTGATAACGACGGTCCCCCCAATGGCCATGATGTCGGTGAACAGCCTCAGCTTTGCGCCCAAGTACGTGTCCATGTCGCCGTGGTAGTCCAGGTGATCCCGGGTCAGGTTGGTAAAGGCGCCCAAAGCCACGCGAACGCCGTCGAGCCGGTGCTGATCCAGACCGTGGCTCGATGCTTCCAGGGCCAAGTGGCTGATGCCGGCCTCGGCCAGGTCGGATAAGTTGCGGTGCAGGTCGGCGGAATCGGGGGTTGTCAGGCTGGGTCTGTCTTCAAAGCCGTCCGCCGTTATGCCTAAGGTTCCGGCGCTCGCCGCCTTGAACCCCACCCCGGACCAGATTTGGCGCAGGAAAGAAACGACCGAGGTCTTGCCATTGGTGCCGGTAACGGCGGCGATTGTTTTAGGTTGAACGGAAAAGAAATTCGCCGCCATCAAGGCGTATTGGCGCCTGGGATTGGCGGTCGTCAGCAACGGAACCTGCCCGGCCTTGATGGTGGTTCCGACAGGCGCCAGCACGGCCCGCGCGCCACGCGCAAGCGCATCGGGAACGAAGTTTTGCCCATCGGTTTGGGTTCCGGGAATCGCGGCGAAAAGAAAGCCGGACTCTACCCGCCGAGAATCGCAGGTGAGCCCGGTAATGTCCGTTTCGTTAACGACCGTTTGGTCTGTCACGTCAATGTCGACTCCATCCAAGACATCAATAAGTCGCAAGCGCCTGCTCCGGGGGACCGGAGGCGGCGGCCCCGCTTGTCTTTGGGGACCCGTCAAGAACGGCGCGCACCCTTTTCAACAGCCGGGTTTCAGCCATTGCCGAAACCGTTTGAACTTTTGTTTCCTCTGGGATGGACGCTGGGATAGACGGGGGCTTTTGCGCCGCCGGAATCATTCGTGCTTCACGCACTTTTTCCTTAGCGGGGGGTATGCCATGGTTTCTTTTAGGCGCCATGCCGATCAACGTCGCCATGCGTTGAACGACCCGGCTGACGGCGGGGGCCGCGACCCAGCCGCCGGTGGCATAATTAAAGGTTCGCTTGTTGCCCTTCGGTTCGTCCACCAGCACCAACACCACGAAACGCGGGTCATCAATGGGGAAAGCGCCGACGAAAGAAGAAATGGTGGCGTTTTTTCCGTAGGCCCGGCCAACCAGCTTATCCGCCGTGCCGGTCTTGCCACCGACGGCATAGCCTTCGGCGGCGGCCTTGCGCCCGGTGCCGGTGCTGACAACAAGCCGCATCAGGCCGCGCATTTGTTCCGAGGTTTCCTCTGAAAGCACACGCTTTCCTTGGACTTGATCGCTGGCCGGTCTCGCCAACAGCGTCGGCTTCACGAAACGCCCGCCGTTGACCAACGCCGAAATACCGCTGGCCAGTTGGATGGGGCTGACGGCAATGCCGTGACCGTAGGCAATGGTCATGGTGTTGATGTCACGCCACCGGGCCGGCGTCAGGGGGCTGCCGATTTCCGGCAACTCGAGGGCGGCGGACTGCAATAGGCCGAGCCGTCCAAGATAAGCCTTCTGGGTTTTGGTGCCAACATCGATAGCCATCTTGGCGGCGCCGATGTTGGATGAATAGACGATGATCTCGGGCACCGACAGCCAGCGGTTTTTTGCATGAAAGTCGCGGATCGTGAAGCGCGAGATTTTGATCGGCTGGCTGGCGTCGTAGCCGCTTTTCAGGGTGACCGTGCCCGAATCGAGCGCCATCGCCGCGGTGAACAACTTGAAGGTAGAGCCCATCTCGTAGACCCCCTTGGTCACCCGATTGAAAGCCGGCTCGCCGTTCGCGGTTCCGGGATCATTGGGATCAAAATCAGGCAACGAAACCATGGCCATGATTTCCCCGGAATGAACGTCAAGCACCAGACCGGCTGCGCCTATGGCTCGAAATTCCCCGACGGCGGCGGCCAATTCATCCCGTAAAACCGCCTGTATTCGTAAATCGAGAGAAAGCCCGATGCGGTTGCCGGAACGCAGGCTTTGATCGAAATATTGCTCGATCCCGGCGATCCCGCGTCCGTCGACATCGGTCAAGCCGAGGGCGTGGGCGACCAGACGGCCGTGCGGATAAACCCGTCGTTCGCCCCTTTGGAAGCCAATCCCCGGAAGGCCGAGGCGGTTGACCTGATACTGTTGCTCAGGCGTCAGGTTACGGTAAATCCAGACAAACCGGCCCTTGGAATTCAATTTGGCAAGGACTTCATCGCGGTTGAGCACCGGCAGCACCTTGGCCAACCTGTCGGCAGCGTCTTCGGCATTGAGGACCGCGCCGGGGTCGGCGTAAAGGGACGCCGTCGGCAGACTGGTCGCCAGGATCACGCCATTGCGATCGACAATATCCGCCCGCCCGGCGGCAGACAGCAGCGCCGGTCCCGCCTTCGCCAACCGGGGTTCTTCGCCGGCCTTGAAAACGGTCAGGTCAACCAGCCGGACGCCGATGGCAACAAACGCCATGGTTAGAACAGCGCCGGTGACCAAAAGCCGGTTACGACCGGTTTCAATGGCTTGCTTGCGGCTTCCTTCTATCTGCCGGGCAATCAGACGTTCGCCTTTTTTATTTTTCGTTTTTTGTTTTTCTTCGGCGCTCATTGGACGGGCCTTTCTATGGAAATGTTTGTCGCCAATGGGGTCACCCGACTGGCGGGCTTATCCTCATCGGCCTTCCCGGGAAGCATTTCGTCGGCGGTGCCGACTTGGTTGGACTCGATGGCGTTCATGTCGAGATAGCGTTTCGCCAAATTTTTCAAGCGCGTCGGCTCGTTAAGATGGCTCCATTCGGCCTTCAGCACATGAATGGATTGGCGTTCGTCAGTTATCGAACGGTTGAAGCCGATTAATTCGCCTTCCAAATCCTGAACCTGGCTTTTGACGGCGAACAGCGTTACCCCCAGCGACGCCACGAGAAGAATTATCAGAACCATGGTGGGACGGATCATGCGCTTACTCCTTTCAAGCCGCCCTTTGGGCGGGGGCTTGGGTGCGCTCAGCAGCACGCATCCGGGCCGAGCGCGCCCTCGGGTTAAGCTTGATTTCATCCGCCGATGATTTAACGACGCGGCGGTTCAACAGCCGGAACGTCGGCTCCGGCGGCGGCGATGATGGCGGCGGCAAATGGCGCGACGGTTTAGGCCCGGCGCCGCTTCGGCCCTGCAGGAATTCTTTGACCTGGCGGTCTTCCAGGGAATGAAAGGAAACCACGGCCAGACGCCCGCCGGGGTTAAGCAGGGTTTCCGCCGCGTTCAGGCCACGTTCCAGTTCGCCCATCTCGTCGTTGATGTAAATGCGAAGCGCCTGGAAAGTTCGGGTCGCCGGATCGATACCGTCCTTGGACTTGGCGACGACACGCCGGACCAGTTCCGCCAGTTGCTTGGTTCGGGTAAACGGGGTTTCTTTCCGTTGTTCGACAATGGCCTTGGCAATGCGCCGAGACAATCGTTCCTCGCCGTAACGGTAGATGATATCGGCCAGTTCCTGTTCGGTGAGTTGGTTGACGGCGTCGGCTGCGGCCATGCCCGATTGCGCCATGCGCATGTCCAGCGGCCCGTCGACCCTGAAGCTGAAGCCGCGCTCGGCCATGTCCAATTGCATTGACGAAACGCCCAGGTCGAGGGCGATCCCGTCGATTTTGTCAACGCCGACATCGCCAAGAAGACGGACCATCTCGCCAAAGCGCCCGTTCAGAACCGTCAGGCGGCCCTGGTAAAGTTTTGTCAGATCGGCGCCCAGGGACAAGGCCTCGGGATCCCGGTCAATGCCCCAAACGGTGCAATCGCAGGCCTCCAACAAAGCTTTTGAATAACCGCCGGCGCCGAAGGTTGCGTCAACATAGGTGGCGCCGTCACGCGGGGCCAGGGAACCCAGAACTTCGTTCAACATCACCGGGGTATGTGTATTGGGGGGGGAAATAGGGGGGGTCATTTTTTATGACTCCTCCCCATCCCGTTTCGGCGGCTGACGTAGTTGCAGGGTGGCGCCACGGGCGCGAGCGCGCTCGAAGGCTTCACCCCGGTTGGCCTCATAGGCCTTGGGCTCCCAGATTTGAAAACGCCGTCCGCGCCCAACGAAAAGGGCTTGGCCGGAAATTCCTGTGGTATCGAAGACGTCTTTCGGCAGCGCCACGCGGCCTTCGGGGTCGAATGGGAGGCGGTGGGCGCTTTCAAGAATGACGGACAGGTCGTCCTGTTCGTCGGAAAACATGGGTAAGTCTTCGAGGCTGTCGCTCAGGCGCTCCATGAAGGCCTCGTCACAAGCCTCGAAGGCATTGAATTTAAACAACGGATAGGCGTATAGACCGAGGAAGGACTGACGACCGAAAGCCTCACGAAAAGGCTTAGGCACAGAGACCCGCCCTTTCTTGTCGACCCTGTTGACGTAATTGCCAACAAAAAGTGCCATGCCAGCTCCCACAAAAATTCTTTCGTTACAACAGCTTCTGCCGCCGTTGCCCATCTAACCCCGTCGCCGGAAATCCTCTTAGGAATGCGGACCCCCCATGATCGCAAAATGGCTAATAATGGGATATCATGGGTATTGATGGGCGTCAATGGGTGACTATGGCGTTTCATGGGTTAATAAAACCTTTCCAGGGCGCAGAATTCAGCGACTTTTTCCCGCTGGCGACGGGTCAAAGCGAGCCTGGTTTGGGCGCCAACTCATTCGACGCCTCGAATTCGGCGGTTTTGTGTCCTGGAAATGGTGGTTTTTGGGCATTTTCTGGAAGCCCTGGCAGGGGAAAGCTAAGAAAAAAGCCAGACGGTCTGTAAGCAGGGTTCTGTCCACCTC
>JABMOY010000030.1 GCA_013203955.1 Rhodospirillales bacterium | reverse complement strand
GTGCTCGGCTCGCTGCCGCTTATACTCGGCAGCGGCGCCGGCGCCGAGGCTAGGCGCGCCATCGGCTGGGTGGTTTTCGGCGGCTTGGGCATCGCCACGATCTTCACGCTGATCCTGATCCCGGTGATCTACAGCCTATTGGCGCCCCTGGCGCCGCCCCGGGTTCATGCCGGCGTTCGCCTGGACCGGGAATTACGCGGTGTGGAAAAATCCCTCAAGGCCGAGGCCCAAGCGGCGGAATGAGGCCGTCGAATAGCTAATCGCCAAGCTCCAAGGTCTCGTCCCAGGCGCCGTGCAAGTCTTCGAGCGCCAGCAGCGTCACCAGCGTCGTTTCGATTAGGGACTGCGCCGGCACCGGGGCTTCACCCGTCTTGCAGGCTTCAAGAAACGCACCCGCTTCCTCGGCATAGCCCTTCTGCATGGTTTGCGAGCTTTGGCGTTTCGTCTTGCCGCCGGCAATCAATTCCAGCGACCGCCAGTCGTCGATGACGGCGATCTTTTCCTGGCCGAAAACTTCCAGGCGCTCTTTCGGAAAACTAGAATCGCCGTTGGAGAAATAATGCACGGTCCCTAAGGATCCGTCGTCGAAGCCGATGCTCAGCGTCACCACGTCGTCGGCCACCAGCCCCGATTGCCGGGGGTTGAGCCCGGTGGCGTGCAGGTCGACCGGATGCGCCCCGGTGAGCGCTTGCAGGGTGTCGATGAAATGGCAGACCTCGCCGATGATGCGGCCGCCGCCGACGTCGGGGTCGTGAACCCAGGCGGCGGCGTGGTCCAAAGGAATACGCCCGGCATTGATGCGATAGATTATCGCCAGCGGTTCTTTGCGGCCCTGGAAGTGATTATTGACGGCCTCGATATAGGGGCTGAAGCGGCGGTTGAACCCGACCATCAGGATGCCCTCGGAGGTTTTCGCCGCGGCCTCGATTTTTGCCAGCTCGCCCCGGTCCAGGCACAGCGGCTTTTCGACGAACACGTGCTTGCCCTTTTCCAACGCGTCGAGCACGTAGCGCCCGTGGCTGTCATGGCGGGTGGCGATGACGACGGCATCGACGCTTTCGTCGTCGAACACAGCCTTGGCGTTGGTCGCAGCATACCCGGCGCCGGAACTAATTTTCATGGCCTCCGCCGAAAGCCCGGTGGCCGAGACAACGCCCCGGATGTCGAAGCCGTTGGTGGCGTTCAGCGCCGGCACCAGCACCGACTTGGCGAAGTTGCCGGCGCCGATGACGCCGAGGCCGACTTTGCCGGCGATCTTTTTGCGCGCCGCCGGGGCCGCCGGCGCGGGCTGTTCCGCCGGGCTGCCGCTATAGGTGAGCACGATGCCGACGGTAAATTCTTTTTTGGCGCCGCTGACCAGGTCATAGGCCTCGGCCGCCTTCTCGACGGGGAAACGATGCGTCGTCAATGCCTGCATGTCGATCTGGCCCGACGCCAGCAAGTCCAAAAACGCCGCCATGTTGCGCCGTTCCGTCCAGCGCACGTAACCGATGGGGTAATCCCGCCCCTTTTCCTCGTAATCGGGGTCATAACGCCCGGGGCCGTAGGACCGGGATTGCAGAATTTCCAATTCTTTTTTGAAATAGACGTTGCGCGGGATGTCCATCTTGACGTCGCCGACGACGACAACCCGCGCCCGGTCGCGGCAGTGAGGCGCGATCATTTCGAACGGCGCGCCTGAATCCTTGGACCCCACCGTCAACAGAACCGCATCGACGCCGTGGCCATTGGTCGCCGCCTTGATGTCGGCGGCCAGTCCGGGGTCGTCGGGCTTAGCCGCAATGACGGCGCATTGTTCGCGGGCCAGATCGAGCTTGGCTTGATCGAGGTCGAGCCCGATAACTTTTAGCCCGGCGGCACGACAAAGCTGCAGCGTGATTTGCCCGACCAGGCCTAAGCCCACGACCATCACGGTTGCGCCCAGTTGTTGGTCTGCTTGGCGCAGCCCATGCATGGCGATGGCGCCGAGCGTCACATAAGCCGCGTCCTCATCGGCCACGCCTTTCGGTACCGGCACGAACAGATTACCGGGGATCGAGGCGATTTCGGCGTGATTGGCATACCCGGCCCCGGCGCACGCGACGCGGTCGCCGACGGCAACGCCATCGACGCGTGAGCCCACACCCAGCACTTCGCCGACCAGCGAATAGCCCAGCGTCTTCGGTTCGGCGATGACGTTCTGGACGGCCTTGAAGGCCGACGCCAGCCCATCGTTCTTAACCTTGCGCAGCACCCGGCGCACCAAGTCGGGCCGCGCCAAGGCCTTGCCGACATAGCCCTTCTTCGCCAAGCCAACGACGGCACGGTCGGTACCGGCGCTGATCAGCGACGCCGAGGTGCGGACCAAAATGCCATTTGGGAGCTGCGCCGGAGCAGGCGTATCGGCCACCGAAATGCGCCCGGTTTTGAAATTCTGTACGACAGTCTTCATGGAACCCCATCAATGGTGGGTGAACAGGGCCACAACCTAGGGAATTTGGCCCAAGGAATCAATGAGATAGGGTATCAAGAGGCGAGGACGGGCGAAAGCCCGGACCGGGAACCAAAAATAAAGAGGCGAGGACGGGCGAAAGCCCGGACGGGGACTTAAAAAATACCGGCGAAATGAACGGAAAATTCCGTCTGAGGCCGTCAGTTCATCTTGCTGCGGACGACGAAATTGCCGTCGTCGCTGACGTCAAAAAATTCGTCGATTGCGGGATGATGGATGGGGTCCGGGTCTTCATCGGCTACCAAATTTTGTTCCGAGACATAGGCGATATAAGGCGCCTTGTCGGGTGTCTCGGCAAACAGGTGGTAAAACGGCTGGCCTTTGCGCGGCCGCACGTCCTCGGGAATGCTTTCGTACCATTCTTCGGTATTGTCGAATTCCGGGTCGACATCGAAGACGATACCGCGAAAGCCGTAGACGCGATGGCGCACCGGCATGCCGATGTGGAACTTTGCGGTCGGGCTAGGAGATGATCTGGCCATGGGAAAAGTCTAGCAAAGCCTTTGGGCCGCGCCTACCCGTCCCCCGGAAACCCCTGGAAATCCACGCATAAAGGCGACCGGCAAAGAACAGGGCCGGGGCAGAAAGGCGTAAATCCCTAAATTTCGATTCTTGCTAAGCGGCTGCCTTCAGGGCTTTTTGGATTCCAGCCTGCTGGGCTTCGATCCTAGCCCGGGGCACCCAAGCGGGCGTCTGGGCGTTCAGGTAAGCTTCCTTATCCCATGCCGAGCCGAACAAGGCGTCGGGCACGCCGCAGTAATAGCGCAGGTAATAACACCGTACTTCCTCGACCGTCGCCCTTCGGGGCTTGTATTTGGTAATCAACATTCATCCAACCTTCCGTCCTCTGAGAAGGCTAGTTTCGCCGTGTTTGGTTAAAGGAGTCTGAATCAATTACCGATTCTCGTTCCAGCCCCGGAACGTATTTGTTCTCGGAATACCCAGGGCGGGCGCCTATCCTTATTGCGCCTTTTGGCAACCAATTCTTAAGGCGGACGGGGTTCAATGAGCCCCCAAGGAAAAGCCACAGACGTTATCCAAGGATGCGGCGATGACGGCGGAAATCAGGATTCCACAACTCGATACCCCGGAATGGGACGCCAGCATGGCGACGGGCGGGCTGTTCGACCAGTGGCATACGGCCTGCCGAGAGAGTCATGGCGGCGGCATTGCCGACGCCGGCGATACGGACCTCATGCGCCTCGGCTTCGAGAAGATGACGTTCCTGGACGGTGAGGCGGCGGAAAAGCTCCGCAACCGCATCGACCAGATCGCCGACATGCCCGGCCGACTGATCAAAACCGACACCGACCAGGACAAGGTCAACGAAAGCAGTGACAAACATCTGTTTTCGCTATTGGCAAAGGTTTTCCACCCGCAAGCGGAACGCCGCATCGCCCACTACTTCGGGTCCGACTTCTTCGTCCACTGGTACTTGTTGTCCCGCACCCACCCGAACCAAGCGCCGAACGTGTCCTTCCTCTGGCACCGGGATGCGGGGCCGCCAACCTTTCTTAATATGATGGTCTATCTCAACGGCACCGAGGAACACGGCGGCGGCACCCAGTTTCTGGACATGGAGACGACGAAAAAGCTGGCCGCCGCGGGTTATGATTATCCACCCGTATCCGAGCGGCTGAGCGACCTTTCGGACCTCGCCGGAAAAGCCGGCGCCGAATACAATCCCGTTGATCTATCTTTGGCCCCGGGCGAAGGCTTCATCTTCCAGCCGACCAAGGTCCTGCACCGTGGCATCCTGCCTACCCAAGGAACGCGCTATGTTCTGTTCCTCAACCTGATGCCCAGTTGCTGCCCGTGGCGGGAAGGTTTCCGCCGCTGGACCATGAATTATATGGAAAGTGTCGCCGGCAACTGGTCACCCAACCATTTTGCAGTGCTCGCCGGAGACGACGGCCCGACCGTCATCAGCGCCTGACTTAAAACTGGCTGGGGCGCCTGGATTCGAACCAGGACTAAGCGGGTCAGAGCCGCTCGTTCTACCGTTAAACTACGCCCCATCGGCGATGGTCGTTAAGCGGCCATTCACTACCATAGCCGGACTTCCTTGGCTAAACCATTTTGTGCCCGCCCTCCGGCGTCCTAAGATGGCGTCCTAAGATGCAAAATAACGATAATAATTTTAAGGGAGGCCACCCCAGTGCCCCAAGTATTCAATAAGGGGTCCAACACGCAAACACGCAGGCCCAAGCGCCGCCCCGGCGGTCATGCCGGGCTGCCCGTCTATGGGGCCATTGACCTTGGCACCAACAATTGCCGCCTGCTGCTGGCGCGCCCGGCCCAGGGAGACAATAAGGGAGACAATAAGGGCGGCATTCACGTCATCGACGGGTTTTCGCGCATCGTCCGCCTGGGCGAAGGAGTCCAGGCCACCGGCAGATTGTCGAACGAAGCCATCGAGCGCACCATCGGGGCCTTGAAAGTCTGCGCCCACAAGATCAAGGACCGGGGCGCGGTCGAAACTCGTTCCATCGCCACCCAGGCCTGCCGCCAAGCCGCCAACGGCCAGGAATTCATGGACCGGGTGAAACGGGAAACCGGGCTCGACATGAAAGTCATTGCCGCCACCGAAGAAGCGGAGCTAACGCTCGCCGGTTGCGCGCCGTTGCTCAAAACCGGACATTCCCGGGCGTTGATGTTCGACATCGGCGGCGGCAGCACCGAATTGATGTGGGTTGAAACGGCGCCTGAGAAAGAACCCAAGGCGCTCGATATCCTGTCGCTTCCGATCGGCGTCGTCAATTTGGCGGAAGAATACGGCAAGGATCCCTTGACCCCGGAAGTCTTCGAGCAAATCGTCGATCGCATTGACGCCGACCTCGCGCCTTTCGAGGACCGCAACCGCATCGCGCCGGAGATCGACGCCGGCAACGTCCATGTCTTGGGCACCTCGGGCACGGTCACGACCCTGGGCGCCATATACCTGGACCTACCCCGATATGACCGCGCCCGGGTCGATGGCTTGGACATCCGTACCGAAAGCATCCATCCCATTTCGGCGAAGCTGGCGGGGCTCGATTTCCAGGCCCGCAATGACCATCCCTGCATCGGCCCCGGTCGCGCCGATTTGATGGTGATGGGGTGCGCAGTGCTTTCCGCGATCGTCCGCCGTTGGCCGGTGTTGAGCCTGACGGCCGCCGACCGCGGCATCCGCGAGGGGTTGCTGCTGTCGATGATGGCCGCCCGGCAAGAAAAATAAAAACAATGACTAAGAAACCCGGAGGCCCATCGGGCCGAGGCAAAACAGAAAAACTGCGCTCAGCCAAGGGCCGAAAAAAGTCCTCGGTGCAATGGCTGAAACGCCAGCTTAAGGATGGTTACGTCGCCGAAGCCCGCGAGCAGGGCCTGCGTTCGCGCGCCGCCTTCAAACTGTTGGAACTGGACGACCGTTTCCATTTTCTGAAACCGGGACAATCCGTCGTCGATTTGGGCGCGGCGCCGGGGGGCTGGACCGTCGTCGCTACGGAGCGCGCTAATGCCCAAGGTGCCGGAAAAGGCAAGAAGGGCATGGTCGTCGGCATCGACCTGCAGGAAATCGACCCGGTGCCGGGGGCGGTGTTGATCCATCACGATTTCATGGAAGAGGACGCGCCTGAGATGTTGAAAAAGGCTTTGGGCGGCCCCGCCGACGTGGTGCTGTCGGACATGGCGGCATCGGCGACAGGACACGCCGGCACCGATCACCTGCGCGTCATCGGGCTCTTGGAAGCGGCGTTCGAATTCGCCTGCGAAGTGTTGCGTCCGGGCGGCGCCTTCGTCGGTAAAGCCTTCAAGGGCGGCACCGAGAACGAATTGCTGTTGGCGATGAAAAAACGCTTCGAGACCGTCAAGCACGCCAAGCCGCCGTCTTCGCGCAAAGAGTCGGCGGAAACCTATGTTGTCGCCACCGGTTTTAGGAAACAGGAAACCCCAGGCGACTAGGGCGGTTTCCGACCAAAAGGAATCGGTGTTCAAAAGCGGCCTCATCCTGAGCTTGTCGAAGGATGAGGCCGCCCACCCCTGATGTTTCGACAAGCTCAACATGAGGGGTGGGCTTGTCCCCTTTTGGTCGGAAACCGCCCTAGTTTTCCAGTTCCGTGACCATCGTGTTGGCGGCGCGGATGCGGCCCGATAGCATGGCGCAGATGTTGGCGAACAACTTGAGGGCGATTTCGTATTTGGATTCCTTCAATTTTTCAAAATCCCCGACGCTCAGTCGGTAACACACCGTGTCTTCGGCGGCGACGATGCTCGCCGCCCGGGGTTTGTTGTCGAGGATCGCCATCTCGCCGAACACGGCCCCGTCGGTCAGCGACTGCAGCCTCTTGACCTGCCCCGTGTGGTGAAGGCGAACAACGACATCCGCCCTCCCCCTGCTTATGTAGAACAAGGCGTCCCCGGTGTCGCCCTGTTGGAAAATGCTTTCTCCGGCCTTGAAGGATTGGCGGGTGAAAAAGCGCCTTATCATTTTGACATCCGATGCCGCCAACCCGATCAGGATGGGCGGCATCGATTTGGCCCGCCGCACCGCCGTGGTTGTCCCGCCGGCCTGGGCCTGCAGCAGATGGTTTTCGCAAAAAGCCAGGGCGCGGTCCGTATCGGGAAAAAATATCTCCTCACCCAGATCGTTGAGGGCACCCGAATCCATGAAAATGCTCCATAGCGAGCGCGTGTTTCTGTTGGCCCGCCTTTCCTGGCCGCCATATTCCGCCGGCTCAAACCGCCGGTCCTTGAGCACATAGCTAATGGCCAATTTACCGCCCTTCTTTTTCAAATAACGGTTGATCCTGACCAATGCCAAAGCCCCGGTGCTGTCGATATCCCTGATCCTTTTCATGTCAAGAACGACATGGTTGACGTCTTCTTCGACAAGTTTATGTATCCGGCTTTCCAGGCCTTCCGCGGTGCCAAAAAAGATGGCCCCTTCCAGATCGAGCACGGCGATTTGGTGGCCGCATTTTTCCAGCGCCGCTTGTCTTTCCTCGTTCCACATACTGCGGGCATGAATGCCGGGACCATGGCATTCGCGCCGGATTATCGAGCGGCTCATACGTGACACGAAAACGATGATCGACACGCCGACGCCGACGCCGACCGCGACGATCAAGTCAAAGGCCACGGCCACGGCCATCACCAGCAGAATGATGAAAAGATCAAGCATCGGCCCCGCCTTTTTCCGGAAATTCCCGGCAAGGCATCTTTTGACGAGGGCAAAGGACCATTTGTCAAAATTTTGAAAGCCGATAACCAGAATCATGGCGGCGATGACGGCGCGCGGGATGTATTCGATGTAATGAGCCAAGGCGAGGACGACCATCAGCATCAACATGCTTTTTATAAAGGCCATGGCCGGTGTCCGTCCACCGGCGTCGAACCCGGGCTTGGACCGAACCATGGCGCCGGCGCCGATCAGCCCGCCGGACAGGGCGGCGGCCATGTTGCCGATGCCGTGACCGACAAGTTCGCGGTTGGAATCAGTGCGCCTGCCGGACATTTCATCAAGCGTCGACAAGGTCAGGGCGCTTTCCAATGACACCATGGCGGCCAGCGAAAATGCCGCCGGCACGACGATCAGCAAAACGGCCAGCATATCGCCCGCCGCCGCCAGGCTGGTGAACATGTCGAGTCCGGGGGCCATCGGCAGGATGGAGGTGATTTCCCCAAGCGTCGGCCCGACATCGGCGCCGTTCATCAGAACCTTCATGGCATAAAAGGTCGCCGTGCCGATCAATAAACCGGCGACAGGCGACGGAATCTTCGGCGTCCATCGGCGCAGCAGGATCATCGCCACCACTGTTACAAGGCCCGGAAAGGTCGTCAGCGGCCTGGCATCGCCCAGCAGGGGAAGAATATCGAGGAGCGATTCCCCTTTCGGGATGTCCAGCAGCGTCCAAATCTGCCCGGTGATGACGATCAAGGCAGCGCTGTTCATGAACCCGGCAGCGACCGGATGGGGAATGTTCTTGACGATGTTGGCGATCCGGGTGGCGCCGGCAAGGAATTGAATCAAGCCCGCAAGAAAAATGGTGAAGAACGTCAGTGCAACGACGAAATGGACCGTCTGCCCCGGTGGGAACAATAAATCATCCGATGCAATAATCTGCGCCATCAGGGAGGCCACGACCAGACCCGACGCGGCGCGCGGCCCGGACAACATGATCGACCGGCCACCAAAAAGCGCCGAACAGAAGCCCAGCATAATGGCCCCGTAAATGCCGGCAATCACGCCTTGCGTCGCATAGTCCTTGCCCAGCGGGGCAAAGGCGATGACCCCCACCGACATGCTGATGGGCAGGGACATCAGGGTCGAGGCAATAGCACCGATGAAATCGCCCTTAAAATCGCGGCGCCACCATTGACGGAATGTTTGCATTAACGTCCGCTAACGCTGGCTCCAGGTGGGGCGGGGAAACTTTACCTTGTGTTCGGCAAAACCGGACGGCGCCACGACCAGATATCGACCGAAGACGAGTTGGCGCAAGACCATAGGCTTGCCGGTGTTCCTTCCTTCTTTGTCGAACTTGATCCAGCCGAAAAAGGTCTGCACATCGGTTTTAGCCAAGGCGTCGCGGACTTTTTTGTTGTCCAGCTGGCCGGCCCGCCTGATGGCGTCGGCCAGGACGATGACGGCAGCGGATGATTCGGCGGCCTGATATGGTGGGGCATAACCGTATTGCGATTTGAATTGGCGCACGTAATTGTAAGAATTGCCGAACCACTTGCCCTGGTATTTCATCGTGCCCGCCCATTGAGCGGCACAGATCGTGAAATCGGCATTGACCCCGTATGTACCGTTGATATCGGCACCTTCGCAATGGGTCATCGCCAACATCGGCACATCGACTTTTTGTTCGTGGATCTGACGGACCGCCAGATTGGCGCCGGCTTCGTGCCCGGAAACAATGAAGATATCGGGTTTTTTCTGTTTCACCTTGTCGAGGATGAACGTCATGTCGGCGAAATCGCGCGGCAGGTTTTCATCGATGATAATCTTCATGCCGAATTTCTTGGCGTCCGAGATGACCCCCATACGAATGTCGCTGGAAAACGGGTCGGATTCGACGGCGATGGCGACGGTCAGCTTCGAAGGGTCGGCGCCTTTCGCCTTGGTTTCGGCGGCGGCCAAGTTAAGGGCTTCAGAAAGATATTTATCGGCGGGCGACAGAACGCCGAAAACGTACTTGTAACCCTGGTTGAAAATCGACAGCGACGCCCCGTTGGCTTCGACCATAGGGATTTTATATTTTTCCGTAACCCCGGCGACGGCCAGGGTCGCGCTGGAGCCGTAGGGGCCGAGCATCCACCGGACTTTATCCTTGGTGATCAGCCGCTTGGTGTATTTGGCGGCAAGGGCGGGGTTTGATTCGTCGTCGTAGTATTTGATCCTGATCTGGTATTTTCTGCCGCCAACATCGATCCCGCCCATGCTATTGATACGGGTCTTCGCCAGTTCATACCCCCGCCGGGTATGTTTCCCGTTGCGGGCGTTGTTTCCGGTCATCGACAGGGTGGCGCCAAAGGTGACGATGGCCTCGCCGTCCTTACCCGCCGCAATGGCCCCTTCCATCATCGCGGTATTGACGACTAAGCCGATTAAAAGCGTGAAAAGGACGCCTTTCGTCAGCGATAGAACCTTCAAAATCTTCGACATTCTTTTTTTTCCTTGGTTTATCATTCGGGATATTCCCGTGACCTGGCAAAATTTACGCAACGCTCAAAAAAACCGGCCCCCCGCCTTTGCCGACGAGGAGGTCGGTTTTTTATTAGCACGTCATTATATGCATTATATGCTAAAAACCGAATGTGTCTATAACCCTTGCCCAGCTTATCTTTCAGCGATTATTAGGGTGCGGAAATTCTATCTGCGGTTATTAATCCCCCCGGAGTCGGCGAAGAAAAACCGATCGCCGGCACCTTTCGGCGTTGCCGCTTGGCAATCGCCATTATGTGTGTATGATTCCGCGTCAACTCGGACCGAGAGAGTTTGCGAGGTGACATGAAATTCCCTGAAGCCCTGACTTTCGATGATGTTCTCTTGGTGCCCGCCAAGTCCGACGTGCTGCCCGCCCAAACCAATACCGCCACCCGGCTGACGCGCACCATCAAACTCGGCATTCCGCTGTTGTCGGCAGCCATGGACACGGTCACCGAAAGCAAGCTCGCCATCGCCATGGCTCAGGCCGGCGGCATCGGCGTCATTCACAAGAACCTGACCCCGGAAGAACAAGCCGGCGAGGTCCGCCGGGTCAAGAAGTTCGAATCGGGGATGGTCATCAATCCGTTCACCATCGCCCCGCAGGCGACGCTGGCCGATGCGCTGCGCATCAAGGACACCCACAATATTTCCGGCATCCCGGTGGTCGAGAAGGACAGCGGACGGCTGGTCGGCATCCTGACCAACCGGGACGTGCGCTTCGCCGACAACCTGGAACAACCGGTCAGCGAATTAATGACCACGCATTCGGACGCCAGCCCCCTGATCACCGTTAACGAGGATATCGGCCTCGACGAAGCCAAGCGGCTCCTGCACCAGCACCGGATCGAAAAGCTTTTGGTCGTCGATGACGATTTCCGCTGCAACGGCCTGATGACCGTCAAGGACATCGAAAAGGCGCAAGCCCACCCGAATGCCTGCAAGGACGACCAAGGCCGTCTTCGCGTCGCCGCCGCCACCGGCGTCGGCGACGACGGGTTTGCCCGCGCCGAAGCGCTGTTGGACGCCGAAGCCGACGTCATTATCGTCGACACCGCCCACGGCCATTCATCGGGCGTTCTCAAGGCCGTCGAAAAAATCAAGAAGCTCAGCAATCATGTCCAGGTGGTTGGCGGCAACGTCGCCACCGGCGAAGGCGCCAAGGCGCTGATCGGGGCGGGCGCCGATTGCGTCAAGGTCGGCATCGGGCCGGGCACCATCTGCACGACGCGCATGGTCGCCGGCGTCGGCATGCCGCAATTTTCGGCGATCCTTGAAGTCGCCGAGGTCTGCCACAAAGAAGACATCCCCTTCATCGGCGACGGCGGCATCAAATATTCCGGCGATCTGGCCAAGGCCATCGCCGCCGGCGCCGCAACCGTCATGATCGGCTCGCTGTTCGCCGGCACCGACGAAAGCCCGGGCGAGGTATTTCTCTTTCAGGGACGGTCCTATAAATCCTATCGCGGCATGGGCTCGTTGGGCGCTATGGCGCGGGGCTCGGCCGACCGCTACTTCCAAGAAGACGTCAACGAAAGCCAGAATTTGGTCCCCGAAGGGGTCGAAGGCCGGGTCCCCTATAAGGGCCCGGTCAACAACATCATTCACCAACTGGTCGGGGGCCTGCGCGCCGCCATGGGTTATACCGGCAACGCCACCATCGCCGATTTGCAGAAAAATGCCGAATTCCGGCGGATCACGTCTTCGGGTCTGCGCGAAAGCCATGTCCACGACATCACCATCACCCGCGAGGCTCCCAATTACCGGACCGAGAGCTAGTCTCTTGGGTCTCCAGGGGGGTCTCCGGGGGGGCCTGCGCAGATGACACCCGGCGCCCGCACCCAGGCGGCCATCGAATTGTTGGACCTTATATGGTCCGGCGAAGAGCCGGCGGATCGCATCGCCGACGATTACTTCCGCAAACGCCGTTACGCCGGGTCCGGCGACCGCCGCGCCGTCAACGACATGCTGTACGCAATCCTGCGTCACCGGGCCAAGCTGGATTGGTGGATTGAGCGCACCGGGTCTGGCTTGGGGCCAAGCCCCCGGACTCGCATCGTCGCCGAGCTGGCTTTGCAGGAAAAGTCCTCTCCGGACGACATAAAAGCGCTTTTTTCGGGGGCCACTCATTGCCCTGAAGTCATGAGCACCGAAGAAGCGGGCTTGGCCGAACAGCTCTATGGCCGGCCGTTGAGCCACGCCGATATGCCCGACCCCGTCACCCTTGAATACCCTGAATGGATGGACCGCTCCTTGCGCGCACTTTTCGGGGACCGCTTGGCCAAGGAAATGTCGGCCTTGAACCAACAGGCCAGCGTCGACCTTCGCGTCAATATGCTTAAAAGCACCCCCGAGGCGGTGATGAAGGCGCTTAAAGAAGACCATGTCGACGCCGAGCCGACACCATTATCGCCGATCGGGCTGCGGCTGACCGGAAAGACGCGCCTCGCCGGCACCACCGCCTTCAAGAAGGGCTGGATTGAGATTCAGGACGAAGGCTCGCAATTGGTGGCGTTGCTGACGGACGCCCGGCCGGGCATGACCGTTGTCGATTTCTGCGCCGGCGGCGGCGGCAAGGCGCTTGCCTTGGCGGCAAGCATGGCCAAAGACGGCCACATCGAAGGCGACTTGATCGCTTGTGACATTTCGGGCTATCGCCTGGAACGCATGATTCCGCGCCTCCAAAGAGCCGGTGCCGAAAAGGTCAAAACTAAAGTCGTCGCCGCGCGCAACGATGATTGGGTGGCCGACAACGCAGGCCGGGCGGATAGGGTTTTGGTCGATGTGCCATGCACCGGCACCGGTGCCTGGCGGCGCGATCCCAACGCCAAATGGCGCTTCACCCCTGATGATCTGGATGACATGCTGGCGCAGCAGCAGCGAATCCTCGGAACGGCACAAACTCTGGTCAAACCGGGCGGGCAGCTGATTTACGCCACTTGTTCGCTACTGCAAGAGGAAAACGAGCTGCAATTGGCTTGGTTTTTAGAAAATTACAAAGAATTTCAAGCCCTTGCCATTGACCGGGTCTGGGCCGACTCGATCGGCGGCCCGCCGCCCCCGGAAGGCCCCTGCCTGAGGCTTAGTCCTGCTTCCACCGGAACGGACGGATTTTTTTGCGCTGTATTGCAGCAAAAATAGCCAATTTTCGGGGGTTCACGGCAATTTTTGGCCTAAACCCTTGCAATTCATCATACATTCGGCTATATAATGGGTGGGAAGAGCAAATGGCCTCGGTCATTCGGTTAAGTTAATAGACGTAAAAGGCAACAAAATTCCGGCATTTTTGCTGAATAAGCGCGCCGACGAGGCTTTTTGGCGCGGTTTTTCATTCCCGGAAGTTACCCAGTGGCCGAGCGTTAAAATTGAGGGAGTTACCCATGGCAAGCCGCCGAAACGATAACAAAAAGCCCAAGTCCGAACGCCAGAGCGAACGCAAGGATCGCCCGTGCCTGATGTGTCACAAAGCCTTCACATCGGAACATTATGGTCAGCGAGTCTGTCCCACTTGTAAGGGAACAGCCGCATGGCGCTCTGGTGGCGAAGCCGCTTAAAGGCGGTCTTCACCCTTTCGAGACCGGGATTTAAATTTAACTGTGAGTGAATTCCATGAGCAAAAGCAAAAAAATGCAGTTCGATTCCGGTCGTAATCAGAAGAAAATGTCCAAAGCCTTCAAGCAGATGGAAGCTAAGAAAGCCAAGCAGGCGAAGGAAAAGGCCCGGCGCGAGGCCGAACAAGTCCCGATTTAGGCTCTTTTTGGGATCAAGCGATTTAAGCATAATTACGGGGACGGCTTACTTTTAAACGTAAGCCGTCCCCCCTTGATTCTAGGGCGGTTTCCGACCACAAGGAATCGGTGTTCAAAAGCGACCTCATCCTGAGCTTGTCGAAGGGGGAGGCCGCCCACCCCTGATGTTTCGACAAGCTCAACATGAGGGGTGGGCTTGTGCCCCGTTTTGATCGGAAACCGCTCTAGAAAAAGCCCCGGCGACCGCCTTTTTGTTTCTCGATGTAGTTCTGATGGTATTCCTCGGCCCGCCAGAAATCTGAAGCGGCTGAAATTTCGGTGGCGATATCGCCGTTAGCGCCCCCGCTTTCCTGCAGCGCTTGCAGAGATTTTTGCGCGGCTTCTTCCTGCTCGGGTGAATGAAAGAAAATTGCCGACCGGTATTGGGTGCCAACGTCGAAACCCTGGCGGTTGTGCTGGGTCGGGTCATGACAGGCCCAAAAGACCTGCAAAAGTTTTTCGAAATCGACGCGCTTGGGGTCGAAAGTGACCTCGACAACCTCGGCATGGCCTGTTTGCCCGGTGCAAACGTTCTCGTAAGTCGGGTTGCGGCTGGCCCCGCCGGAATAACCGACGGCAACGTCATCGACACCGTCGATGCGGCGGAACGTCGCCTCGACCCCCCAAAAACAACCAGCCCCGAATGTTGCCTTTTCCATGGTCACCCCTATTTGCCTGTCTACTTAAAGATATAAGAATTAGCCCCTGAATGCCAAGGGGGGCTAAGGTTAAGGTCTTGGATGTCGGGGGAAATTAGGGAGATTATGCATGATTAAACTGGCCCGGATTAAACCCGACCCCATCCCCGCCGTTCACCCGTTGCCGGAATACGCCGTCGAAGGTGAGCGCGCCCAATGGTATGGAGAAATGAAGGCCGCCTTGCAGGTGCCCTGGATGGGGGTGGTGACCATGGCGTTTGCGCATTACCCGGCATTTTTCCGCGAACTCTGGCGCGGGCTTAAACCCCTGGTCGCCAGCCGCCCCTTCGTCGAGGAAGCAAAAGCCTTGCAGGACTTGGTCGAAGGACGTGTGGCTGGGTTAAACCCGCCGCCAATCGGCGAGCGTCTGACCGGAATGGGCTATGGGATGCGCGAAATTTCAAGCATCCGGGACACCAACGACGTGTTTTCCCACGGCAACCACGCCTACGCGCTGATCGCCACCATCGCCCGGATGTTGATGGAAAACGGCTCCATGGACGACAAAAGCTCAGGCACTCCGCCCGTATTTGAAGGTCGCCACGCGCCCGACCTTGCCGTGCCTTTCGTGTTGATGGAAGCGCACCACGCCGACCCACCGACGCAGGCGGGTTTCGAAGACGTAAAAGCGGTTTTGGGACTGCCCTTCGTCAATACCGATTACCGGGCCTTCGCCCGCTGGCCCAGTTACTGGGCGGCGGCTTGGGGGGATCTCAGGGAAGTTGCCGGCACCACGGCGCACGAGGCAATTTGCCAAGAATACCATGACCGCCTGGCGAAAGCGGTCGGAAACAGCCTTCCCAATCCAGGCGGCTTAGGCGCCCAATCGCTTCGCCAAGCCGCCGAAACCGACGCCTCCATCGATGAAGTTTTACAGGTGTGCCGCCTATTTCAATGGCTACTGCCCGGCCTCGCCACTAATGTGGCGTACTTGAAATTACAGCTCACCGGGTAACCCCTTTTAGTGTGGGAGTGGATAAGGTTTCAAAAGCTCATATTTTGAAACCTTATGACACATTTTGGCATTCGACATTTCAGGAAATTTGAATAACATACTATGCAACAAAAAAGTTTGTGCCGGGGTAAGGTTCGAAAATGGCTGAAATCAACGTTGAGGAATTGCTGAGTCTGGCCCGCGAGAAATCGGGGGAAAGGCGTCAAGTGCTGGCTAAAACCATCTCCGATTTGTTCACCGGCAAGGACCGCGTGCTGTCGGACCGGGAACGGTCCTTGATGTTCGACATCATGCACAAGATGGTCCACGAAGCCGAAATGGGCGCCCGCAAAATAATCGCCGAACAAATCGCCCAACTTCCGGACGCGCCGGCCGGTCTCGTCAACTTGTTGGCCAACGACGATATCGACGTCGCCTATGCCATCCTCAAAGACAGCCCCGTCCTCAAGGACGAAGACCTGATCGAGGTCATCCAACACCGCACGATGGAACATCAGCTCGCCCTTGCCGTGCGCACAACGGTATCCGAACAGGTTTCCGATGCCCTGGTGGAAACCGGCACCGAAGGCGTCATCACCACGCTTTTGAAAAATTCCGGCGCCTCGATTTCCTTGGCGACGATGGAATACCTGGTCGAAGAATCGAAGCGCGTCGACGTTTATCAGGAACCGATTCTCAGACGCGAAGACCTGGACCCGGACCTGGCCAAGCGGATGTACTTGTGGGTATCGGCGGCCTTGCGGAAATTTATTGTCAAAAATTTTCAACTGGACCAAACGGTTTTGGACGACCTTCTGGAAAGAAGCGCCAAGGTTTCGGAAAAAAACATAAAAACCAAGTCGGACAACCTTGCCGAAGGAATCGACAAGGAAGGTCTGGGCTTGGCGAAAATGATGATCCGGGCGCTAAAGGACGGCGAAATTTTTCTGTTCGAGGCGATGTTCCGCCGCTTAACCCGCCTTCGCAATACCCTGGTCAAACGTATCCTGTTTGAACCCGGCGGCGAGGGTTTGGCCATCGCTTGCAAGGCGTCGGGGATCACGGCCAAGGATTTTACCTCGATCTACACCCTGAGCCGACTGAGCAACAACGCCAAGGGCGCCAAACCCGAAAACGAAGAAACTCAACGGATTCTTGATTTTTACGAGAACCTATCGACAAAGGCCGCGATAGACGTGATTTCGCGCTGGCGGCGCGACGTCGATTACTTGAAGGCGCTTCGCGATTTGGACATGAAAGCATGATCCCAATAGAGGCCTTGATAATGAAATGGTGACACCCCAAACGCGGGGGTCACATGCAATCTCTTCCGATAAGGGGGCCGCTGACGTAAGACAGCGGCTGGAAGACCTTTCCCGTTTGGTTTCCGACTGGCTTTGGGAGACCGACTCCGATCTGCGTCTGGTTTATTTATCCGACCGGGTCATGGAAATTCTCGGCTACCCTGCCCAGGAGTTTCGGGGCAAAAAACTCGAAGATTTAGGGGAATTCGTCTCCCAAACCGAGGAACCGGTTGATGTGAACTGGCGTTCGCCGTTCCGCGATCTTCCGTTCAAAACGGCAACGCGGGGTGGCGAAAAACGAATTCTGCTGATCAGCGGCCTGCCGGTCTTCGATGAATATACCGGCGAATTTATCGGTGTCCGGGGAACCGCCAAGGACATCACCGAGCGAAGACGGATCGAAGAAGCCCTGGAGCGCCAGAAATCGCTTTTCGAAGCGGTGTTCCGCGATTCCCCCAACGCCCTTGTCATGGGCGATTCCGAGCGGAAAATCTTCATGTGCAACCCGGCCTTTGACGCGGTTTTCGGCTACACGCCCGAGGAAATCATCGGCCAAAAAACAGAAGTCCTCTACGAAAGCCCCGAAGAATACGAACGCCAGGGACGCCTTCGATACAACCTAAGCTTCAAGGAAAAATCCGAACCCTATGTGGTGAATTACCGGCGCAAGGACGGCGAGGTTTTCCCCGGCGAAACGGTCGGCACCCCCGTTCGGGATGAAAACGGCAAAATCCTTGGGTTCCTGGGCGTTATCAAAGACATAACCATCCGCCAAATGGCCGAAAACGCGCTCAGAGAAAGTGAGGCCCGGTCCCGGCGCATGTTCCAGGATTCGGCCCTCGGCATGATCCTGGGTCGCCTAAACGGAATGATTTCCGAAGTCAATCCAGCGTTCTGCCGGATGCTTGGTTATACGCAAAATGAGATCAAGGAACTGTCGATCATCGACCTCACCCATCCCGATGACCGACCGGGAATGCTCGAGCGAAGAAAAGATTTTGCAGATGGATCGGTTGAATTTAACCCTCTAGAGAAGCGCTACGTGCACAAGGACGGACACGCCGTTTGGGTCCGGGGCACAGGCAGCCTTATCCGCGACGGGCTGGGCCAACCGGCATACGTTTTAGGGCAATTGCAGGAAGTCACCGAAACCAAAAAACTGGAAGATGCGGCCAGGGCCGAACGCGAACTGCTGAAGGACGCCATTGAAAGCATTGCCGATGGCGTCGTGTTGTTCGACAAAGACGACCGTTTCGTCCTCTGCAATAACTCCTACCGGAAAAATCTTGAAAAATTACAAGACCTGTTGGTGCCTGGAACGCCGTTCGAAGATATCGCCCGCTCCGCGGCCCAAAGTGGAATCATCACTTGGAACGAGGGCGATCTTGACGACTACGTCCAAGACAGGATGGAAAAACACAAATCCCGCGAACCGATCCTCCTTCATTTCCCGGAAAACGACCGTTGGTTCATGGTCTATGATTACCAAACGTCTGACGGTGGTTCATTCATTATCCGCACCGATATCACTCAGCAAAAAAAATTCGAAGATGAGCTACAGGAAAACCGCAACAACTTTCTCGCCGCCATCGACAACATGTCGGAAAGCTTTGCCCTTTTCGACGGCGACGACTGCTTGATCCAGTGCAACCAAAATTACCTGGATTCCTTCGCGCCCGAGCTACAGGCCAAGATCATTCCCGGCATTTCGTTCGAGGAATTGGTCAAAATCGCCGCCGACAACAATTTTTATCCCTTGGACGGCAAAACCAAGGACGAGGTTGTTCAGGAACGCCTTGAGCAACACCGCAATCCGAAGGAGTCGCTTGAAATCACCCGCCCCGACGGGCGTTGTTTCATCTTCAACGAAAGTAAAATTCCCGGCGGCGGCACGGTTCTTTTGCGCCGAGACATCACCGAGCGCAAGCAGGCCGAGTTGGCGCTTAGCGAAGCCCGCGACGGGCTTGAAAATCGCGTCAAGGAACGGACCAAGGCGCTGTCGCAAAAGGTCAAGGAACATCGCCTGGCCGAGGATGCACTCCGCGTCAGTGAAATCCACTTGCGTTCGATCATGGAAAATATCGTCGAGGCAGTGATTACCATTAGTGAAGACGGCTCCATGGAATCATTCAACCCGGCGGCCGAGGAAATGTTCGGCTACGCCGCCGGCGAAGTCTTGGGCGAAAATGTATCCATGCTGACCGATGAACCCGAGCGATCAGAACACGACTATTACCTCCAAACCTATTTGCAATCCGGCAAGGCCACGATCATCGGCAAGGGCTTCCGCGAAGTCCGCGGTCGGCGCAAGGACGGATCGATCTTCCCCGCCGAATTGGCGGTTAGCGAGGTCAGACGCGGGCGAAATATCAATTTCATCGGCACCCTTCGCGACGTTACCCAGCGCAAGGAAACCGAAAAAACCCTTCGCGCCGCCAAGGAAAGGGCCGAATTCGCCAACCGCGCCAAGACCGAGTTCCTGGCCCATATGAGCCCCGCACTGCGCCCCCCCTTGAACGCCATTCTGGGCTATTCCGAAATCCTAAAATCGGAATTGTTCGGGCCGCTGGGCGACGAAAAATATCCGGAATACGTCGGCAACATCAACGAAGCCGGTACGCATCTTCTGAGCCTCCTTAGCGATATTCTCGACGTCTCCAAGGTCGAGGCCGGCGAGATTGATATCGAAGACGAAGATATCGACATCCGCGACATCATCCGCGAATGCAAGGTCATGGTTCAGGAAAAGGCCGATATCGCCAAGATCAGCTTGTCGTGGCGTGCCGGTCAGGACCTGCCGTTCCTGCGTGCCGACGGGCGACGGGTAAAGCAGATCATCCTCAACCTTTTGTCCAACGCCCTGAAATTTACGCCTGAAAGGGGCAAGGTCGTCATCGGCGTGCAACAGGCCGAAAACGGTGGCGTTATCATCAAGGTTTCCGACACCGGCATCGGCATCGCCAAAGAAGACATCCCGACAATCCTTCAACCCTTTACCCAATTGACGGAAGCCTACGTCAGCAGCCCCGACGGTGGCTCAGGCCTCGGGCTGTCGCTGGTCAAGTCCTTGACGGAACTCCACGGCGGCTCCCTGGATATCGACAGCACCCCCGGCGTCGGCACGAAGGTTTCCGTGATCTTCCCGCCCGAGCGCACGATCAAGGAAAAATAACCATCTTTCCGGTTTTTTCTTTTTTTTACAGGCTGCTGAAAAAGTTAATTCGCGGCAACAATCCTTCGACATGCTCGCTTACGCTCGCAGCTCAGGATGAGGATTTTACATTTCCCTAGACCTCACCCTGAGGAGGACCTCCTGCCTTCGCCGAAGCGAAGCCGCTTCGGCTTCGCGCAGACAGGAGGCCCGTCTCGAAGGGGGATTGATCCAAATTATAATTTTTAATTGAAATCAATGCCTTGCGACAAAATCCTTGGGCAATACCGGTTTCTTGTCATGTTTCAACAAGATACATCTTGAAATATGACGAAACATTATAGGAGTCGGGTTTTTTGTAAGATTCAGCTCAAGAATTGAACAATTGAAAAAGGGGTTTTGGGCCGCACCCCTGGGTGGGGGCCGCTTAGAGTCTTGAACCGACAAAATGAATCAAACTCGACTTAAAAAACTTTTGTCCGATAATCCGATGAATAAGGAATCCGGGGCGTCCTCCCCCGGGCCTGACAGCGGGTCCTCGTTGGACATCGAATTGGTACGGGACTCCCTGAACTGCCTGAGCCAGGGGATCGGCATTTTCGATGCTGATCACCGGCTGGTTTCCTTTAACCGTAATTTTTCCGAATTCCTGAAACTGCCGGATGAATTAGCGTCCGCCGGCCCCCGGTTCGAGGACATCGCCAAAATCACCGCCGGGTCCCGAGGTAGCGATTCTCACGGCGCCGGCGCCGACCTTCCACTCCGCCTGGAACGCACCAAAAAGAGAGAACAGAACCTTTTCATCTTTACCCGCCATGACGGCGCCATGATCGAGGTTCTGGACACGCCGCTGCCCGACGGCGGGGTCGTCACCACGTGCACCGACGTTACCGAACACAAACTTCGGGAAGGCAACCTGGCCGAAAGCGAACAGCAGGTGCAAGCTATCTTGGAACACTCCGCCGAAGGGATCGTCACCATCGGCGAGGATGGTATCGTTCAGACCTTTAACCCCGCCGCCGTTAAATTGTTCGGCTATAGGGCGGACGAAATCATCGGCGAAAACGTCGCCATTTTAATGCCGGAATCCGACGGCAGAAAAGACCGCGGCTACATCCACGACCGGTTCCTCCAGTCTTATATCGAAACCGGCAAGGCCAAGTTCCTCGGCATCGGCCCCCGCGAAGTCACCGCCCGGGCCAAAGATGGCGAGTTGTTGACCGTTGAACTTAACGTCAGCGAGTTCTTTTTAGGCCTGGACCGCCGTTTCCTCGGCTCCATGCGCGACATCACCAAGCGCAAGGAGGCCGAGGAAGCCCACCGGGACATCGAAGAAAACTTCCGCAACCTTTTCGAAGGGTCGCTCCAGGGAATCTTCATTCACGACGGGTACGAGCCATTGTTCATCAACGACGCGTTGGTCAAAATGTTCGGCTATGACACGACCGACGAGATCATCGCCCTGGGCTCCATGGACCTGCTCTACGCGCCCGAAGAACGCGAACGGCTGGCGTCATATCGCGACGCCCGCATGCAGGGCAAGGAAGCCCCCGAAGTTTACGAATTCAGGGGCTTGCGCAAGGACGGATCTAAAATTTGGCTACAGCGGGCGTCCAGGGCCGTCACCTGGCAGGGCCGGAAAGCCATCCAGGGAACGATGATAGACATCACCGAACGTCACGACGCCGAAGAAGCCCTGAAGGCCAACGAAGAAACCCTGAAAAGCCAAGTCGCCGAGCTTATGGACAAGGAAGAGCGCCTGGAAAAACAAGGCATTGAACTGGTCGCCCTGGCCGAAGACGCGGCGGTCATGCGCGACGAACTTGGCAAGCTGAACCAACAGAAAGACAAGTTCTTTTCCATCATCGCCCATGACCTGAGAAGCCCCTTCAACGCGCTTCTCGGTTTTTCGGGCATCTTGGAATCAAGTGGACGAACCCTGGACAGGGAAAAGGTCGTTGAATACGGACACAATATTCACCAAGCCTCGGAACAGGCCTATGCCCTGTTGGAAGACCTGCTCGATTGGTCACGCATGCAGATGGGACATTTAGAGTTCGATCCCCAACCCCTCGACCTCAGCAAAACCATCGAAGCCTGCATGTTTCTTTTCGAACCGAATGCCCAGGCCAAGAACATCACCCTTTCCACGGACCATGGGCCGAACCTTACCGCCTTCGCCGACCGCCAAATGGTCCATACCATCCTTCGCAACCTGATCAATAACGCCATCAAATTCACCGGCGAAGGAGGCTGCATCGCCCTCGCGGCCAGCCAATCCGGCGACTGGGTCGAAGTTTCGGTTTCCGACAATGGTGTCGGCATGGAACCGGAAAAACTGGAACGGCTTTTCCATATCGAGGAAAAGACGACCACCAAGGGAACCGGCGGCGAAACCGGCACCGGGCTCGGCCTCCATTTGTGCCAGGACTTGGTCGAAAAGAACGGCGGCGATATCTCCATCGAAAGCACCCCCGGCGTCGGCTCGACCTTCAGCTTTACCCTGCCCGTCAAAGAAAAAATCACAAAATAAACCCAACCATTACAGGGCGTACCCGGTTTTTTGAAATTTTTGTGACCCCTGTCACAGTCCCCCTTCGCTGTCATTTCTTATAATCGCCAAATGAGCGATATCACCCTTTCCGACGCCACGCGAAGCGCCCTATTTACGGTGCTGAGAACGACCGGGCTTGCCGACAAGACCAGCGAGCGGCTGTCGACGGGTAAGCGCGTCAACAGCGTTAATGACGACGCGCCCGCCTATTTCCAGGCCCAGGCCCTGTCGTCGCGGGCCGGCGACCTGTTGGGACTTAAAGACGGCATCGGCCAAAGCGCCAGTGCGCTGGGGGGCGCGCTCGGCGGCGTTGACGCCATTGCCGACATCGTCTCTCAACTCAAGGGAATCGCGCTTGCGGCCAAGGGCGGCACGGTGGCTGAGCGGGGCGCCGCGGCGGCGCAATTCGATGCGCTTCGCGGCCAAATCGACAGCCTCGCCGCCGACGCCAGCTTCGGCGGCATCAACCTTATATCCTTCAACCCCGACAACCTGACCACCCCGTTCAACGAAACCGGCACATCATCGCTGACGATTTCCGGCATCGCCTCGGACTCAAGCTCCCTGGGGATTGGCACGGCGGCGGCAACCTACAACAATTTTATCACCGACGCCGATATCGACAATGCCATCGGCTTCGTAAACCAAGGCGTTATCACGCTGGGAGCCACCGCATTGACGTTGGGGTCCAACGTAGCGCAGTTGAACAACCGCCTCGACTTCACCCGGCGCTTGGTTTCCGAGTTGCAAACAGGCGCCGACAAGCTGATCAGCGCCGATCTCAACGAAGAAGCAGCCAAGCTGTTGTCGCTGCAAGCCACCCGCGAGCTCGGCATCGTCGGCCTTAACATCGCCAACCAAAGCCAGCAGGCCGTCCTGCAATTATTTTAGGTTTTTTAAATGACCCCTTCCCCCTTCAACGCTTATCAGCAGACGCAACGCCTGGCCCTGACGCCGACGGCCGCCGAGGCCGGGGCGTTCACCAAGGCGGCAAGCCTTCTCGGCAAGGCCCGGGACAACGTCAACGATTACGATTCCTATTCGGCGGCCCTTAATTTCAATCAACTGCTGTGGACCGTCCTGCAGGCGGATCTGGCGTCGGGCAGCAATGCCCTTCCCGACGAGCTCAAAAGAATTCTTTTGAGCCTCAGTTTATTCGTCGACAGGCAAACAATCATGGCCCTGTCCGAGCCAAAGGCGGAACACCTGGACGCGCTGATCGAAATCGACATGAATCTCGCCTCCGGCCTGCGTCAACAGCTTTCCCAGGCCTCCGGCGACGAGCCATTGCACTAGAGTCTCTTTTTTGGTCCCTGTCCGGGCTGCGCCCGCCTTCCTTCGCCTACCGTAGCAGGCTTCGCGAAGGCAGGTCCGCGCCTCTTGCCAAACTAAACCCGCTTAATCACCAGCGACGTAATGTCGTCGTGCTGATCGGCGTCGCCGACGAAATCGGCGATGGCCTTGGTGACGGCGCCGGCCAAATCGCTGGCCGAACCCGAGGCCGTCATCGACAAACACCCCCACAGCCGTTCCTCGCCGAAAGCGTTCCTTTCGCTATCGAAGGCTTCGGTCAGGCCGTCGGTATAGAAATAAACCCCTTCGCCGGGGTCGAGATCAACGAACCCTTCTTCATAAGTTTGATCTTCGTCGATGCCGAGCAGCGTGCCCGCGCCGCCGTCGAGCGGGATCACCAATCCTTCGGTTTGGCTCTCATCCAGGCCCGCTCCCAACGGCGACATCAACAGCGGCGGCGGGTGGCCGGCGTTGGCGAAGGTCAGCTTCCATTTTTTCGTATCCAGCACCCCGTAAAACACCGACACGAACATGCCCTGGACATCGTGGCGGCATAACAATTGATTGACTTGGCGCATGCAGTCTCCCGGCGCCGCGGCATGGCGCGCCGTCGCCTGGATCAACGTATGGGCGACGGCCATGTAAAAAGCCGCCGGCACGCCCTTGCCGGAAACGTCGGCGATGACCAGCCCCAGCCCGCCGTCGGGAAGCCTGAACACGTCATAGAAATCACCGCCCATGTCATGGGCCGGCAGGGTGCGGGCGAAGATGTCCAAGCCCGGGGTCACCGGAAAGCGGCTGGGCAGGATGCGTTTCTGGATTTCGCCGGCGATTTCGATCTCGCGGCGGATGGCCGACAATTCGGTTTCGTTTTTCCAACTCAGGCGCCTTCGTTCGCAGACCCGGTAGACGCGGTCCAGCGTCGCCGCCAACTCGTCTTTTGCGACCGGCTTGACCAGGAAATCCGACGCCCCGTCCTTCAGCGCCATGCGGATTTGGTCGAGGTCCGGCTTGCCGGATAGCGCGATGCGCGGCAGGCGGGCGTCTTCGGCCGCCAATTTCTGAAAAAGCGCCATGCCGCCGATAACGCCCGAATCGACGGCGACGATGGCGATATCCAGGCCGTCGCCGGCGCGCAACGCGTCCAGGGCCTCGGTCTCGGTCTTGGCGAAGACGAACTCGAAATCGGACCCGCCCCCGGCAGCCTTAAGGCTTTCCTCGAACATCGGCCTCGTCGCCGGATCGTCGTCGATAACCAGGGCTTTCGGCATGGATTTCCTCTGTTTTTCCCCCTCACACAACTATATGCGGGGAGCCCTGCGGGGGCGAGAGGACTCTTCTTGACCTCGGGCCGTTTCGATACCACATTTAAGGCGTTCCGAGGGGAGCCCCGACAGGGGGCTGAGAAGCCGACGGAGCCAGGGGCGGTGAGCCGTTCCGGCAAAGCGCGGCGACCCTAAGAACCTGATCCGGATCATGCCGGCGAAGGGAAAGGAGTCTGCCCCATGAACGTCATACACAAGCCGAAAACTTCCGATATCACCACCGGGCCGCTGCCCGCCAGCCGCAAAATTTACGTCGAAGGCACCATGCATCCCGATATCCGGGTGCCGATGCGCGAGATTTCGCTGCACGAAACGGCGAACGAGCCGCCGGTCATCGTCTATGACACGTCCGGCCCCTATACCGACTTAGGCGTTACCATCGACATCGAAGCCGGGCTCAAGCGTTTGCGGGAGCCCTGGATCAAGGCCCGTGGCGATGTTGAGGAATACCAAGGCCGCGACGTCAAGCCCGAGGACAACAACGCGTCCGACGAACAATTGGTGCCGGAATTCCCGACCAAAAGAAAACCGCTCAGGGGCATAAACGGTGCCGCCGTTTCCCAAGTTAAATACGCGCGGGACGGCATCATTACGCCGGAAATGGAATTCATCGCCATCCGCGAGAATTTGGGCCGCGCCCACGACCCCGCCGCCGCCAAAGCCCGCATCGCCGACGGAGAATCCTTCGGCGCATCCATCCCCGAATACGTGACGCCGGAATTCGTCCGCGACGAGGTCGCCCGAGGCCGCGCCATCATCCCCGCCAACATCAACCACCCGGAAATCGAGCCGCAGATCATCGGCCGCAACTTCCTGGTCAAGATCAACGCCAACATCGGCAATTCCGCGGTCGCCAGCAACGTCGCGGCCGAGGTCGACAAGCT
>JABMOY010000029.1 GCA_013203955.1 Rhodospirillales bacterium | reverse complement strand
TCTCGACCGCGACGTGGCCTTCGTCGGCATCGACGAAATCCAGATGTGCGCCGACCCCGACCGCGGTCACATCTTTACGGATCGGCTTTTGCATGCGCGGGGCCGCGATGAAACCATGTTCATGGGCGCCGAGACGATTAGACCGCTTCTCTCGCGGCTGCTGCCGGAGGCCGAGATCGTGACCCGGCCGCGCTTTTCGACGCTGATCCACACCGGGCCCAAGAAAGTGACCCGGTTGCCGGCCCGTTCCGCCGCCGTCGCCTTCTCCGCGGCCAATGTCTATGCCATGGCGGAGTTGATCCGCCGTCAGCGGGGCGGCGCCGCCGTGGTCCTAGGCGCGCTCAGCCCAAGAACCCGGAACGCCCAAGTCGCCATGTATCAGGCCGGCGATGTCGACTATCTGGTCGCCACCGACGCCATCGGCATGGGCCTCAACATGGATGTCGATCACGTCGCCTTCGCGGCTGCCAAAAAATTCGACGGCCGCCGCCACCGTCCCCTGACCGCGCCCGAATTGGCGCAGACGGCGGGCCGCGCCGGGCGTCACATGAACGACGGCACCTTCGGCACGACCAACAATGTAAAGCCGCTCGACCCTGAGCTGGCGGCGCGCATCGAAAACCACGAATTCGAGCCCCTGGCCGCCGTCTTTTGGCGCAATCCGGCTTTGGATTTTTCGTCCCTCGATGGTCTTTTGCGCAGCCTCGCCATGGCGCCGCAAAGCCCCGGCCTGACCAAGGCGCGGGAAGCCGACGACGAGACGGCGCTCCGCCACTTGGCCGAGGAATCCGACGTTGCCGCCATGGCGGCTTCGTCTCATGGATTGCACCGTTTGTGGGACGTCTGCCGCATCCCCGATTTCGGCCAGGTCATGAGCGACGCCCACGCCCGCTTGCTCGGCGTCATCTACAAACACCTGATGGGATCTGACGGAAAGCTTCCCGCCGACTGGCTGGCCGCCCAAGTCGCGCGGCTCGATAATCCCGACGGCGACATCGTCGCCCTGGCGTCGCGCATCGCCGCCATCCGCACCTGGACCTATGTGTCCTACCAGGCCGATTGGTTGGCCGACGCCGCCCACTGGCAGGACCGCACGCGGGCCATCGAAGACACGCTGTCCGATGTCCTGCACCAGCGCCTAACCCAGCGCTTCGTCGACAAACGCACGGCCTTGCTGGTCAGCCGCATCAAGGACCGGGTCGGCCTGTTGGCCGCCGTCAAAGCCGACGGCGACGTCACCGTCGAGGGTCATTTCGTCGGCTGCTTGGATGGCTTTCGTTTCCTCCCCGATGAGGGCAATGAGGGCGATGCCGCCAAATCGGTGATGGCTGCTGCTGCCCTGGCGCTCCGGGGTGAAATCGCATCGCGCGCCGACCGGTTGGCCCAAGATGGCGACAAAAATTTCTGTCTTAGCCCCGATGCCGGCGGCTGGCCCCGGCGTATCGGCTGGCGGGGCGCCGACGTCGGGCGCATCAAGGCGTCCAGGGATTTATCCGGCGATGTGCTGAGGCTTAACGCCCAGGTGTTGTCCGGCGGGCTGCTGGAAACACCCGATCGCGAAAAAATCCGCGTCCGCCTGCAGGCGTGGCTGGACGGCCATATTCGGCAAATACTCGGGCCACTTTTCGAGGCCCGGGCAATTGACATGGCCGGTCCGGTGCGGGGCATCGTCTTTCAATTGGGGGAAAACCTGGGCTCGCTCGACCGCAAAGCGCTTGGCGCCCAAATCGACGCCTTGGACAAGGCCGGGCGCAAAACCTTGCGAGACATCGGTGTGCGCATCGGCCGGCATGCGGTGTTCTACCCGTCGCTGTTGAAACCCGCGGCGCAATCGCTTCGCGGGCTGTTGTGGGTGGTTCATGCCGGCGCCGAAGGCTTGGCGCCGCTGCCGCAAGGCCGGGTGTCGTTAAAAATAGTCGGCGACTGTCCCGCCGCTTTTTACGAAGCCCAAGGCTTCGCCGTCTTCGGGGCGTTGGCGCTGCGCCTCGACATGGTCGAACGATTGGCCGCCAAGGCCTGGGCGCTGTCGGCAAAAGGCCCGTTCGCGCTGACCGCCGACGGCGCGCTCGAGCTGATGTCGCTCGCCGGCTCGGGGCCGGATGATATGGCGGTCATCCTCAAGGGCCTGGGCTATAAAATTAAAGGCCCGCGGTTCGAACGCCGGCGCGCCAAAAGACCGGCCCCGCCGAAGAAAACAAAATCGCCGGCCAAGGATTCGCCCTTCGCCAAGCTGCAAGATATGCGGGCGCGGTAACGGTGGAACCCCGGCGTCTCGATAAATGGTTGTGGTACGCGCGCTTTTTCAAGAGCCGCTCGCTGGCCAGCAAGTTCTGCGCCCAGGGCGGCCGCATGCGCGTCAACGGTCAGCCGACGAAAAAGGCCCATCATGCCCTTAACATCGGCGACGTGCTGACCTTCGCCAAGGGTGACGAGGTCCGCGTTATCCGCGTCGCCGACCTCGGCACCCGGCGCGGCCCGGCGGCGGAAGCGCAAGCGCTTTATGAAGATTTGCAACCGCCCGCCTCCCGAAGCCGTGCGGAGGGCAGGCCCCAGCCCCGGCAAAAGGGGCCGCCAAGACCTGCCAAACCGGCCGCCCGCGAACGCGGCTCCGGTCGCCCGACCAAGCGGGAACGCAGAGTGACCGATAAACTCAGAGGCGGGTAAGCACCACCCCCCCCTCCCGAATGGGATAAGTGACTATGGCCGCGTGCCGGGTTTAAAATAGCCACCTGACGGCCAAGAGGCGTGGAAGGCCGAAGGCCGGACAGGGACTTAGAGAGGCGTGGAAGGCCGAAGGCCTGACAGGGACTTAAACGCAGAGGATCAACCGTGGTTAAGCCTCCATCTTCCGAAAACGCCACCCCCTTGGAAAAGTGGCGTCTGCGAAAGGACAAGGTCCTCGAGGCCGACTCCGTGGAGTCGGAAGAACTGCCCGCCTATACGCCATCCGCTTCCAAGAGCCCGCCGTTATTCTCCAAAGATTCCTCACCGTTTCAGGGAAGGTCGGGGGATCTCACTTATGTGCCGATCCAGCCGCCGCCGTCGAAGGGCGAGGCGACGATGATGCCGATCCAGGCGCCGCCGTCGAAGGGTGAGGCGACGATGCTGGCGGGTGAAAGCCGCGGCCGCAAATCCGCCGAGGCGACGATGCTGCCCGGCAAAAGCCGCCGCCGCAAATCCGCAGCCCCGATCATCATGCCGGGGACAAGCCACCGCCGTAAATCAGGCGAGGCGACGATGCTGGCGGGGACAAGCCACCGTAAATCCAGCGAGGCGACGATGGTCCCGACCCAGAGGCCGCCGTCGAAGGGCGAGGCGACGATGTTGCCGGGTGAAAGCCGCCGCAAATCCGCTGAACCGACCATGCTGGCGACCCAGACGCCGCCGTCGAAGGGCGAGGCGACGATGGTCCCGACCCAGGCGCTGCCGTCGAAAGGCGAGGCGACGATGCTGGCGGGTGAAAGCCACCGTAAATCCAGCGAGGCGACGATGGTGCCGACCCAGACGCTACCGTCGAAGGGCGAGGCAACGATGCTGCCGGGTGAAAGCCGCCGTAGTTCCAGCGAGGCGACGATGCTTGCGGGTGAAAGCCGCCGCAAATCCGCCGATCCGACGATGCTACCGGGTGAAAGCCGCCGTAGATCCAGCGAGGCGACGATGCTGGCGGGTGAAAGCCGCCGCCCATCAACCGAGGCGACCATGGTGCCGATCCAGGCGCCGCCCTCGAAGGGCGAAGCGACGATGGTGCCCTTCACCCATTCTCGGGCGCGGACCCCTGGGTTTTATCCCAAACCGGGCCCCAAAGCGCCGGCCATGCAAACGCCAAAACCATCTTATGAGTCCCCCTCTCAGGGGCTGACGCGAGACAAAGGCGCCATCCCCGAAGCCACCGTCAATGGCTTCATCGACGAGCTAAGGTCGTTGGCTTTCGCCCAGGGAATGGGTTTTTCGATCATCCAGCCCGATGGCATGAAATGCGATTTTTTTACCGAGTCCAAGGCGCTTCGGGTGTCCTTTTCGGGCCTGGAACATGCCGTCGACCGGATCGTCGTCCGGGAAATATCGCCCTCGGCCGAGGCGCAAGCGCAAGACGCTGCCTCCGGCTCGGCCAGAAAACGCATGCTTGAATGGGAAGTCGCCAAAAACGACGCCAGGAAAATAAGGACCTTACTTGACGTCGCCACGACCCGAGACGCCAAAGGCGGCGTCTTTGACTGGACCGAAACACCGGCCCCGGCCCCGGCCCCGGCAAAGACGAAACCATCCGCCCCGTCCGGCCGGACCGCGCTCGAGGCGCATTATTTCGACGCCGAGGACGGCCGTAATTGGCTTGTCGAGTTGATCGACCGGACGCCGCCCGCCGACCAGGCGCCCGGGCGCGCCTTGACCCCGGAAGGCGCGAAGCGGCTTGTTATGCTGCTGCTGAACTGTCTGCGCTCGGTCGGCCGGGGTAAGCCGTCGGTTTGAGCCGGCGCCGGGTGCCGGGCAGCGGCTGCCTCCTCTTGAAATATTTTGAAATACCCATGACATACAACGGTATTCGTAATCGCTTACGATTTAAGCTTAAGCCGCGCCGTCTCAAATTCGCAATGTGTTGGTAAGCAAGGAAATTGTAAGCATGTCTAAGGGCAATGAGGCCACTTATATTCAGCCGACAACCTCATTGAGGGACAAGGTCAGCTCGAAGCAAAGCGTCGGATCGCCGACCGCCGAAATGGAACGCGTCATCGATCAGATGTTGCCCGAATACGAGCTGCGGGCGCTGAAAGATATAGACGGGCTTACGGCGTTGCATGCGGCGTTGGCAAGGGATCCATTCAACGAAGAGTTATGTGCGCGGTGAAGTTTCAACGAATACCGTTGAGGGCTTCTTTTCGATCTTCAAGCGCGGCATGAAGGGCGTCTATCAGCATTGTTCCGAACAGCACCTTAACCGCTACCTTGCGGAATTTGATTTCCGATACAACACCCGCAAGATCACCGATGCAGAACGCCGTGACGAAGCCTTACGTGGTATCGAAGGCAAGCGTTTGATGTATCGGCGGCCTGATAAGCGGGCGAACCAGCAAGCCTAAACTAACGCGAAAGCAATTCCGTGAAATATTGGCGAAAGCGGCCAGTGACGCCTAAACTAGGTCGGTCCTTTAGATTTTGTTATTTTGCCGCAGTTCGTCAACATATTCGTCATATGACATTGTGCATTTGGCCAGCTTGAGGGCCTTGGTTTGAGAAACGTAAATTTGGCTTGGGATATGGTTGTGCCCAGCTTTTCTGCTTCGGCTAATCCCAAAGTGGCCAATCAATTTGCCATCCGCCCAAACAGTAGCAATGTCGTGACTGCCTCCCGGCTTGACAACCGCCTTAAGTTTTTTAGCAATTTCTTCGGCTTCTTTCCTGAGGATCTTACTTATGCCCCGCCTCCCCAATATACGCCCCCAAAATTTTTAATTGTTCTTTGGGCACGCTTCCTAGATTTTTCTTTTCGCGCTTGAATATCTCATATAGCC
>JABMOY010000028.1 GCA_013203955.1 Rhodospirillales bacterium | reverse complement strand
TTCGACATCATCTTTTTCTGGGTCGCCCGGATGATGATGATGGGCCTGCACTTCAAGGACGACGTGCCTTTCCACACCGTCTACATCCATGCCCTGGTGCGCGATGAGGCGGGCCAGAAGATGTCTAAATCCAAGGGCAACATCATCGACCCCCTGGAGCTGGTGGATAAATTCGGCGCCGATGCGCTGCGTTTCACCCTGACCGCCTTCGCCGCCCAGGGCCGCGACGTCAAGATGTCCGAAAGCCGGGTCGAAGGTTACCGCAACTTCGTCACCAAGATCTGGAACGCGGCCCGCTTCTGTCAGATGAACGAATGCTTTCCCATCGAAGGCTTCGATCCCGCCTCGGTCGAGCAGACCGTCAACAAATGGATCATCGGCAAGCTTTGTGACGCCGAGGCGGCGTTGGCCGTCGCGCTGGAAGCCTATCGGTTCAACGATGCCGCAGGCGCCCTTTATCAGTTCACCTGGGGAACCTTCTGCGATTGGTATGTTGAGTTCGTAAAACCCTTCCTGGAAGGCGCCGACGAAGGCGCCAAGGCGGAAACCCGGGCGACGGCGGCCTGGGTGCTGGACCAATTGCTGCACTTGCTACACCCCATTATGCCTTTCGTCACCGAAGAACTCTGGCAGCAGTTGGGCGATAACCGCCCGAGCCCGTTGATCCAATCGCCGTGGCCGGAGCTCGATGCGTCGCTGGTGAATGACGGGGCCAATGCGGAAATGGACTGGGTGGTGCGCCTGATCACCCAGGTCCGCGCCGTTCGCGCCGAAAATAACGTGGCGCCGAAATCTAAAATTCCGTTGTTGCTGAAAGACGCTGGCGAAAAGACCTTGGCGAATATGGAACTGCACCGGGACTTGATCGAGCGGCTGGCCCGGCTGTCGTCGATGGAGCCCTTGTCGGGGGACGTGCCCAAGGGCGCCGTCCAGGACGTCATCGACGAAGCGACGATTATCCTGCCCATTGCCGACGCCATCGACGTTTCCGGTGAACAGGCGCGGCTGGAAAAGGAAATTGCCAAGCTTGACGACGAGGTCAAACATTTCGAGAAAAAGCTCTCGAACGAGAAATTCGTCGCCAATGCGCCCGCTGCCGTGGTCGAGACCGAGCGCGGACGGCTTGAGGATGTGCTGAAGACGCGGCAAAAAATGGATGAAGCCCTTGGCCGGCTGAAGGCCGCCGGTTAGGATCGGCCATGGAAAAATTAACCGACATGGACAAACAAGCGCGCGACCTGATCGAAAACGTCATTTCCATCGGCGTCGATTACGGCCTCGACATCATCGGCGCCATCGTCCTGCTGATCATCGGCTGGACCGTCGCCGGCTGGGTCCGCCGCGGGGTCCGCCACGGGCTCGAACGCGTACCCCGGATGGACGAAACCCTAAAACTGTTCCTGGCGAGGCTCGTCTGGTATGTGGTCATGATTTTCGTGCTGGTGGCGGTGCTCAACCAGTTCGGAATCCAGACCACTTCCTTCATCGCCGTCCTCGGCGCCGCCGGCCTGGCCATCGGCCTGGCGTTGCAAGGCACGCTCGCCAACGTCGCGTCCGGGATGATGCTGCTGTTGCTGCGTCCGATCAATATCGGCGAATACGTGGACGCCGGCGGCGTCGCCGGCACGGTCGTCGAAATCGGCCTGTTCAACACCGAAATCAAGACCAACGTCGGGCTCTGCCTGATCGTGCCGAACAAGATTATCTGGGACAGCCCGATTACCAACTTTTCCCGCAACCCGACCCGGCGTTTCGATATCACCGTCGGCATCGGCTACGGCGATGATGCCGACGGCGCCATTTCGCTATTGATGGGGCTGTTGAAGGGCGAGGGCCGGGTGCTGGCCGACCCGGAACCCATTGTCGTCATCGATCAGTTGGGCGACAGCGCCGTTATCCTGAAACTGCGCGGCTGGACGGCTGCCGATGATTACTGGGAGACGGTGTGGGACCTCAACAAGGCGCTCAAGGCCGAGCTGGAGGCGGCGGGGCATTCGATCCCGTTCCCGCAGCGCGATGTTCATATTGTTTCGGGCGGTACGGAAAAAGTCTCGTAAAGCTATGAGAATTTCTTCTTTCCTGTTGGCTTTTTTTGTCTGGATGGAGTCTCCGGCCTTGGCCCAGGAACTTCCCATCTTCGATACGCATTTTCATTATTCGAGCGGGTCCTGGGATGTCTTTTCCCCCGATGCGGTTCTGAAAAAAATGCAGGCGGCGGGCGTGATGGGGGCGCTGGTGTCGTCAACGCCCGACGAGGGGACACAGAGATTGCTCAAGGCCGCGCCCGAGCGCATCGTCGGCGGCTTCCGGCCTTACCGGAAATCCGGCGACCTGTCCCGCTGGTACCAAGACCCGGAACTCGTCCCCTACGTCGAAAGCCGGCTGGCGCAAAACCGCCACCGTTCCTTCGGCGAAATCCACCTTTATTCGGCTGAAAACCTGGA
The DNA here is from genome assembly GCA_013203955.1 of Rhodospirillales bacterium. Lineage (GTDB taxonomy): Bacteria > Pseudomonadota > Alphaproteobacteria > Rhodospirillales > Casp-alpha2 > Casp-alpha2. Next base: position 5,708 of record JABMOY010000028.1, on the reverse strand, counting down.
AACGCCGGAAATGGCGCGGTATCTGAAACTGATCGTGGGCCAGGGGCTCTATATCCAACCCCATGCCGACGCCGCAGTCGTCCGGGCGTTGTTCACGAAGGATCCCAACTTGAAAATCATTTGGGCGCATGCCGGCTTTTCCGAACCGCCCTCGGTCATTGGGCCGATGATGGACCGCTATCCCAACTTGTGGGCGGATTTATCTTACCGGGCCGGGCATATAACCGGCGGCGACGGGCTGGAACCGGAATGGCGGAAGCTCCGGATCCGTCATGCCGACCGTTTTATGATCGGCTCTGACACCTGGACCGTGGACCGTCTGCAGGAATACCAAGGCCTGATCGGCGAACATCGGGAATGGCTGAAATATCTGCCGCCGGCTGTCACCGAAAAAATCGCCTACAAAAATGCGATGAAGCTGTTCAAGCCGAAACACGAATAAAATCGCCGCTAACCATTTGGTAAGGGGGGATGTGTTCTATTAAGAGTGTGAAACTGTGTTTCAAGACTCGACGGGAATTACAATGAGCGAAGAGTTCCAGGTCCCGGAATTATCAGATAACCCGTCGCCCGAAGAGCGCGCGGAATTCGTCATTCTGCGCCTGGAACAGTTCATCCGCGAAGGCCGATCCTTCGCCGAGGGCATGTCGTTCAAGGTCTGGCAGGCGATGGCCAAGGTCGAAATCGCCATCGCCATCGCCGAAGCCGAATTGGGTCAACAAAGCGACGACGTCGTCACCAAGCGCCTGTTGTTCACCTTCGGCGCGACCCTGGTCACCGTTGGTTTCTGGGGCACGGCGGTCAGCCTGCACAAAGTCGGCTACCTTGCCGGCGCCATCGTCATCGGTCTGGCGGGCTTTGTGCTGATCGGTGTCGCCGGGGAATGGCGCTTTCGCAAATGGAACAAGCGCCGCCAAGCCAAAAAACGTCGCCTGGCGCTGGCCCGCATCGAAGGCCTGAACCGCCGCATCAAGCGCCTGGAAAACGATCTGGAAAAAGAAGAAAAGAAGCTCAAGGGAATGGTCAATGATGCCGTCAAGCTCGGGAAAATGGCCTCTGGTGGCTGAAAAAAGTAGCCCTGACCAAACAGACCCCGTAATCTCGTTTTATGGAAAATTCTTATTTCCGCGATTTCAACATGGCCGCGGTTTGGGCGGGGCTCACCACATTCGTATGGTATGGGTTCGGGGCGCTGCCTCTGCACTTGGAAGTCGCCGGGCAGCTTGGCCTCAACAGCACTGAATCCTCAAGCTGGATTTTTATCATTTGGTTTTCCAGTGCCATTACCTCGATTGTGCTTTCTCTTTACTACCGGCTGCCGATCCCGATTACATGGACGATACCGGGGCTGATCTATTTGGGCACCTTGTCCGGCCAGTTCACTTTTCAGGAGCTGGTCGGCGCAAACCTTTTGGCCGGGGCGGCCATAGTCCTGTTGGGGTTGTTCGGTATCGGCGAGCGGATCATGGCGTGGCTTCCGTTGCCGATCGTCATGGGCATGTTCGGCGGCAGTATTCTTGTTTATGTAACCCGGATGATCGCCGCCAGCGTCCAGGACGTGCTTATCGCCGGGGTTACGTTGCTCAGTTATCTGGTCGGGCGGTTCATTGCCAGCCCCCGCGTGCCGCCCATGGGGCTGGCGGTCATTATCGGGGGCTTTTCGGTCTTCATTTTTGGCGATACGTCCCCGGAAGTTATTTCCTGGTCGCTTCCCGAACTTTCCGTTCCGGGAATGAGCTTTTCGTTCCCGGCTTTCGTTGCCGTTAGCCTGCCGATGATCATTCTCGCCATGGGGCTCGGCAATGTTCAGGGGCTGGGGTTTTTGCTGTCCCAGGAATACCGGGTTCCGATAACGCCGATCACGGTTGTTGCCGGTCTCAATTCCATGGTCAACACGATTTTCGGCGGACACCCGGCAACCGTTGCCCGTACCGGGGCTGCGATACTTGCCGGGCCGGAGGCGGGGCCGAAGGAGGGGCGTTACTGGGCCAACGTGATCGCCGCCACTTTGACGATATTCATAGCCCTCGGCGCCGGGACGCTGACGTCCCTGTTGACGGCACTGCCTCGGACTTTTGTCGTTACGTTGGCGGGGTTGGCCATTCTATCGTCCCTTCAAGGTGCTCTTGAAACAGCCTTCGGAGGGAAGCTTCGATTCGGGGCGCTTGCGGCGCTTGCCGTCGCCGCGACGCCGTTTGCCGTTTTCGGGATTACGTCGGCTTTTTGGGCCATCCTGGCCGGAATCGCGGCCTCGCTCATGGCCGAACGGCAAGAGCTTTTTGAATATTGGCGGGGCGATAAGGCCGCTTAAATCGCACCGTCCAGCGCCTCGATCAAAGTATCCACCTCGTCCATCGTGTTGTAATGCGCCATCGAGGCGCGCAGCACGCCGCCGGGGTCCGTTATGCCCAAGGCGTCCAACAAACGTTTGGCATAGAAATGCCCCTGGCCGATGGCGGCCTTGGCGGGTTCCAGTAGCGGCGGAATGTCGGCGGCCGCGCGCCCGTCGATGGTAAATGAAAAAGTCGGCGTACGGATGTCCGCCTTATCGGTCTTCGGGCCGAGCAGTCGGACTTTAGGTTTCGATAACAAGAAATCGGCGAAGCGCTGGGCCAAGCCCTCTTCGTGGTGGGCCATCAGATCGAACACGGCATCGACGCGCCCCTTGAAGGTATTGGGCGGATCAATCAAGTGATGGGCGGCCAGGGCTTCGAAATAATCGGCGACACCGACGAGGCCTGAGGTAAATTCATGGTTGGGCCCGCCGGGGTTCAACTTCAACGGGATCTGGTCGTCGAGGAAATAATGGTTCTGCCCCGGCAGACGCTCGAAATGCTCGCGTTTTCCATACAGCAGCGATACGTGTGGTCCAAAAACTTTGTACAGGCTGAGGACATAGAAATCGACGTCCAACGCCTTTACGTCCAGCGCCCGATGCGGCGCATAGGCGACGCCATCGACGCAGACCAGGGCGCCAGCTTTGTGGGCCATCTTGGTCAAGGCCCCGACATCGTTGATGCCGCCCAAGACGTTCGAGCAATGGCTGAAACAGACAAGCCGGGTTTTGTCCGTCAAAAGAGCGGCTAGGTCTTCCGCTTCCAATTTCTCCGTTTCCCGGTTGATTTTCCATTCCCGGACCTCAATGCCATGGCCCGCCAGCCGGCGCCAAGCGCCGTTGTTGGCTTCGTGGTCGAGGTCGGTAACGATGATCTCGTCGCCGGACGATAGAGAATCCTGAAAGGCCTTGGACAGGACGAAAATGTTGGTCGTCGTCGATGGGCCGATGATGACCTCGTCGGTGTCAGCGCCGATCAATTCCGCCATCAGACGCTGGCCTTCGGCCATTCGTTCGGCGGCAAGGGCCGATGCATCGTAGGCGCCGCCGGGCTGCACTTGGGATTCGCGCATATAAGCGGTGACGCGCTCGATGACGCTATTGGGAACGTAGGAACCGCCGGCATTTTCGAAAAACGCCCGCTCCCAGCAAGGCGAGGGGAAAAGCCCGCGGACGAAATCCAGATTCAGCATGGTGTCAGGGGTTCTTTGCCGGGCAGGCCCCGTGCGCGGTCAAGTCCATTAAATCAACCAGGGTGATTTGCCTGACCCAACGGATGCATCCTCCGGAATGGCCGACCAAAACGCCTTTAGTCTCATTCGAGTCAAAAATAATCCGGATGTTTGCGGCTTTTTTCAAACCAGGGCATGCCCTGATTTTTTGTTCCAATTCTCCGCCAATGATGGGACTTGAGTAGATTTTTTGGGCAATCCCGATCTCCGTTATTTTGAGACAAGGGCCAAAAACATCGGCGTGACCAACAGTTGAGAAAAGGAAAATTCCCAGCCCGGCAAGAAACGTTTTCATCATCAAGCGTAGGTGGCGATGGCCATGACCAATTCCGCCACTTTCACCGAATCGTCGTTGAACTTCAGTCCGACATCCTTGCCGTCGCTCCAACGGACTTCCATTATGAAAGAACCAAAGGGATCAATTTCCAAAGTCACGTCGGAGCGGGCCTCTACGGACCGGTGAATGCGGACCTGCGCCCCGCCGAACGAGATATTGATGATCTCGGCCTCGGCTTTTATTTCCCCGATCAAAAGGTTGGCCGCGAACAGAACATCCTTGCGTTCAAACTCGCGGATATCGGAGGGGCTGGAAGGTTTGTTCATGAAGTCATTTCCTGGGCTCGGCTATATATCCGCGTAAACGTGAGTTTCGCCCTTGGCGCCGGGATGCGTGACGGCGCCTTGGCGAGCTTCGCCCACGGTCTGAGCGTACCGCCAAAGGGCCCCCGATTGATAGTCGTTCTTGTGCGGTTTCCAAGCCTTGCGGCGTTTTTCCATCTCGCCATCGGGTAATTCGACATCGATGGTGCCTTTTTCGGCGTCAATGGTGATGATATCGCCTTCGACCAGAAGCCCGATGGGGCCGCCGGTAGCGGCTTCCGGGTTGATGTGGCCGACGCAAAAACCGCGGGTCGCGCCGGAAAAACGACCGTCGGTGATCAGCGCCACCTTGTCGCCCATGCCTTGTCCGTAAAGCGCCGCCGTTGTCGACAGCATTTCCCGCATGCCGGGGCCGCCCCTGGGGCCTTCGTTGCGGATGACCAGAACGTCGCCTTCCTTGAAGTCGCTGTTGATGACGGCTTCGAAACAATCTTCTTCGCTCTCGAAAATACGCGCCGGGCCGGTGTGTTGCAGCACCTTCATTCCCGCCACCTTGACGATGGCGCCGTCCGGAGCCAGATTGCCGGTCAATCCGACGACGCCGCCGGTCGGCGACAACGGATTGCTGACCGGGCGGATAACGTCCTGGTCCTCGTTGAAGGTCACGTCGGCGAGGTTTTCGGCGATGGTCTTACCGGTCACGGTCAAGCAGTCGCCGTGCAGGAATCCGCCGTCGAGAAGCGTTTTCATCAACACCGGCATGCCGCCGGCTTCGTGCATGTCCTTGGCGACGTATTTTCCGGCCGGTTTCAGGTCGGCGATATAGGGTGTTTTCTTGAAAATATCGCAGACTTCCAGCAAATCAAAATCGATGCCGGCCTCGTTGGCGATCGCCGGCAGGTGCAAACCGCCGTTTGTCGAGCCCCCGGTGGCGGCGACGACGACGGCGGCATTCTCCAGCGCTTTGCGGGTGACGATGTCGCGGGGCCGGATGCCTTGGACCAGGCACGCCATGACGGCCTCGCCGGAGGCGCGGGCGTATTCGTCTCGGGTCTCGTACATCGCCGGCGTTCCGGCGGAACCCGGCAGCGCCAGGCCGATGGCTTCGGATACACAGGCCATGGTGTTGGCGGTGAACTGGCCGCCGCATGAGCCGCCCGATGGGCAGGCGACGCATTCCAACTCGTGCAGGTCCTCGTCCGACATTTTGCCGGCTGTATGCTCGCCGACGGCTTCATAAACATCGACGACGGTCACGTCCCGGTTCTTGAAACGGCCCGGCAGGATGGAGCCGCCGTACATAAAGACGCTCGGCACGTTGAGCCGCACCATGGCCATCATCAGGCCGGGCAGGGATTTGTCACAGCCGGCGATGCCGACCATGGCGTCGTAACAATGCCCGCGCATGGTCAATTCCGCCGAATCGGCGATCAGGTCGCGGCTCGCCAGCGACGACTTCATACCCTGGTGGCCCATGGCGATGCCGTCGGTGACGGTGATGGTGGTGAATTCGCGCGGGGAGCCGTGCCCGTCCTTCACGC
>JABMOY010000027.1 GCA_013203955.1 Rhodospirillales bacterium | reverse complement strand
CTCATCGTCACCATCGGCAACGTGATCGGCGGCGGCGTGCTGGTGGCGCTGGTCTACTGGCTCGTCTACCGCAAGAGCAGCCCGCCCGCGTGATGGACTGATTCAATTTCCGTCGGCGCCGCAACTTAAAAAACGCGCACCGGCCAACATGGTACAAAAAGGCGGCGACGATGGAGCAAGGAAAAGCGGAATGGTATCGACTTTCCATTGAGCAGACGTTTGAGAGCCTCGGCGCAAGCAAGGAAGGTCTCTCGTCCGGGGAAGCGACGGCGCGGCGGGCCCGATACGGCCCTAACGCCTTCAAGATCAAGAAGGTTAGCCCGTTCACACGGTTCCTGCGACAGTTTCACAACCTGTTGATCTATATCCTTCTGGCGGCGGCGGCGACGACCGGCGTTTTGACCCTGAAGGGCAGCGACATGCTGGCCGATACCCTGGTCATTCTGGGCGTCGTCCTGCTGAATGTGGTTCTCAGCTTCTTCCAGGAGGGCAAGGCCGAAAGCGCGCTTCTGGCCCTGAAGAAAATGATTGTTTCGGAGTGCACGGTGCTCAGGGACGGCATGCGGAGCATCCTCCCCACGGCCGATCTGGTCCCCGGCGACGTGGTGCTTCTGGGCGGCGGGGACAAGGTCCCGGCGGACCTTAGGATTTTCCACAGCCATGAAGCGGCGGCCGACGAATCGGTGCTGACCGGGGAATCGGTGCCGGTGGAAAAACATGTCGCCCCCCTCGACAGGCCCAACCTGCCGCCGGGAGACCAGTCATGCATCGCCTTCGGCGGCACCTTCCTGACGCGCGGTTTAGCCCGGGGCGTGGTCGTCGAGACCGGCGAGAGAACCGAGTTCGGCAAAATCGCCGCCCTGGTCCGCCACACGCCTACCCACGAGACCCCCTTGCAGCGGAAAATGTCCGATTTCACCAAGGTCCTGATCATCGCCATCCTCGGCGTCGGCATTGTCAATTTCATCCTCGGGAGCCTGCTCGGCTACTCGATGATCTACAGCTTCCTGGCCTCGGTTTCGCTGGTGGTTGCGGCGATCCCGGAGATGCTGCCGATGATTGTCACCGCCATTCTCGCCATGGCGGCCACCGTCATGGCGAAAAGAAACGCCCTTATCAGAATGCTGCCGGCGGCCGAGACGCTCGGCTGCACGACGGTTATTTGCTCGGACAAGACCGGAACGCTGACCAAAAACGAAATGACCGTGACGCGCCTTTACGCCGCGGCCCAAGATTATGAGCTAAGCGGCGTCGGATACGGGCCGGACGGCGCATTAACCCATGGGGGCCAAGAAGTTTCTCCGGCCCGGATCGGCGATGCCCTTCGTCAAACCCTGGCAGCCGGGAACCATTGCAACAACGCCTCCATTGTCGAAAAAGGCGGCCGCTATACGGTCATCGGCGACCCCACCGAAGGGGCGCTCAAAGTGTCCACCGCCAAGTTCCTCGATGGGGAAAAGCTCGAAAGGCTCGACGAGATTCCCTTCGATTCCGAACATATGTACATGGCCACCCTGCACCGGGAACGGGGCCGCAATTTGATCTATCTGAAGGGATCGCCCGAGCGCGTGCTGACCTTCTGCCGTGACCAGCTCGGCGGCCAAGGTCCGGAAGCATTAAATCGGGATGCCATCCTGGAGAAGACCGGTGAAATGGCCCACCAGGCACTGCGCGTCCTCGGCATGGCCATGAAGGTGGTGCCGGCGGCGCAAACGTCCCTTGACCGGGAAGATTTGGGTGGGTTCACTTTTCTCGGTCTGCAGGGGATGATCGACCCGCCCCGCGAGGAAGCCATCGAGGCGATCAACAACAGCAAGGCCGCCGGCATCAGAACCGTGATGATTACCGGCGACCATGCATTGACCGCCAAGGCCATTTCCAAACAATTAGGGATCATCGGCGAAGACGAGCACGTTCTGTCCGGCGAGGACCTGGCGGTGATGAGCGATGAGGACCTGTTTGACGCGGTGAAGCAGGTTTCCGTCTTCGCCCGCGCGGCCCCCGAACATAAGCTCCGGATCGCCCGGCAATTGCAGGAACGAGGCAACGTGGTGGCGATGACCGGCGACGGCGTCAACGACGCACCCGCCTTGAAGGTGGCGGACATCGGCATCGCCATGGGCATCACCGGCACCGAGGTCAGCAAGGAAGCCGCCGGCATGGTGCTGACGGATGATAATTTCGCCTCCATCGTCGGCGCCGTCGAAGAGGGACGGCATGCCTGGAACAACCTGGAGAAGGCGATCCTCTACACCCTGCCGACGAACGGCGGCCAGGCCCTGCTTGTGCTCGGGGCCGTCCTGCTGGCGCCGCTCATTCCCCTGTTCGCCATCCGCCTGCCCCTGGAGCCGGTGCAGATTTTGTGGGTCAACCTGCTGGATTCCGTCTTCCTGACCATGCCCCTGATGATGGAGCCCAAACAGCGAAACATTCTGGCGACCCCGCCGCGCGACCCGAAAGCGAAGATCGCCAATGCGCATTTCCTGCAACGGGTGATCTTGATCGGGCTGGCGATATCGGTGCCGACGTTTTTCGTTTACCACCACTTCGGGGCCTCGGCCGTGGTGGATGGGGTGCTGGTCGACCCGCTGCTGCTGACTCAGGCGCAGACGGCTGCCTTTTGGGCCGTGCTTTTAGTTCACTTCGGCTTCGTTTTGAGCGCCCGGTCGGTCCACCAGTCCGCCTTCACCTTCAGCCCCTTTACCAACAGGTGGCTGTTGTTCGGTATCGTGGCGAGCCTCCTGACCCGTTTGCTGCCGACCTTCATTCCGGCCGTTTCGGTCGTCTTCCGGACCGCCGCCTTTCCCGCAGAATGGTGGTGGGTCATCCTGCCCTGCCTGCTGCCCGGTTTCGTCGCCCTGGAACTGCATAAGTTGATCGGCAAGCGGTCGAGGGAAGGCGGCTGAGCCGCCGGGTCCCCTACGGCCACTTCACCTCCGGCGGCAGCGACATCAGGATGGCTTCGGTGTTGCCGCCGGTCTTCAGCCCGAATGTCGTGCCCCGGTCATACAGCAGATTAAATTCGACGTAGCGCCCGCGCTTGACCAACTGGGCCTGACGCTGCTCGTCGGTCCAGGTTTCGTCCATGTGGCGGCGGGCCAGCATCGGATAAGCACCGAGGAAGGCGCGGCCGACGTCCTGGGTGAAGGCGAAGTCATTTTCCCAGTCGCCGGTATTATGATTGTCATAAAAAATGCCGCCGACGCCGCGCGCCTCGTCCCGGTGCGGCAGGTAGAAATATTCGTCGCACCATTTTTTGAACTTCGGGTAATAGGCGCCATCATGTTTGTCGCAGGCACCTTTATACGCCGCATGGAAATCGGCGGTGTCTTCATCGATGGCAACCACCGGCGTCAAATCGCCGCCGCCACCGAACCAGCCTTGGGAGGTGACAATCATGCGGGTGTTCATGTGGGCGGCCGGCACCAGCGGCGAGCACGGATGAATGACCACCGAGACGCCGGACGCCCAAAAACGCGGGTCAACGTCAGCGCCGGGGATTTTGTCGCGAAATTCGTCGGAGAATTCGCCCTTCACGGTGGAGACATTAACACCGGCCTTCTCAAACACCCGCCCGCGCAGCACCGACATGACCCCGCCGCCGCCCTCCGGGTCGTCGCGCTGCCACTCTGTTTGCTCGAAACGCCCAGGGCCAACAACAACATCGCCGGGTCTTGATTTGACGTCGTTCTCGCAGGCTTCGAGCGCCGCACACAAATCGTCGCGGAAGGTTTTGAACCATTCCTCGGCCTGGGCTTTGTGGTCTTTTCCGTATGCGTCGCTCATTTAAAAATCCTTCGGGAAGCCATCAGTCTGGCGCAAAGCTTCGGCCAATACCATGGCCAGCGCTTGCGCCACGTTCAGAGACCGCAATTCGGGCGCCATCGCCACCTTGACGCGGGCGTCGGCCAGGGCGTGCACGTCGTCGGGCACCCCGCCGCCTTCGCGGCCCACTAACAATATGTCATCGGCCCGGTAAGCGAAATCCAGATAATCCGTTTCCGCCTTGGTGCTCAGCAGCACCAGCCGCGAGGCCGCATCCCGGTCGTTTTGGAAGGCCTGCCAGGAGTCGTGATTGCTTAAACTCAAATGATCCAGATAATCCATGCCGGCGCGCTTAAGCGCCCGGTCGGACATCGGGAATCCGCACGGCCCGATGACGTCAACGCCGACGCCCAGACAGGCGGCGGTGCGCATCAAGGTACCGGCGTTGCCGGGAATATCCGGCTGATAGAGGGCTATTCGCATATTTCAGGGCCGAAAAATCGTTTTGCAATAAAGGCTTTATGCATTATACCCTTCGCGCATAACGTATCCATGCTGGCGGTCCTGGCGCCGCCTTCCCAACTGGGTTTCCCCTGGGCTTTAATCGGTATCCTTACTTGAATTCAAGACCTTTCCAAGTAGAGTATTCGGGTATGCGGATTGAGAGCGCGGGGATCGGAAAAAGGATAATCCATGAGTGATACAGCCATCGGCGACGATAAGACCCGCCGCGACTTTCTGTACATTTCAACCGCCGCCGTCGGCGCCGTCGGCACGGCGTTTGCCGCCTGGCCCTTCATCGACACCATGAACCCGGCCGCCGACACCTTGGCGCTGTCAAGCACCGAGGTCGACCTGGAACCCATCAAGGAAGGCCAGAGCATTACCGTCGTTTGGCGCGGCAAGCCGGTCTTCGTGCGCTACCGCACGGCCGCCGAGATCAAGGAGTCCGCCGCCGTACCTTTAAGCGACTTGCCCGACCCGCAAGCCGACAAGGACCGGGTGCAAAAGCCGATATGGCTGATCATGGTCGGCATCTGCACGCATTTGGGCTGCATTCCGCTGGGCCAGAAGGCATCCGACCCGAAGGGCGAATACGGCGGCTGGTTCTGCCCGTGCCATGGGTCGCACTACGATACATCGGGGCGCATCCGCAAGGGCCCGGCGCCGTTGAACCTTGAGATCCCGGCCTACACCTTTTTAACCGACACCAAGATCAAGATCGGATAGGGGCCGGGACATGAGCAACAGATTCTACGAAAACCCGGTCATCAAATGGATCGAATACCGGCTGCCGATCTTCTCTTTCATCGACGAATCGGTGGGCTCCGGTTATCCGACGCCGAAAAACCTGAATTATTGGTGGAACTTCGGCTCGCTCGCCGGCATCGTGCTGGTGGTGTTGATCGGCACCGGCATCATGCTGGCCATGAACTACACGGCGCACGTCGATTACGCCTTCGAATCGGTCGAACGCATCATGCGCGACGTCAATTACGGCTGGCTGTTGCGCTACATCCACGTCAACGGCGGCTCGATGTTCTTCATTCTCGTCTACATCCACATGTTCCGGGGGCTTTATTACGGGTCTTTCAAGGAGCCCCGGGAATTGCTGTGGATTATCGGCGTCATCATCATCGTCGCCATGATGGCCACCGCCTTCATGGGCTACGTGTTGCCGTGGGGGCAGATGAGCTTCTGGGGCGCCACCGTGATTACCAACCTGTTTTCAGCCATACCGCTGATCGGCAACGATATCGTCACCTGGCTGTGGGGCGGGTTTTCCGTCGATAACCCGACGCTCAACCGCTTTTACGCCTTCCATTACCTGTTGCCGTTTATCATCTTCGCGCTGGTGTTTTTGCATCTTTGGGCGCTGCATGTGCACAAATCCAACAACCCGGTCGGCATTGACATCAAAGGCCCGCAGGACACCATCCCGTTCCATCCTTATTACACGATCAAAGACCTGTACGGCCTTGGCGTGTTCCTGATCTTTTTCATGTTCTTCGTCTTCTTCGCGCCCAACTTCTTCGGCGAGCCCGACAACTACATCAAGGCCAACCCGTTGGTGACGCCGCCGCACATCGTGCCTGAATGGTATTTCCTGCCGTTTTACGCAATTTTGCGCGCCGTCCCGGATTTGTGGATTATCTCGGCCAAGTTGGGCGGCGTGATCGCCATGTTCGGCTCGATCCTGATTTTGGTTCTGTTGCCGTGGCTCGACCGCTCCAAGGTCAGAAGCGCCAAGTTCCGTCCCATCTACCGGCAGTTCTTCTGGGTGTTTTTCGTCGATTGCCTGATTTTGGGCTGGGTCGGCGCCAATTCGCCGGACGCGATCTTCCATGGCGTGCCGTTCCTGTGGATCGGACGGGTAACGACGGCGTACTACTTCGCCCACATCCTGTTCGTTATCCCGTTGATCAGCGTGCTCGAAAAACCAAAGCCGCTACCCGATAGCATCAACGCCTCGGTAACGGGGGGGACGAAATAATGATGAAAACACTTAAAACGTCCGCCGCCGTTCTGGCGATTGCCATTGCCATAGGCGCTTCGCCGGTCTTGGCGGCGGAAGGCGCCAAGCTGGAGGCCCGCGACTGGTCGTTCAACGGCATGTTCGGAACCTTCGATCGGGGCGCTTTGCAGCGGGGCTTCCAAATCTACACCGAGGTCTGCGCCAGTTGCCATTCGCTGAAATTGGTCGCCTACCGCAACCTTACGGGCATCGGCCTCAATGAAGAGCAAATCAAGAAAGCCGCCGCCGAGTTCGAAGTCCAGGACGGCCCCAACGACCAGGGCGAGATGTATGCCCGCCCGGCGCGCCCGGCGGATCGCTTCGTATTGCCGTTTGCCAACGACAACGCGGCCCGCGCCGCCAACAACGGCGCCCTGCCGCCTGATTTGTCGCTAATGACCAAGGCTCGCAAAGGCGGCGCCGATTACGTCTATGCGCTGTTGACCGGCTACAAGGAAGAAGCCCCCCACGGCGTTAAATTAAGCGAAGGCATGTCCTACAACAGCCATTTCCCCGGCAACCAGATCGCCATGGCGGCGCCGTTGGCCGATGACGCGGTCGAATACGCCGACGGCACGAAAACGACGCTGTCCCAATTATCCGCCGACGTGACGACGTTCATGGCCTGGGCGGCGGAGCCCGAGTTGGAAGAGCGCAAGCGCTTAGGCATTAAGGTGCTGCTGTTCCTGATCGTCTTTACGGGAATGATGTACGCGGTCAAACGCCAGGTCTGGCGGGACCAGCACTAAAACTTAAGGCAGCGCCGCAAGCGTCGGCTTCATCGACGCGGAGGGTTTCCCCTTCGCCGGTGAAGCGGACGCCTGATTCTTTTAAGGCCGCTTCCGTTTGCTTGAGGTCGCTGGTTTTTACTTCGAACCCGACCGGCCCTTCCGGCTCATCCGGTCCAGTGGGGCTTATATAAAGTTCCCCTTCCCCTACCCTGACCATCATTCCGGCAGCGCTCAAAGCGACAGCGTCTTCCCCGAAAAGTTTGCCGTAGGCTTTGGCGGCAGCGCCCGGGTCGGCGACGCGGACGGAGACAGACGCGATACCCACCGCGCCGTTGGCGTGGACCTGCCATTCGGGACGCCACACCATTTCCCGCGTCAGGTGCTGGATAACGAAACCCGGCGCGCCCGGGGTTGCCTGGGGCGGCAGGTGGACGAGCTCGAAAGCCGGCTCCACCGTGCCCTCGGGCAGCTCGAGAAGCCTTTTCAACTGCTTCGGCGGCTCGGCGCCCAGGGGCTTGAGCGCCTCAAAAGCGGCGTCGGCGTCGGCAGTCGTATAAGTGACGCTGAAAAGCCCCCCGCCGCTCTCCGCCAGCCGCTTGTCCAGGTTGTTGGTGAACTGAGCCGCATCGACGATGCCCAGCAGCTCGATATAGTCAGCCCCGAACATGATGCAGTAATTGGCCGTGCCCCAACCGATATGCCGGCCCCGGGGGCTCATGGTAAAGCCGAGCCGCTGATACGTCTGCCTCGCCGCTTGCAAGTCGGCGACGCCGACGATGACGTGATCGAAGCCGCCGACGGGGTTTGTCATGGGTTTAGCGCAACGCGGCGGCGATGTTGCCGCCGTCGACGGTAATCACGGCGGCGGTGGTTTTGGTTGAGCGCGCCAGGTCGACGAAGGCCTTGGCGACGTCTTCGGCGGTGACTTCGCGGCCCAGAAGGTTGCCGCCCATGTAGTCGTCTTGGCTGAGCCCACGGGCTTTCGAGCGCGCCTTGATCATGTCGGAGGTAAGCAAGCCGGAGCGGATGCGGTCGGCGTTAACCGCATTGGATTTGATGCCGAGATGCCCGTAGTCGAGCGCGTATTGGCGCATCAAGGCCATGGTCGCCGCCTTCGGCAAGCCATAGGGGCCGAAATCGCGGCCCGGATTGACCGCCTGTTTCGATGTGTTGAACAGCAAACAGCCGCCGGTGCCTTGGGCCGCCATGATGCGCACGGAATTTTGGGCGACCGATTGATGGGCGAAGAAGTTAAGTTCGAAACTGTCGCGCAGGATTTTATCCGAGACCTCGCCGATGGCCCCCTGCCAAGCGGCGCCGGCGTTTGAAACGACGATATCGACACCGCCGTACGTGCGAACAACCTGATCGAAAGCCCGGCGGACGGCGCGGGCGTCGGTGACATCACACGCCAACCCTAGCCCGCCGAATTCCAAAGCGACCGCCTCGGCGGCCTTAACGTCGCGATCAAGCACCGCCACTTCCGAGCCCTCGGCGGCAAGCGCCCTCGCCGTCGCCGCGCCGATGCCCGAGCCGCCGCCGGTAACGACCGAAACATGGCGGGCCAGCGGTTTCTCGGCGCCACGGCCGAGCTTCGCCTGTTCCAGTGACCAGTATTCGATGTCGAAGCAATCGGCCTCGGCAATGACTTTATAAGGACCAATGCGCTCGGCGGCGGTAATGACGTCGATGTTGGTTTCTGCCAGATCGGCGGCGATGCGGGCGGCCTTGGCATTGGCGCCCAAGCCGAAAACGCCCAACCCCGGCACCATAATCATGCGCGGCATGGGATCGAGTTCCGTGCGCTTGATTTTCTGGCGGCGGTTGTTGCGCTTGAAGTAGGCGTGGTAGGCGTCGGTGTAACGCTTCAGCGCGCGCTCGGCGGCCTTGCCGAATGCCTCAATCTCTCCGGCAACCGGAGCCGGCAGGATCAGCGGTTTTTGTTTGGTGCGGATAACGTGGTCCGGCGTCGCCGTGCCTTGGGTCGCATAACGCTTCAATTCGCGGCCATTGACATAGTTCAAGACCTTGGCGCCGCCCCGGAAATCGAAGATCAACCGCTTGGCGTTGTGCCGCGTCAGGCCGCGCAGGATCGGCGCGATGGCGGCGACGGTCGCCGTCTTTTTCGGCACCCGAGCCGATGCAAAAACCTTCTTGCGGCCTTTCTTGAGGCGCTTCTCGGCCAAGCTGACCATTTTAATCATGCGACTGTAGGCTTCTTTCGCCGTGTCGCCGAAGGTGAAAATACCGTGCTTGAACAGGATCAGGCCCTCGACCGACGGGTCGGCCACGTAAACTTCCAAAGCCTTCTTCGACAAATCAAACCCCGGCATGATGTAAGGCACATACCCCATACGTTTGCCAAAGACGCGGCGGCACAAGGCCTCGCCGTCTTTAGTGTCGGTCAACGACAGCACGGCGTTGGAATGGGTGTGGTCGATGAACTTGTGCGGCAGGAAGGCATGCAGCAGCGTTTCCACCGACGGGTTGGGCGAAGTCGAATCGAGCAAATTCACGCGCTGGGCGTTGACCATGTCCTCGTCGCTGAGTTTTTTCAGGCCCACCATGCTCAAAAGCGGATCCAATCGCACGGCCGGCAGGCCCTCGGGCTCGATATCGCCCATATCCCAGCCCGAGCCCTTGACGCACAGCACATCCGTCGGATTTCCCATGATATCGGGCATGACGGTCTTCACCGACGTATTGCCACCGCCGTGCAGCACGAGCTTGGGCTCGCCCCCCAACAGGCGCGATGTGTAGACGCGGAGCGCCCGGTCGCGGTTGACGCCCGCCTTGGCGTAACGGCGAACGAAAGCGCGAGCTTGGCTGTCGGACCAGAGGTTTTTCATGGCTTCACTTTAACAGGGCAGCGGCCCGTTGACGACGACGTTGAAACTGATGGTGATGCGGTTTTCCTTAGCCAGATTGGGATAGACATTGTGCATTAACGACGACGGCCACAACAACATGGTGCCGACTTCGGGGCGCATGAAAAACTGCGGTTTCGAATATGGATCGCCATCGACCGAAACGATATTGATGCCGGGCCGGGGGTCGGCGAAATTGATGGCGCCCGACGGCACGTCGGCATCGTCGCCGCCGGGGTCGGCGGGTGGCAGTTCCAGGTAATACGTGCCGCTTAAATAACACCAACCGTGCATGTGCGGCGCGTGGTAATCGCCGGTGTGGTTGATGTTAGGCCAGCATTCGATGCGCCATTGGAAATCGAAATCGACGAATTCTTCTAAATACCCTGCGACCGTTTCCGTCACCCGGTCGCGCAGCCAAGCCACCGGCGCTTCCTGGCGGTCGAAGAAGTTTTCGAGCCAGCTGTTGGTGGTCAGGTCCGGGTTTTGCTTTTCCATGTCGTTGATCAACACGGCAAGCTGGCTGTTCCAGTCTTCGCAATCGTCCAAGTGGCGCTTCACGAACAGGGTCGGCCAAATTTTTTGCAGACCCTCATCCGGCTTTTTTGCCGCCGGGGCATCCGGCGCCAAGACGGCGAGCCGGTTCCAGGTGGTGTGGCCTTCTTCCTTGTCGTCCCCTTCGCCGATAAGCACGTCGAACCGCACCAGGACAAAGGGCTCGTCCGATTGGTTGGGCGTCATCCAGTGATTGATGTAGCCCGGCCACATCGTCATCAGCCCCGGCTCGGCCGGGATTTTCCAGATTTGCACCGTATAAGGATCGCCGCTGATGCCGATCATGTTCATGCCCAGCCTGGGGTCGACCAGGGTCAGGGTGTTGGTGTCTGAATCGTTGCGCAGTTTTAGGCCAGCTTTGCGTGCCGGCGCGTTGACGCAAAACACACCCGTCAGGTAGCTTCCCGGCCGGTTATTCATGGCCTGAAATTCATTCATGCCCCGGGTGATGAGCCGCCCTTCGACGCGCCAGGAACAGCCCGTCGCCTTGGTCGCGGTATCGAAATAAGCTTTGATGCGGGCATCGATTGTTTTTCGCAGCCAATTAACCGCCGGGTGATCCAAGGCGAAGACGTCACCGTCCACGGCTTGCTCGGCCAGACCTGTAATTTCGGCGGCGTAATTCTCATGACCGCTGGCGACATGGCGGTTGATGACCGTCGGCCAGGGGCTGAGGATGCTGAACTTGGGAAATTCCGTTACCTCATCCAATGGGGCGTTTCCTTGGTTTATTCCTTTAATTTTTTCTGGGCCATTAAATCGCCGCAGCCCGGCAATGGCAACCTTTGGCGGTTCAGAAATCGATGAACGTGGCGAAGTTTTCGACCGGCTCGCGTTCCGTCTCCAGCGTGTTTTCCGGCGCTGTGTGGTCGGCGTAGCCCAGCGACATGCCGCAGATGACGACTTCATCTTCGGGGATGTCCAACTGTTTGCGGATGATCCCGTGATAAGGCGCAAAGGCGGCCTGCGGGCAGGTGTCGAGCCCGAAACCCCGGGCCGCCGTCATGATGTTTTGCAGGAACATGCCGTAATCGAGCCAGCTTCCGATTTCCAGGAAGCGGTCGATGGTGAACATCAAGCCGACCGGGGCGTCGAAAAACAGGTAATTGCGCCCGTGCTGCTCGTGCATTTTTTCTTTGTCGTCCTTGGTGATTCCCAAAAGCCCGTAAAGGTCCCAGCCGATCTTGCGGCGGCGGCCTTTGTAGGGTTCGGGGAAGCTTGGCGGGTAATAATTGTATTCCCGCTCCGGCGGATTGCCGACATCGTCATGGGCTTCCAGGATCGCGTTGGACAACGCTTCCTTGCGGTCGCCGGCAACGGCATAGACCCGCCACGGCTGCATATTGGTGCCGCTGGGGGCGCGGCTGGCGATACCCAGCAGCCTTTCGACCGTCGCCCGGGATACCGGGTCCGGCAGGAAACGGCGGATGGAGCGCCTCGACGTGATCGCCTCGGTGACGGTGGCGGCAGGGGTGTTTGGATTCTTTTGTTCGAGCTTTGTCATAACGGCATTAGCCATAGAGGGTTTCCCCGCCCGCTTCAACACCTGCCCTTAAACACGGGAAAAGCGGGAAAATTGAAACTTCTGGACGCCGCCCTTGGGTGTGACGTGGCCATCCGGCACCGATTCTTCGAGCCGGAATCCCGGTCCCAGTTCCCGGCCCAGGGTTTCACCATCATATCGGACGACGGGAAGGCCGCTGCACTTTTCCGGGCCGTCGAGGGCGAAAGTGCCGATGATGACCTGACCGGCTGGAGAGAGAGTCGCCTCAAGGGCGGCGCGGTAGGCGGCGCGCGCGTCCGGATCGGTCAGGAAATGAAACACCGCCCGGTCGTGCCAAAGGTCGAATTGACCCGTCGGGGTCCATTGGGTGATGTCGGCGACAACCCAGTCGATGCGCCCGGCATCACCGCCGAGACGATTCCTGATTTTGTTCAGCCCCTCATCGGCGATATCAAGCACGGTCAGGTTGGGAAATCCCCTTTCCAGCAGGGCATCGGCTAAGCGCGACGCACCGGCGCCGATGTCGATGATGCGGGCGTCAGCGCCGACGCCTGAATTGGCGATCAGGTTCAGCGAAACCTCCGGCGTTTCCTGAAACCAGGTGAGATTCCCCTCTTCCTTGCCGGCGAAAATTCCCTGCCAATGGTCCTGCATATCCGTCATAACTTAACCCTTCCGAAATCCTCAAGATATTCTTCAATGATTGCGTTCAAACTCTCATCGCCGGGCAAGCCCAGTTTACGGGCGCGGGTGTCGTCCATGGCTTGCGGCCAGGATGTGACGATGGCCTCGACGGCGGGGTCGGGCGCGGGCGTGATCGGGCCGAGGTCGATGCCCCGGGCCTCGGCGACGGCTTCCAGGGCGGCGATCATTTCCGCCACCGAATAGACGTTGTTGGGCAAGCCGATGACGCGGTCGCGGCCCAGATCATCGGCGTCGGCATCCAACAGCCCGATCAGCCCCGCGACGGCGGCGCGGTAGCCGATGACCATCATTTTGGTGTCCAGGCCCACCGGCAGCACGTGTTCTTTGCCCGCCAGCGGCTCGCGGAAAATGCCGGACGCGAAGCCCGACGCCGCCGCGTTGGGCTGGCCGGGGCGGATGATGACCGTCGGCAGCCGGGCCGTGCGGCCGTCGATGAAGCCTTTGCGGGTGTAATCGTTGACCAGCAGTTCGGTGATCGCTTTGGTCGCGCCGTATGTCGTCTGCGGCACCACGCGGGTCATGTCGGTGACGGCGTCCGGCATATCGGTGCCGCCGAAAACGGCGAGGGACGACGCGAAGACGACTTTCGGCGCACCCACCCTCGCCCGAAGCGCTTCCAAAACATTCCGCCCGCCATCCAGATTAACCCGCATGGCGAGGTCGAAGTCCAACTCGCCACCGGCGCTGACCACGGACGCCAAGTGAAAGACGACAATGTCGTCGCGGTCGATGAGGGCAAAGACCTGTTCGCGGTCGGCGATATCGCCGGTAACGGCCTCAAATCGGTCATCAGGCAAGGCGTTGGGGATCGCGGCATCAAAAAGGACGAGGCTTTCGACCTCGTCCCTCTCGATTAATATTTTTGCAATGCCGAGACCTAAGAACCCGGCGGCGCCGGTAATCACCACCTTCATGCGGTCATCACCAGACCAGGACTTTGTCGGCTTCGGCGGTGAGGTTCGCCAACTCGTCCATGGTGCTCATGCGGGCGCCGTCCATCATGTCGCCTTCGTCGAGCCCACGGACCCCCATGCAAGTGCCGCAAAGATAAAGTGAACCGTTAGCGGCGATGCGTTTTAGCATGCGTTCCATGTTGTAATAACCGTCCGGCGTTTTCTGCCCCTTCTTGGCCGATAGCACGGCGTCGGCCATCAGGAACACGCGGATGTCGGTGTCCTTATCCCGCTTGTTGAGCGCGTTAGCGAGGCGGAGCGCGTTATAGCCGCGTTCCGACCCGTAAGGCGGATCGTTGAGGATGAACAGCACGGACATGGCGCCTGCCTTTCACGGTTATTTAAACGTCCGCGTTTCGCCAAGCTTCATGTCGACGACGTTGGTCGGAAAATTGCCCAAGGCCGCCTTGAACTCGGCGGGCGTGCCTTTCAGAGCCCCGAAGGTGCCGTAATGAATCGGTACCACGGTTTTCGTCTTCAACAGGTTCTTCACCGCATAGGCCGCGTGCACCGGGTCCATGGTGAACCAGCCGCCGATCGGCAGGAAGGCGACGTCGGGCTTGTAGTATTCGGCGATGAACTTCATGTCGCCGAAGACGCCGGTGTCGCCGGCCAGATAGATGGTATAGCCGTCTTCGAGCTTGAGGATGTAGCCCGCCGGCTCACCACCCGGTCCCATGGTATCCTTGCCGCCGTCGTTCTTATAGCTGACCTCGGACGAATGTTCGGCGTGGACCATGGTGATGGTGATGCCGGGGCCCAAGGGGGTAACCGGGCCGGATTTGTTGATGCGGACCAATTGCTTCATGCCGATCCAGCCAATGGTCGCAAATGTGCGGCCCATGTCGGCGTTGAGCACGATCTTGGCGTTGTTGGCCTTGGCGATGGCGACCGAATCGCCGACGTGATCGCCGTGGCCGTGGGTGATCATGACCAGATCAACCTTGCCGAGTTTGCTCAGATCTTTCAGTTCCTTCGGCGTTTTCGGGTTTTTGGTGATGAACGGATCGACCATGATCACCTTGCCCCCCGGTGTCGTGATCTTAAGCGCCGATTGACCGAACCACTGGATTTCCGCTGCTTGCGGAGAACCAATACCGGCCACCAGTAGGAACGCCAACGCCGATACGGCGCCCATTATTTTCCTTATAAACATGTTTTCCTCCCTAAGATTATTTTGTCCGCAGATTGTAATCGTTATTTCTTGGGCCCGCCATACTGTTCGACGTTGAGGTCGATGCCTTCTTGTTCCATGACGCGCCTGACGGCGGGCTGTTCGGCCATGTGTTCAGCAAAACGCCAGATGTTGGGGTATTCCGTGGTTGGTTTCGCCACCCTGAGCCCCCAACGGGCGTGGACAAACGCCAGCGCGTCGGCGGGCGTCAGGCTATCGCCGATCAGCCAATCGCGGCCCTCCAACCAGCCATCCAGGCGGTCAAAACATTGGGCGAAACGCTGGTTGGCGGTCTCGACCAGGTCTTTTTGGATGTCCTCGTCGTCGTGGAAGCGGAACGGCCTGAGCCATAACCCGAAGGCCGGATGTTCCTGGGACGCCATGAACATCATCATCATCATCATGCGCGCCCGGTCTATTGAACCCGGCGGCGGCGCGATTTTTCCCTCACCGTATTTTTCCGTAAGGTGGAGCATGATGGCGGTGCTTTCGCTAATCAGCTCGCCGTCCGTCGCCAGGCTGGGCGCTTGGCCCATCGGGTTGACGGCCAGGTGTTCGGGTGACAGCAACTTGTCGCGGTCGACCAACACCAGTTCGTAATCCAGCCCTAATTGTTCGAGGATAATGTGCGGCGCCATCGAACAGGCGCCGGGCAGGCCGTAAAGTTTCAAGGTCATTTTGTTTTTTCCGGATAAAGTTTCGAGAGGGCTTCTTTGGATGCTTCGCATACGCCGCGTTCGGTGATAAGCCCGGTGATCAGGCGCCTGGGCGTCACGTCGAAGGCGGGGTTGGCGGCGTTGGCGCCAGCGGGGGTGATGGTGACGGTTTCGACGCTGCCGTTATCGGTGGTTCCGGTCATGCGGGTGACTTCGTCAGGCCCGCGTTCTTCGATGGGGATATCGCGGCCTTCGTCAATCGTCCAGTCGATGGTCGGGCCCGGCAGGCCGACGTAGAAGGGAATCTCATTATCGTCCGCCGCCAGCGCCTTCAGGTAGGTGCCGATCTTGTTGCAGACATCGCCCGCCGCCGTCGTCCGGTCGGTGCCGACG
>JABMOY010000026.1 GCA_013203955.1 Rhodospirillales bacterium | reverse complement strand
GTTTCAGCTCGCCCGGGTTTTCGGCGACGCGTTTGACCATGTCCGGTGACAGGTACTTGGAAAAAGCGTCGCGGGTCTGGCGGCGTTCGGCTTCTTCACGGGCGTAGCTGGTATATGTCAGCACCATATACATGAACAGGATGGAAATGCCCGCGTAGCCGGCGTCGAACAACAGCCTCCCTGGAAGTTTCAGCCCGATCATCGGCAAATCGATGCCGGCGAACAGGTACCAAGACGTCGCCCCGGCCCCGCCGGCGACCAGAACAAACGCCGCCATGCCCCACTTCGCACCGGCCCACGGCACGAGAATGATCATCAACAGCCCGCCCACCAGGATCAGCGCCAGTTCGGCGGCGATAAAGTAATTGGGCCGCGAAAGCCATTTCTGGTGCAGCGCCGCTTCGATCAATTGCACGTGGACCTCGACCCCCGGTATCACCGGTTCCGTCGGCACCGCCCGGATATCCAATAGCCCCACCGCCGACGTGCCGACGATGGTCAGCTTGCCCTTGACCAGCGCCGGATCGGCGGTGCCGTTCAGGACATCCTTGGCCGAAACGTATTTGGATTTGTCGCTTTTCGAAAAATAAGGCCACACCCGGCCGCGGTTGTCGGTGGGCAGTTGCAGTTTCTTGTGAACGCCGAGATAAGTAATACCGGCGGCGTTGGCCTTGACCAGGATAGATTTGCGGTTGAAAGCGACGCGCATCATTTCCACCGACAACGACGGATATAGCCCGTCTCCAAAGGCGAAAAGCGTCGGCACCCGGCGGACGATGCCGTCGGGTTCCGGCACCAGCGAGAAGATGCCGTGACCGGTGGCTTCCTTTTCGAACACCGGAACGTTACGGATCAGCGATTGGAACCGGGGAAGAAAATTTTCCGGTTTAACGTTCTTTCCCTGTTTTAGAAGCGCCACGGACTTCTTGATCGGCGGGCCTTTTTTGGTTTCAAGCTTTTCCCAGTATCCGGCTTGGCCCAAAACGACTCGACTTTTTTTGACCACCTGAGCCAGGACCTCGTCGTTGCTGGGCAGCGCCCTCAGCTTGGCCTTGGTCGCCTCGTCCAGGCCGACCACCGTATCCGGGATGTTGCCCGGATTCATCCTGTCGGGTTCGGCGAACACGATGTCGAAGGCGACCAGCGCCGCGCCCATCTGCATTAGGTTTGTGATTAGCTTGGCGACGGTGGTGCGCGGCCACGGCCATTGGCCGACCTCGGCCAGACTTTTTTCATCGAGATCGATGATGGTGACGGGTTTGCCCTGGGGCGGTGGAATCTCGCGGGGTTTTATCTGTTGATAAAAGTCGAAGGTCTTGAGCCGGAGAAACCTAACCGGATAGGGGTCCAGGGTGTACAGGAACAAAAACCCGCCCAGCAGGGCAAAGCCCAGCAGGCGCTCGAAACTGAAAGCGGAGCGGAGAAACTTAACCATAATTCCCGGCCTGCCGTCGGCTTGTCGCTGGATATAAGAAACGAATCGTTTTCCCCGTCACAGGCTGTTTTTCTCCCTTTAGGACGATTGAAAGATTATGGCACTACACTAGCCAACTCATTCGGGGTCAAGACGAATCTGGGCCCCCATAAGGGAGTTCTGGCATCGGCGGGGCCGGGGACGTATATTTTTAAGCGATGAGCACCCCGTCTACACGCGCTTGGCTCCAGCCTTTCCTGCAGCCGCTGAAGCCTATTTTCCGCGAAGTCGTGGCGATGTCGCTTTTCGTCAATCTTTTGGCGATGGCGACGCCGATTTTCACCCTTCAGGTCTATGACCGGGTCGTCGGGTCGGGCGGTATCGCCACCCTGGTAGGCTTGGTCATCGGCATGTTTTTTGTTCTCGTCTTCGATTTTATCCTGCGCTATTCCCGCTCGCTGATCATGCAGCGGGTGGCCTTGCGGGTCGATATTCTGGTCGGCAAGCAGTTGTTCGACAAGTTGATGGCCGTGCCCCTGCATCTGTTGGAAGCGAAGCCGGCCAACCATTGGCAGTCGCTTTTCCGCGATGTCGACATCGTGCGCAACACGCTTTCCGGGGCGTCGGCGTTGTTGGTCGTCGATTTGCCGTTTGCGTTCCTGTTTTTTGGGCTGATCATGGTTATCGCCACGCCGATCGCCGTTGTTTTGGCGTGCATCATTCCGATATTCCTGTTCGTCGCCTGGAAGTCCGGCAACTCCATGGCCTCGGCCAACCAGGCTGAGCGCCAAACGACGCAAAGCCGTGACAGCCTGATCGCGGAA
This sequence comes from Rhodospirillales bacterium, assembly GCA_013203955.1. Classification (GTDB taxonomy): domain Bacteria; phylum Pseudomonadota; class Alphaproteobacteria; order Rhodospirillales; family Casp-alpha2; genus Casp-alpha2. The sequence goes on along the minus strand of JABMOY010000026.1, from coordinate 20,140 downwards.
ATGATCAACGGACGCACCACCATCAAGGCGCTGGCGCTGGATCAGTCCATGCGCCCCATGTGGGCCGATAAGCACGCGGAAAATATCGAACAGTCCGTCCAGCGCGGCGCCAAGACGGACATTTTTTCCAACTTGGGCGGCAGCCTGACGATGATGACGACGGTCTTGATGACGTCTATCGGCGCCTATTTCATCGTTAATCATGCTATGACCATGGGCTCGCTGATCGCCGCCAACATGCTGAGCGGCCGGCTGTTGGGTCCCCTCAACCAGCTGGTCGGCCAGTGGCGCACCTTCAACAGCTTCAAGCAGGCAGTCGAACGGCTGGGCGAACTTTTCGAGACGGAATCCGAGAGAGAAGAAAGCGAGATCAAGCTGGAACGGCCGAACGGCGAGATTAAGCTGGAAAATGTTAGTTATGCTTATGGCGAGGATCAGGCACCGGTGGTCGATTCCGTCAACATCACCATCAAATCACGCGGCGTTCATGCGCTGGTCGGGCGCAACGGCAGCGGCAAAACGACGTTGCTCAAGGTCCTCCAAGGCCTTTATCCGCCGACCACGGGCCGGGTGCTGCTTGACGGCGCCGACATCGCCCAATTCACGCGCATCGAACTGGCCCATTGGATGGGCTACGTGCCCCAGGAATCGGTTTTGTTCGCGGGCACCGTGCGCGACAACATCACGCACCGCTACCCGCAAGCGACTGACGAGGAAATCATCAAGGCGGCGACGGCATCCGGCGTCCATCATTTCATCATCGACCTGCCGGACGGCTACGGCACCGAAATCGGCGAGGCCGGACGACGCTTGTCGGGCGGCCAGCGCCAGCGCATCGCCATTGCCCGCGCCTTGGTCGGCGACCCCCCGGTTTTACTGTTGGATGAACCATCGAGCAGCCTCGACCGCCAGGCCGAACAGGAACTGCGCCAAACCCTGACCAATATCGGCAAGCTGCGTACCGTCATCATCATCACCCACAGCCCGATTCTGCTGGCTGCCTGTGACGATCTGGTGGCGCTGGATCGAGGCAAGGTCGCCCTGGCAGGGCCGTCCAAGGAAATCCTGCCGAAGCTCTTCGGACAGGCTCCGAAAGGCGCAGGAGCCCCGACGCCTCCCCCGCCTGCCAGCCCTGTTCCCAAGCCGGCGCAAGCTGCGGCACCCAGGCCACCAGCGGCGGCGCCTCCTGCCCCGGTTCCGGTTCCGGCTCAGGCAGTTGCAGCCAAGCCAGCGGCGCCCCAACCGGCGGCAGCCGTACCCCGGCCGGCGGCAGCCGTACCCCGGCCGGTGGCAGCCGTACCCCAGCCGGCGGCAGCCATACAAAGGCCGGCACCCGTGATTAAGCCTGCGCCAGCCGCCCCGGCTAGGCCAGTTCAGGCCCCTGTCTCCCGCCCAACTGCCGATCCCGGCGTCCAGGGCGGCAATTTGTTTAAGCTCAATGACGGCGCCAAGGCGCCTTCGGATGACCCCTATGCCGATCTGATCAACGCCGCCCGCGACAAGGCTCCGCAACCTGGGGCCCCTGCTCCCCTACCCATCGGAGGGCGGAAATAATGAGCGCGATATCGGAAACTACCGGTTCCGAACGGCTGGACGAACTTCTCATCAGCCATCCCATGCCATCGTGGCGGATTTTCGCCTGGCCGGTTATGACCATGCTGTTGATTCTTGTCACCTGGGCGTTTTTCGCTGAACTGGATGAAGTCGCTGTTTCGCCCGGCGAAGTCGTTCCCCAAGGCAAAGTCAGGGTGATCCAGCACCTGGAAGGCGGCATCGTCGAAAAGTTGTTCGTCGCCGAAGGCGATGTCGTCAAGGAAGGTGATACCTTATTGCAGTTGAACCAGGAATCGACGGGCACCAACAAGGCGGAACTGCAGGTGCGCCTGGACAGCCAACTGTTGATCCGGGCCCGGCTGAACGCCGAGGCGCGAGGCATCAAACTGGACTTCCCCAAGGACCTCGTCATCAGCCGTCCCACCATGGTGGCGGCGCAACGCCGAGCCTTCGACGCCCGCAAAAGACAAAACGAATCGACCCTTGCCGTTTTGAAGGAACAGGTTAAGCAGCGTGAATTGGAAATCCAGGAATTGACGGCGCGGCAAAAGGCCGCCGTCAGGAATTACAATTTGGCCACCCAACGCTTGAAGATGTCGAAATCCCTGCTGTCCGAGGGCCTGACCGCGAAAATGGCCCACCTGGAACTGGAGGCCGAGGTCGAAAGCCTGGACGGCGAAATGAAAAGCCTGAAACCGGCGGTTCCCAGGGCCAGAGCCGCCATCGAGGAATCCAGGCAGCGCCTCAAGGAAGGTCAAATACGCTTCCGCCGCGAAGCCCAGGATGAATTAGGCAAAGCCGAGCAGGAAATCGCACGCATCAAGGAAGTTTTGAAACGGGCGACGGAACAAGGATCGCGCGCCGAAATCAAGACCCCTATTTCCGGGGTCGTCAAGAATCTCCGCTTCAATACCATCGGCGGCGTTGTCAAACCCGGCGACCCGATTCTGGAAATCGTGCCGACGGGGGAAAATCTGGTCATTCAATCGAGGCTCAATCCCACCGACCGCGGTTATGTCTCGGAAGGCCAAAAGGCGGTCGTCAAGATTTCCACCTATGATTTCGCCCGTTACGGCGGCCTAGAGGGAACCGTGATGCAGGTGGCGCCGGACACCAGCCTGGATGAAAACGGCCAGCCCTATTTCCGGGTCGTCATCCAGACGGAAAAAAATTACCTGGGCAAAGAAGAAGGCTCGTTTCCCATCGTTCCCGGCATGCAGGCAACAGTCGATATTCACACCGGCAAAAAATCCGTTATGGATTACCTAATTAAGCCGGTCCTCAAGCTCCAGCATGAGGCTTTCCGGGAGCGTTAACTTAAAATTCCGGCCAAGGTTATTGGTTTTTATTAAAGGTTCTGTAATAAGGTTAATCGTATAAGGTTATTGAAGCCCTAGGGGAGAGCCCTAAAAGAGGCTAAAACAAGCCTAAGAAAAAAGAAATTGTGCGCAGGGGTCGGGCATGTCGATTGCAACGGTTATCGGTTTTTTGGGGGCGATTGGCCTTTTCTTGGGCGCCATCGTCACCTCCACGGATAATTATTTAATTTTCCTAAGCGCTTCCAGCCTTGTCATGGTCTGTGGCGGCACCTTGGCATCGACCTTTATTTCCTACGAACCCCGTTATGTGATTTTGACGCTGAAGCTTATCCTGCGTATCGCCGTGTCGCCGGGCATCGGGCGCAACGTCTTGAAAAGCGAGGTCGGCCGCGTCATCCGTTGGGCCTATACGGTCCAAAAAAGCGGCGTCCCGGCGTTGGAAACGGAAGCCAAGAAATCCACCCGCGGTGACAAATTCCTGAAATTCGGAATCGATATGGTGGTCAGCGGATACACCGGCGAAGAAGTCCGCGAAATTTTGAACACCACCGTCGAAACCACCTTCGGCCGCAATACCGTCCAGGTTGATATCCTGAAGAACATGGGGGCCGCGGCGCCGGCCTTCGGCATGATCGGGACCTTGGTCGGCCTTGTTATTATGTTGGATTCCATGGGCGCCGACGACCCGGCGGCCTTGGGCAAGGGTTTGGCCGTCGCCCTGTTGACGACGCTTTATGGCGTTCTGCTGGCCCGCATCCTGTTCCTGCCGGCGGCGACCAAGATCCTGCAGCGCGAGCAGATTATTCGTTTCCGCAACACCCTTGTCTCCGAAGGCCTGGCCCTGTTGGCCGACAAGAAAAGCCCGAGGTTTATTCAAGACAAGATGAATAGTTTCCTGGACCCGTCGATCCATTTCAATATCGACAAAATGAAGCGGTAAACCGCCATGGCGATGCAGCAAAAACAATTCGAAGAAGACAAGGAAGATTGGTTAATCACCTACGCCGACGCCATCACCTTGCTGATGGCGTTTTTCGTCATGCTGTTGACCTTCTCGAAATTCGACATTCCGGCCTTCGAAGAAGCCGCCGCCGCCATCAAAAGCAACCTCAGCGGCCGCCAGGAAACGAGCCCCATCCAGCTTCTTAGAATCGACGTCCAGGATGTCGTCTACAACATGCAAGCCGACCAGGTGGTAAAGGTAAGAACGGACAACAAAGGCGTAGTTATCGATTTGTCCTCGTCTGCGTTTTATGTGCCCGGTTCCGCCGATATCCGCGAAGAGGCCGTCCCGGTCCTGGAAAAGCTGACCCAGGCCCTACTGGCGCCGCGCTACCAATTATATGTGGTTGAGGTCGAAGGGCACACCGACGATGATCCCATCAACACCGATGCATTCCCGTCGAACTGGGAACTTTCAGCGGCCCGCGCCACCCGCATCGTCCGCTTTTTTGTCGACAAGGAAATGGAGTCCCTGCGCCTTAGGGCGACGGGGTATGCCGATACCCAGCCCATTGCCTCCAACCGGGACTTACAAGGCAACCCCATCAAGGATAACCAAACCAAAAACAGGCGGGTTTCCGTGCGTGTCTATCCGATGTCAAAGGAACAACGTGCGCTTGTCGACGAAACCATCGCCTTCAGGGCACAGGCCAAGCAGGCTGCGGAATCCGGGAAGGCTATGCCAGCCGCCCCCGGGCCAGCCACTCCGGATGAAAAATCGGACGGGCCCGCGGTTGAACCGGCGACCCCTGCCGCCACCGGCCAAGAACCGCCCAAAGACAAATAATTCTTAGATTTTATATGACGATTTCCATGCCTTCGCGGCAGACGAAATTTCCATCCCAGGCGGCTTCGGCCTCGGCGGTGAGCTTGTCCATGAAATCATCTTCGTGAGTTGGGTCGTGGTGAAAAATACCCAATTTCTTGACATTCGCCGCCTGGCACAACCGCATCCCTTCATTCCAGGTGGAATGGCCCCACCCGATTTTCGAGGGGAATTCCTCTTCCGTGTAGGTGCTGTCATAAATAACCAAGTCCGCGCCTTCGATCAGACCCAGGATATTTTGATCAAGCTCGCCCGGTACGTGTTCGGTATCGGTAACGTAAACAGCGATCTTGCCCCCGTGTTCAATCCGGTACCCCGTGGCGCCGTTAGGGTGGTTAAGGAGAGCGGTCTTAATCAGGACGTCATCAAAAATCTTGAAACTTTCGCCGGCCTCGAAATCTTGGTATTCACGGCTTGATTGCATGGCTTCCAAAGGCACGGGAAACACCGGATTGTTCATCTGGGTGGACAGAACATCCTGAATGCCTCCATCGTCCTGAAGATGCCCAGCCATGATGATAAACGAATTGGCGGGATTATAGGCGGGAGCGAAAAATGGAAAGCCGTTGATATGGTCCCAATGGGTGTGGGTGAACAGCATGTGGGATACGCATTCGCCATTCTTAGACAATTCATCGCCGAAACCGCGCAGCCCCGTTCCGGCATCCATGACAAAACAATGGTCGCCGGCCCGCACTTCAATGCAGCTGGTGTTGCCACCGTATTTCATGTGCTCCGGTGTCGCGCAGGCGATGGAACCGCGCACCCCCCAGAATTTAATCTTTAATGCCATTTCGCCCTGTTCGTTTAAGAAGCCACTGGCACAGGTTACGCCAAGTAGCCACCTATCTCTATTTATATAACTCAACCCCAACGGCTTATATAGACTATTGCCTGAATCTTTTAAAACCCGAAGTGATGAGTGTCACATTTACCTTAAAACAACCTGAATTCCGGGAATTAATTTAAAATTCTTGTCGGTCGTAAAGATACAGGGGCACCCTATCCAAGCTTAAAGAGGCGTGGAAGACAATCGCCCGCTTTCGAGTCAAAGACGGGAACGAGCTTGTTATTTTATCGGAAGGTTGAGGCTCCGGCTTCTTCGGCGATGGTGGCTTTCACGACCTTTTGGATTTTTTCGAAAGCCCGCGCTTCAAGCTGGCGCACGCGCTCGCGGCTGATCCCATATTCCTTGCCAAGGACTTCCAGCGTCAACGGATCGTCCTTCAATCGGCGTTCTTTCAGGATGTTCCGCTCGCGTTCGGGCAGGGTGTTAAGGGCGCGTTTCAAAATTTCACCGTGGTAGGAATGCTCCTCCGCCCTAGCCACCAGGGTTTCGGGGCTTGGCCCGCCGTCAACCAGGGTGTCTTGAAATTCCCCGCCTTCCTCGTCTTGCGACAAAGGCGCGTTCAAGGACATGTCACGGATGGACAAGCGGCGGTTCATTTTAATGATTTCGTCCGGGGAAACGTCGACGGCTTTAGACAACTGCCCGGCTTGCTCAGGCGTCAACTCGCCGCTATCGAGGATATTAAGGCGGCCCTTGAGGCTTCTGAGCGAGAAGAACAGTTTCTTCTGGGATGCCACCGTACCCAATTTCACCATCGACCATGATTTCAGGATGTATTCCGTGATCGACGCCTTGATCCACCACATGGCGTAAGTGGATAGGCGAAACCCTAATTCGGGATCGAACTTCTTCACCGCCTTCATAAGGCCGATATTGCCTTCCGAAACCAAGTCGGCGATGGGCAGGCCGTAACCCTTGTATTTCATGGCGATTTTGGCCACCAGGCGTAAATGCGACGTCACCAGCTTATGGGCGGCATCGGTATCTCCCTTGTCCCGCAACCGGATGGCCAGCATTACTTCTTCTTCCCTCTCCAACATTGGGAAGGTCCAGACCTCGCGAAAATAATGCGATAATCCACCATCAACAGGGACTGCTGGTAAGCTTAATGACGACATTGAAACTCCTCTTTCTTCATCTTTCGTTACGGCGCTCGTTAACCGTTGTCGGAAAAATCAAACCTAGCCGCACAACATGTGCGAAATAAGGCCAACAACAATTTTCGATTTGGGGATTTCGGGAGGCACACACGCAAAGCCTTCGCGCGTTTTCAATCCTGCTAAAGAATAGCCCACGGTCATATCCTCCAATCGAAGCAATACGCCTTTTGGCCCACCCAAGGATCGGGCCGATGGAAACTGGCCCCAAAGGGCACCAGCGAACACACAGATGATACAAAATATCCGGCGAAAGTCAAGGAATTTAGAAAAACATCCTTTATTTTCAATAAATTAGATAAATCTAAAGGACGCAAATAGGAGGAATTATTGCACCGAGGGCTGTTCGATGACCGCCAGGGACTGGTCAAGGTTTTCGGGCGCGATGTTATACCCCAGATCGGGAATGGGCGGCAGTTCCAGGGTTGATCCGTTACGGATTTCGGTCTTACGCTTTTGCCGGTAAAGGCTGCGGACGGCGGCGTAATAATCCACTGAGGTCTTTTTCACCTGATTCAACTCATCCACAATGCCGGCGTATTCATCGAGCCCATCGACCCCATCCAACGTATAACCGAGTTCATCGCGGTCGGTATTGTCGATCCACAGCCCGACCGGATCAAAAAAGGGATCGACGATAAATTTGCCGACCAAATCCCGGGGATTGGAGGGACCGAAAATCGGCAGCACCAGGTAAAAACCTTCACCGACCCCGTGGGCACCCAAGGTCTGACCAAAGTCTTCGTCATGGCGCTCAACGCCCAATTCGGCGGCGACATCGGCAAACCCTAAAAAACCGACAGTCGAGTTGACCAAGGCGCGGCCAACCGTCTGTAGGGCGCGTTCGAATTCGCCTTGCAATATGTCATTAGCCAAAACAATGGGCGTGGCGAGGTTATCCAGGAAGTTGCTGACACCCTGGCGGATCGTCACGGGCACGGTGTCGTTGTAAAATTTGGCAACGGGCCTAAGGATAGCATCCTGGATGACCTCGTTAAATTCGAAAATCACCCTGTTCACGGGTTCTATGGGATCGTTGACGTCTTCTTCGGTATTGGCGGCTGCCAAATTAATATCAGGCGAAGCCGAGACTTCGGTGGCCACATTTGAGCCATCCAATTCCGGTGTAAGAGGGTCCGATGCAAAAGAGACCGTCGGCAATGCCAAGCCTAAAGCCAGAACAACCGCAAAAACAGCATTTAAAATTCTTGGGGATTTATTATTCAGTAAAGACATTTTTTTACACCAAAAAACCTTATCGTCCTGTGACTTGGCCCCGTGGTTTGTTGCCGAACATAAGTTACCGGCCAAGGCGTTAATTCCCAAGCCGGAAGATGATTACATTAATAGGTGAACTTTCCGTGTCCCGCAACCACCATAATTAATTATGCACTTCGACGTATCCCAAACACCACACAGAGGCTAGCCAAATAGGGTTAATATTGTCTTGATGCCCGGGGCAATTTACACTGTCTTTTAATTAATCAAACATTTCCGGGGGGTTCTAATGTTTCGGCTATTTTTTCCTGCTCATTTACTTGTTTTGTTCTTTTTCCTCTGGGGTCCCCTGCCCACCGAAGCCGCCGGCCCATCGCCGAGCGATCTGGTCGAAAAATTTCAGGCAAATCTGCTTGAAGTCATGAAAGAGGCCGAATCGTCGAACGTTCGGCAACGATTCGACCACTTGAGCCCCATCGTTGAAGAAACGTTCCACCTGCCCCTAATGATCCAGATCGCAACGGGAAGTTATTGGAAGGAAGCGACGACCTCGGAAAGGATTGAACTGGTCAGAGCCTTTCGCCGCATGAGCATTTCGATTTTGGCGACATTGTTTGACGGATATTCCGGCGAGGTTTTCAAACTGACAGGAGAAAAGCCGGGGCCGCAAAAAACTTTGTTGGTGGTCACCAAACTAATCAAAACAGACAAGTCGACGGTCGATATCGCTTATGTCCTGAGATCGATTAAGGACAGATGGCGGATAATTGACGTTGTTTTGGATAACGGCATTAGCGAATTGATGGTGCGCCGCTCGGAATACCATTTGATTTTGAAAAACAAAGGCATCCCCGGGCTCATTTCCCTATTGAACACCAAGGCCGACGGATTAATTTCCAAGTGACCCCCCTTTCATTCCGGAGCCACCACATCTTGGCCACATTCCGTTGATAATGAAAAAAGCATGAACCGCCTTCGTTTTATCACCTTGGGTTTTTCGATCCTTTTGTTGGCTCTTGCGGTCGGCCCCGTTGGCGCGGCCCCGTCTTCGCCCCCCTCCCCGCCCCTGCTACCTCCCCTGGCAAAACCTGGGCAGGTCGTGACGGCCTTTCATGACAGTCTGCTCGGCGTCATGAAAAATGCCAAGGCGCTTGGCGTGAAAGGCCGATTTGAAAAACTGGGGCCCTCGATTAAGGAAAGTTTCCATTTGCGGCTCATGGTTCAGGTGGCTTCCAGTTCCTATTGGAAAAAGGCAACCCCGGCGCAGATCGAAAAACTTGTTGATGCCTTCACCCGGCTTAGCGTCAGCACTTACGCCTCGCAATTCAACGGCTATTCGGGCCAGGCTTTCAAGACCGTGGGATCAAAACCGGGGCCGCAGAAAACCACCTTAATCAAGACCCAGATCATCGACCCCGGCAACGACCCTATCGATCTCACGTACGTTACCCGCAAGATCAAGGGGTCGTGGCGCATCATCGATGTGCTGTTGGACACCGGCATCAGCGAATTGGCGGTGCGGCGTTCGGAATACCGCCGGATATTATCGTCCGGCGGCATCGACGGCTTGATCGGCACCCTCAACGCCAAGGCCGACCAGTTATTGTTGGGGCCGTGAGCCGCGCCTCAATGTAACGGCCATCAGCGCCGGCAGTACCACCAACGTGCAGACAAGCGTCAACGTGATGGCGATGGTTAGCAACACGCCCATGCTGGACGTCCCCGGATGCGACGATAAGGCTATACTGCCGAACGAGCCAATGGTGGTTAAAGCGCTGAAGACCACGGCCCGGGGCGTCGATGTTTCGAGAACGCCGTTGACGGTTTTTTCCTCGCGTTCGCGCAGAACCAGGTGAATGCCGCTGGCCACTCCAAGCCCGAACAGCAACGGCAGGACGATCAGGTTGGCGAAATTGAACGCCAGGCCGAAAACCACCGACGCCGCTACCGTCAACAGCCCCGCCAGAGCCAAGGGCGCGAAAACCAGTGCCGCATCCGCCAGCCTTTTCAAAACCGCCAACAGCATGATTGAAATCAGCACAATCGAAATGATCCCCGCCTGCCAAAAGGCGGTGATGACGGCGTTTCCGGCCTCTAAGATGACCACCGACGACCCAGACGCATTAGCGGCTATACCGCGCACCGCCGTAACGAAACGTTTCAAGGCATCCCGGCTGCGAAGGCTTTCCTTAGGATAGACTTCGATCCGGACCCTTCCGTCCTTGGCGATTTGTCCGTCGGTAATATCCTTGGGCAACGTTTTAAGGGTGACAGAGGTTGCGCTAAGAGACGCCTTTAGGGCATCCAGGCGACCCGGCAGCGCCGCCAAAAGCCGCACCTCAAACTGCTTCAAGCTTTCCTGAGACGCCTTGTCTCCGAACAAGCCATCCAAGGCTTTGGATAGGCGCTTGGCGGCCAAAACTTCCCTGCCCCCGGTATTCAGGGACGCAACTAACTTTAGCTTTTCCCGAAATGCCCGAAGCGCTTCCGCCGGTTCTTTGACCGGTTGGGGCGTTCCTTGGTCGGCAGCGGTTAAGGACGGCATCAGGAACAGCGCCATGGTGGAAATGACCTCAAGTTTCTCCTCTTGGTCCTGGGGAACGAAATCGGTCACCGTCGCGGCGTCGTCGACCTCGGGCAGCGTTTTCAGTTTTTCAGCCAAAGCTTGGGCGGCAACCAGATCGCCGGCCAAGATCGTCACCGTATAGGGACTGGTGCGGTTGTCCGCCATCAAGTCGAATATCGCCGCCACGGATTCGGTCTTCGGGTCTTTCAGGTTCAAGGGATCGAAATCGAAAACCGTTTTCGGCAAGGCCAAGGCCGCGGCAATCCCGATGCCCAGGGCGCCCCAACAAACGGCGCGGGCATTCAAGCGGATGAACGACTGAAAAATAGGCCGCACGGGTGCAAAGCGGCTTTCCGTATTTCGTATCTTCGCCTTCATTTGGGGCATCACCGTCAACAGCGCCGGCAGCACGGTGACATTGGCGAAAAAGGCGATGAACATGCCGGTCCCGGCGATCAGGCCCAGTTCCGCCAAGCCCAAATAATCCGTCGGCAAGAAAGAATAAAACGCGATCGCCGCGCTGATGGCGCAGAGCGTCAAGGCGCCGCCGACCCGCCCGGCGGCTTCGGACAAGGCGTCTTCGTGATTGCTGCCGGCATCGATGGCTTCCTGGTAACGAAGCCCGTAATGAATGCCGAAATCGACGCTAAGCCCGATAAACAGCACCGCGAAGGCCACCGAGATCAGGTTGAGCGTCCCCAGCGCCAAAATGGCGAACGCCGCCGTCCAAATCAGGCCCATGACCAACGTCGCCAGGGTGGCGGCGACCAGGCGCTTCGACCTTAGCCCGATCATCAGCAAGCCGATGACCAGAACCAGCGACAAAACGCCGGCAAGTCCCATCCCTTGCTCGACGCTTTTCAGTTCCTCGTGGGACAAGGCAGCGGAACCCGTCAGGCGCACACGAACCCCGTTTTCAGGGGTCAGGCCGAGATCCTCGGCTTGCCCCCGCAACGCCTCCATCACCTTGGCTGCCGGCGCCAAGGACCCGAAATCAAGGGCCGGCTGGATGACCAGGACACGCCGGTTGGCGGCCGCCTTATCTTCTTCGGCGGCGGCGCCGGCCATCAGGTTCTGCCACGACAACTGTGCAAACCGCCCTGCCCTTTGGGCCTCGGCAACGCCGGCGACGGCATCAAGCACGGTGGCGATTTCGATGGGCGACTTGTCTTTCGCTTTGAGAGTTTCGTCGATGGCCAGTCCCATCATACGTAATAACCCGCCGAGGCTGGGATCGCGCCACAGGGCGCCCAGAAACGGCTGCGCCTCGGCCATGTGATCGCTCAGTACATAAAGGTCTTCCAGGTCAGAATAGAGGAGCCCGTTACGGCGAAAGAAATCGTTCCCCGCCATGTCCTGAATGGCGCCGAACAATTCCGGCTGCTTTTGTAACTGGGCCGTCAACAGGCGCGCCCCGTCATCGGCCAAGTCCGGGGTCTGAGCGTCGATGACGACGACAAGGTTGTCGGAAAACTGGGGAAAGGCCTTATCGAATTCTGCCGTATGACGGCGGAAGGGCAGGTCCGGCGACAACATGTCTTCGGTATCGGTGTTGATGCGGATATTGCCTGCCAGAAAAAACACGGCCAGGACACTGAACAAAACCGAGGCGGCGACCACGACCCAAGCAAATCGGCGCACCCCATCGGTCCAGCCGATCAGGAGCCGGCGGTATCTATCTGTTGTGGCGGGCGTCACGGGTCGGGTCATCATCAATCCTGGCCCGCTTATAGCCCCGTTGGCACCACAGGAACAAGAAAGAGCGTTTAAGGTCCCCTACATCCTATGCGGTTTGTAGAAGATGCCATTGGCCCGTTGCAGCTCGCGGATATATTTGATGATGTCCGTGGTCTCCTCAAAACTTACTTTCGGCTGAGGCATCATATTTCCGAAATTCCAGTGATGCCGCGGCACACCCAATCGTACCGCGCGAATGAAGGATTCGTCGGCGTGATGGCCGGGGTTGTAGATATCGTGAACCAGGGGCGGTCCCTGCTCGCTCCCCGCGCCGTTGGCGCCGTGACACGCCGCGCAGTTAGCGTCGTAGACCAGCTTTCCCTTTTGCGCCGGCGCCGACAACGTGGGAATCCGCACGTCAACGGGTTGTGTTTGCGCCGTGGTCGCAACGGAGTTCCAAACAATCATTGAAATACCTCCGATGAGAAACACGCCTACCAGAATTTTAGGGAGATTCTCAGAAATTTTCATTGGCCTTACCCTCTTTCCATCTCATTGCTATGTATCCTTTTTGTTTAGAGTACGACTTTCTGAAACGCCGGAAAGGTTCGCAGGAGCCAAGTGCCGAAGGATCCCATCATTCCGGTCATAATCGTGACCCCGACCAGCACTAGGATGGCGCCCGAAAATTGTTGCAGAATGTGGCCAACCCGCCCCATGCCGCGAAACCGTTCCATGAAAAATCCCGTGAACGCGGCGACCAGCAAGAATGGAATTGCCAGTCCAAGGGAATAGATGGACAGAAGCGCGATGCCACCGGAAACGCTGGCCGTTATGGCGCTGATAGCGAGGATTGCCCCAAGGATCGGACCGATGCAGGGTGTCCAGCCAAAGGCAAAGGCGGTTCCAAGGAAAAACGCGCCGAGCGGCGATCCTCCTTGGGTCCACTCGGAAACCCTCCATTCCCGGATCAGCCACGCGAAGCGAAACGCTCCCATCATGTGAAAGCCAAAAAGAATGACCACCCCACCGGCGATTAGGTCTGCCTGAAAGCGGTAACTTTGAAATAACTGGCCCAGGGCCGTGGCGCTCGCCCCCAGGGCGATAAAAACGGCTGAAAATCCGAGCACGAAGCTGGCGCTCAATCCCAATACGGCGAGCCGGGTACGAAGAAACGTTGGACCGCTCAGTTCGTCGAGGGAGCGGCCGGCCACGTAAGACACATACCCCGGGACCATGGGCAGGACGCAGGGTGACAAAAACGACACCAGTCCAGCCAGAAACGCCGAAGCAATACCGATGCCCGCAATTTCCGGCATGATCTACGGCCCGGTTTTCTTGAGGCGCTCGACGACAGGCCGGAGCTTCTCGTTGAAAAGGGTCCAGTTGAGGGCGCCAATGTGCTTGTAGACAATCAGGCCCTGGCGGTCGATCAGGAAGGTTTCCGGTACTCCGTAGACGCCCCAATCGATGGTCACGCGGCCTTTCAAGTCGGCGCCGGTTCGGGTGTAGGGATCGCCCAGGGTATCGAGCCAGTTGGCGGCATCATCGGGCTTGTCCTTGTAGTTGAGGCCGTGAATGGAAAGAAGCTTGGTTTTTGCCAATTCCATGAGGAACGGATGTTCGACGCGGCACTCGGTACACCAGGAGGCGAAGACGTTGACCATCGAAACCTCGCCTTTCAGGTCGCTGCTGGAAAGGCCCAGGGTACGCCCCTGAACCGGCGGCAGATCGAACTCAGGCACCGGCTTGCCGATCAGAACCGATGGCAATTCGCGGGGGTTCAGGGTCAAGCCAACAGCAAAGGCAACAGCAATCACCGCGAAGACAATCAACGGCAGAATGTAAGCCGGACCCCGCTTCGTTTCATTTCCTGCTGAAGTGATGGCGGCCACTTTTACGTTCTCCTCGAAAAACCTTCGCTTCCGTTATTTGCTCACAACCACCATCTGATGGCCTTGACCAGGGATAAGGATTTCGCGGACAACGGCGAGACTCCCCTGATCGACAACCCACAACTTGCTTTCCTCGGCGCTTGAAACGTAGAGCTTGCCGGTTCCAGGAACGGCGATCAGGTGATAAGGCGCCGGCGCCAGCGGCTTGCTCCGCATCTTCTTTGTCGTCAGATCGACCGCCACCACCTTGTTCTTTTCGCGACCGCTGACGAACAACGTTTTGCCGTCGTCCGACAGGTCGAGGCCATGCAGCGCGCCGCCAATCTGTAGTGTGTCCGTGACCGAACCTTCCGGCAGGGAAACGATGGAAATGCTGCCGTCATCTACGTTGGCAACGTAAAGGGCCGCCCCATCCGGTGACAAAACCATATGCTCGGGGCTTTTCCCGACGGTGAAACTCCGACGCACGGTCCAGTGTTCGGTGTCGATTTCGCTGACGGTGCTGTTTCCTGCGTTGCTGACGTAGACCCGTTTGCCGTCAGGGAGGGCAACGGCGTAGTTGGGAAGCGGTCCGGTCCGCACCTCGGCCAGGATCTGCCCGGACGAAAGATCGACGACGCTAACGCTGTCGCGGTTAGGATGAGTAGCGACCGCAAACCGTCCACCGGGAACGACGACTGTGTGGTGAACCGCGCCCGGAACCTCGATGCGCCGTGTGATGGCACCGTCGGCGATGCGAATGACGGACAGAATGCTCACCACCTCGGCGGCGGCCGCGGTTTTCGCGGGTTTCTTGGCGTGATGGGCTTCGTGATCTTTTTGCGATACGCCCTTAGGTTTTGGCGGCGCGGCATTATCGCCCGCCGGACGCTCGTCATAACTGCCGGCCACCAGGCTTCCCCAGCCGGGCGTTCCGGCCATGCCGTGACACGGCTGCGGGCTTTTCACCCTGGGCGTCAGGCAACAGAAGCGGGCTGACCAGAACCGCCCATCGTTCGTAATTCAGGGGGGCGACGATATCTACCATGGCGGACAAATCCTCGGGTTAAAGGGCCCTTGCGGCGAAGAAGTTGTAGAGGGGTCCGAAGATCACGGCGACGTACCAACCATAGGCGAAGCTTTCGACGAGGCCGATAAAGAAACTGGTCCAATTCAACCAGGTAAATCCCGGAAAAAGCGGCGCCCAAACCGGGTTCATGGCGTAGGCCGGAAACACCAGATCGAACAAAACGCACACCACGAAGCTAATGGCGAGGAGCAATCCGAGGCTCATGCCCAGGGCATACATCGAAACCCGTGGCGCGGGGGATCGGGCGGGAAATATGTCTGAATTTTCAAAGGTGGGGGCGCTTTCAACCATGGCTTCCTCCTTTCGCAGAGATGTGATCGAGACGGGGGACATTATGCGAGACTCCCAGACCGACGTAGTGTTCGGGCGCGGCCTCGAAGGCTTCGCGGCATTCGCGGGAGCAGAAGTAGTAGACTATGCCGTCATGGACGCTGGATTTAGCTTCAGTCGTCGAAACTATTTCGCCGCAGACAGGATCGTTGTCCTTCTCCGGCGCCTCCCATCTGACTTGTTGAGAGTCCACGGCAACCGGGGCGCGCTTCGTTTTGCCCGTACCGCAACCGCCATGACCACTGGTGGCGGACTCTTTTTTACCTTGGAAGGCATGACCGAACATGTGCGACCCGCACCCGAAACGCATCATGAGGAACAGCACCCCTCCCCATAGCAAAAGTGAAAGGATCGTATCCATTTGAACTCCTTAAAAAGTTGTTTCGGGTGTTAGCTTCATGGGCCACACCAAACATTCCAGTGCAATGGAAGCATTATAGGGGCTTCCAGTCACTGGAAGGTCAACGGCTTTATCCCCGACCGGAACGACCATTCACAACCGCACCCCCCGTCGCGCATATGGACCGGTTGTGCTACCTTTGGGGGAACAAAATCATTCCTGGGAGACAGGGCCATGTCGGTTCTTGAGCGGATACTTAGGCTTATTCTCGCCACGTTTTTTACCATGTCACTCCCCGGCGCTCCGGCGTCGGCTGCGCCGGTCGCTCCGCCTGAGCAGATTCAGCTGATCCATAAAGGCGTCCTTCTCATCGCCACGGCGCCGCCGGCCGGCGCCAAGTTCTCCATTTCCCTCGTCGCCCCGAAGCCGGGGATGGAAAAAATGCGCGATGCCCTCAACCTGCTTTACGAAAAATCGGAACTCAGCCGAACGACCATCGAAAAACTGAAAAAAAACGGACAGGTTTTCATCGTCTATGACCCGAAATTCCCGAACAAGGTCGAAGACCTGACCCGAATCAAGGCGGCGATGTTTTTCCCCAACTATTTCAAAAACCGGGGCGACAAGAAGATCGAGAAATCCTTCCTGACCATCGTCACCCGCTTCGGCATCAAATGGACGACGCCCGAACTGGCCGGTGTCTTGGCCCATGAACTGGTCGGCCATGCCGTGCAGCAACTGCTGGGACGGATCGATATTCTCCGCGAGTTGGACCTGGAATGCGAAGCCTGGCTCTACCAGGAACAGGTTCTGCAAGACCTCGGCGTCGATAAATTCCACCGCGATATCGTCAACTTCCGCCAGAACCTGGAAAACCATTACTGTTCCGATTTCAAACGCCACCTTCGCCAAAAGGATCCCCCCTCCTTAAAGCTGTGGGATGTTCTCAACCCCGACGTCCCCTGGCTGTTGGCCGCCTTTGAGATATATGTGCAGGCGCTGAAGGCCAGCGGCATCTCGGGCAAGGCGATCAAGGCGGCAACGGGGATGCGGATCGAGGACCGCTACCGCCAAGTATTGAAGGAAGGCTTGCCCGAAGATCAATTCGCCTTGGGGTTGGCCTTCCGGGACGGGTTGGGCATCCCCCGTGACCCAAAAAAAGCCGCCAAATTGTTCGAACTGGCCGCCGGGAAGGGCATCAAGCAGGCGCAATTGGAAATAGCGTTTGCCTACGACAAGGGCTTAGGCGTGACGCCAAGCCCCGGCAAGGCGACGAAGTGGTACTACCAAGCCGCCGCCCAGGGCGACCCCTTCGCCCAATTCAAGCTGGCCAGAAGGCTCGTCGCCGGCACAGGTGTACGCAAGGACGAAGCGGCGTCGGTGAAATGGTTTCGGCGATCGGCCAAGCAAGGGATGGCCCTCGCCCAATACCACTTAGGCCGCAGTTACGCCAAGGGCCGGGGCGTCGGGAAAAACCTCGTCAACGCTTTTAAATTACAGATCGAAGCCGCCAAAAAAGGCCTCGCCTTGGCGCAATACCGTCTCGGAAAAATTTACGCCAACGGTGAAGGTGTCGCCAAGGACGCGGCCAAGGCGGCGGATTGGTTTCGAAAAGCCGCTGTTCAAGGCGATAAGAGAAGCCAATTCAGCCTTGCCCGAATTCTGCGTAAGGGCTTAGGACTTCCAAAAAACGAGGCCGAAGCCTTAATTTGGTACAAAAAGGCCGCCGAGGCCGGCCACGGCAAAGCGCAGTTGAGCCTCGGCTTCATCTACGAAAAAGGCCAGGGCACGACCAAGGATATTGTGCAGGCCTATAAGTGGTACGCGCTCGCCGCCAAGAAGGGCGTCAAGGGAACCGCCGAACGCCGTGACAAAATCGCCAAGGGCTTGACGCCCGATCAACTGGCCCAGGTCAAAAAAATCATCGAGGCCTGGAAGCCGAACAAGGGCTAACCGATGGATCTAGGTGTCGTGACTCAGGGTTTCAGGAAATCCCGGAAACGATGCGCGACCTCGGGCGGCTTGATCGTCGGGCGGCCCAGGTTGTCCATGGACCCCGGCGCGATCCGCATATGGATCAGGCACGGGCCCCTCCCCGACAACGCCGACTTGAAAGCCTTGGCGAAGCCTTGCAAGCCATCGCAGCGGTAACTTTCAACATACCCGCAGGCGGCGGCGACGGCGGCAAAATCGACCGAGCCTGAAACCGTCGGCTGGCCGCCGGTCGAATCATAAGTGCCGTTATCAAGCACGATATGGATCAGATTTTCCGGCCTATAAGCGCCGATGGTGCCCAGCGTCCCCATCTTCATCAACGCCGCCCCGTCGCCGTCGAGCACGACCACGGGCTTGTCCGAGTTCATGGCGACGCCCAGGCCCATGGCGGCGGCGCAGCCCATGGACCCGACTTGGTAAAGGTGCTGGGGCCGATCGGCGATGGTGAACAGCTCGCGCCCGCATTTGCCGGTGGTGGCGATAATGCCGGCGTCATCAGGGACGACCGCCAACAATTCTTCCAACGTTTGGTAACGGGTCGGCGGCGGTGCGTTTTTGATCAGGTCTTGAACCGCACCCGTCCCCATCGGCGGCGGTGCGGACATGTCGTCCCCGCCATCATTTCCAACATCGCCCTTCTGCATGATGAAGGCGAAGGGTAAGCCGGTTTTATCCATTTCCGTGCACGCTTCGCCGATGGCGGGTGCGATGTCGGCTTCGTCCATCGGGAATGGCCGGTGTGGGACTTCCATCAATTCCAAAAGACCCGGCGTGATGCGGCCCATCAACTCATGCTGCGGCTCGTCCGTCAGTCCCGGTCCGGCGCGCCAGGTGACGACCATCAAGGTCGGGATGCGAA
Organism: Rhodospirillales bacterium; assembly: GCA_013203955.1. Taxonomy (GTDB): domain Bacteria; phylum Pseudomonadota; class Alphaproteobacteria; order Rhodospirillales; family Casp-alpha2; genus Casp-alpha2. Next base: position 1,483 of record JABMOY010000026.1, on the reverse strand, counting down.
ACGGGAAATTCAGCGACGTGATCGGGTTGACGGCATTGCCGAGCCCTGAATTCTGACACATGACCGCCGTGCGGTGCCCGGCCAACCAAGCGCCGGACGCAATGGCCACGGCCTCGCCTTCGCTGGCGGCGGCAACGTAGTCCAGTTTTTTGTCGGTGATGACGCCGTTAATCAGCGGCGTTAGGAAAGAACAAGGGACGCCCGTGTAAAAATCAATCCCAGCATCGTTTCCGGCGCCCAGGAAGTGGCCGGCTTGGATCACAGAAACTTGCCCGCCCTTGTAAAGTCCGCCGCGTCATCGACATCGAGCCATTGGCCGGGAACATATTGCACCCGGACCTGGGCGCCGCCGTCGATCAAGCGTTGAAACAGATCCAGCGTGCTTGACTGCGGAAGGCTGCCATCGGCGCGCATGGCTTCTATTTCGGCCCGCACCAATTCGCTGCCCTGTTCGCTCAGCTTGGCGATGCCGATCCATTCCCCATCGACGTCACCTGTGTCCAGGTCATTGCCGATCTGCGTCAGGTGCACGGGTTCGTCATCCAGGTAATCGCCCGAGAACGGCCTTGAACATTTCACAAAATCGCGGACCCAGTCTTCGGCGTCGGACAGGCGTTCGGGCCACAGGGCATCGACGACGATGGTGATGTCGTCCTCGCTTTCCAACAATTGGTCCAGGTAATGCTGGCGGAAAAGAATATCGCCGTAAGAAATCAGGCAAACACCGGAAAGATGATCGAAGGCGCACGCTAAACTGGCGGCCTCGCCGGTGTTGGCGTAAAGGTCGTTATCGACGGTGGTGATCGAGGGTAAGTTGATTTTGTCTTTCTTGTAACCGCGAACGACGACAACGTCATCGACACCCGACCCCTTCAAGGTGCCAACCAAGCGGCGCAAAAGCGGCTGGCCGCGAACGTCGATCATGCATTTCGGTTTGTCCTCGGTCAGTTCGCCCAGGGCAGCGCCCCGCGACGCCGCCAACACCACGGCGGTGGCTTTCTCGGCGCGCTTCGGCAAATAACGCTTCTCGGCTTCGGCCAGCTCATCATTGCCGGCCAGCTCGAACACGTCCTTGACCTTGACCATGGCGCCATCGACGCCGGCCAGGCTTTCTTCGCGGTAGATCTGCCTTGATGTTTCGCGCATGGCGGTGATCGCGGCGCGAAGGTTATGGTTGGCCCAAATGGCAACGGAGATACCGGACTTGCGGAATTCATCGGTCGGCGTTTGATAATATTTCGTCGGCACGATGACGATCGGGCACCGGTTCGCCCACTCTTTTGCAAAAGATTGGATTTCGTCCGATGTCGATAATTTTGAATGCACCAGCACCGCATCGGCACCGGCGGCATGATAGGCCTCGGCGCGCTTCAGCGCTTCGTCCAACCCGCGCCCGGCGATGAAGGCTTCCAGGCGGGCGATGACGGAAAAGTCGGGATCGGTCTGGCTGTCCTTACCGGCCTTGATCTTGCCGCAGAACTCG
>JABMOY010000025.1 GCA_013203955.1 Rhodospirillales bacterium | reverse complement strand
TGGAACTTACGATCTGTTTTTCGTCGATGGTGACGCCGGGCAGCGGCGTGACGTCCGAGCCGGTAGCGATGATGATGTTGGTTGTCTTGAGGGTTTGTTTTTTGGACCCGTTGACGACGACCGCACCGGGGCCGGTGATCTGCCCTTCACCGATGACGTAGTCGACCTTGTTCTTCTTCATCAGGAATTCGACGCCCTGGGTCAAATCGGTAACGACCTTGTCCTTGCGCCCCAACATGGTCTTGAGATCAAGCGTGACGCTGGCCTTGATGCCATGGGCGGCAAATTCCTCATTCGCCATCTCGAAATGATGCGACGATTGCAGCAAGGCCTTGGACGGGATGCAGCCGACGTTGAGACACGTGCCGCCGAGCGCGCCGCGCTTTTCGACGATGGCGGTTTTCAGGCCCAGTTGGGCGGCGCGGATTGCCGCCACGTAGCCGCCGGGGCCGCCGCCGATGATGACCACATCATAAGGTTCGCTCATCAGAACATTTCCTTTTTCTCCGGGCCCACCCGGCTGGTCCTTAAACGTCAATCAACAGGCGGTTGGGATTCTCGATGCATTCTTTCATGCGCACCAAAAACGACACCGCTTCGCGCCCGTCGACGATGCGATGGTCATATGACAGCGCCAGATACATCATCGGCCGGATGACGACCTCGTCATTGACGGCGATGGGGCGTTTGTCGATTTTGTGCATGCCCAAAATGGCCGATTGCGGCACGTTGAGGATCGGCATGGAATTCAGCGACCCGAAAACACCGCCGTTGGAAATGGTGAACGTGCCGCCGGACATTTCCTCGATGCCGAGCTTGCCGTCTCTGGCGCGGCGGCCGAAATCGGAAATGCCGCCTTCGATGTCGGCGAAGCTCATCTGATCGGCGTCTTTCAGCACCGGCACTACCAGGCCCTTGGGCGAGCCGACGGCGACGCCGATGTTGTAGTAGTTCTTGTAAATGATCTCGTCGCCATAGATCTCGCCGTTGACGGCGGGCCATTCCTTGAGCCCGATGCAGGCGGCGCGAATAAACATCGACATGAAGCCGAGCCGGACGCCGTGTTTTTTCTCAAACGCGTCCTTGAATTCGCTCCGCATGGCCATCAAGGCGCCCATGTCGACTTCGTTCCAGGTCGTCAGCATGGCCGCCGTGTTCTGTGCCTCTTTCAGGCGTCCGGCGATGATCTTGCGCAGCTTCGTCATGCGCACCCGCTCTTCGCGCGGGTCGTCGGGGCGTGGCGGCAAGGGGGCGGCGGCAGCGGCAGAAGGCGCCGCGGCAGCTTTTTGGGCGCCGCCCTTGGCGATGTAGTCGAGGACATCGCCCTTGGTCAGCCGCCCGTCTTTGCCGGTGGCGGGGATCATCGCCGCGTCCAGATTGTTGTCATCGACAGCTTTGCGCACCGCCGGCGATAAAGGTGCAGTGGCGGGCGCGGCGACCGGCGCCGGCGCAGGAGCAGGAGCCACTACGGGCGCGGGTGTGGCTACGGGCGCCGGTGCGGGTTCTGGCGCGGGTGCAGGGGTTTCTTCTTTTGCCGCTTCCGGGGCGGCGGCGCTGGCAGCGCCGGATGCGCCTTCTTCGATCATGCCAAGCACCGCCCCGACCTGGACTTCCGCGCCTTCGGCGGCGGCAATGCTTTTCAGGGCGCCGGCGGCAGAAGCGTTGACCTCAATGGTGACCTTGTCCGTCTCCAGTTCGAGCAGGGCCTCATCGACGGCGACAGCGTCACCGGGGGCCTTGAACCACTTGGCGACGGTCGCCTCGGTAACCGATTCGCCCAATACTGGAACCTTGATTTCTACAGACATGGAATTACCTCTTGTTTTTTCCGGTCTTAGTTTTTTTCGGGGCCTTTTTTGTGGCCTTGTTCATAGCCGGGGCGATGCTCAGCGCCTCATCGACCAGGGCGGCCTGTTCTTTGGTATGTATTTTCATCGACCCCGTGGCCGGTGAGGCCGACGCCGCCCGTCCGACATAGCCCGGTCGCCCGGCCTGGGGTGCGCATTCGGCCAAGGTCTTTTCCAGCGGCTCCAAAATATAACTCCAGGATCCCATATTGCGGGGTTCTTCCTGGCACCAGACGATTTCTTTGGCG
>JABMOY010000002.1 GCA_013203955.1 Rhodospirillales bacterium | reverse complement strand
ATGGTCTTTAGGGATAAGGCGAGGTGCACAGCTATTCCCGCAAAGCCGCGCAGAAGCTGGGAATTCTGGCGGCAACCGCCTCGGTGAGAGACAGTTGCCGATAGAATAGTGGCGGAGAGAGAGGGATTCGAACCCTCGATACGGTTGCCCGCATACTGAATTAGCAATCCAGCGCCTTCAGCCACTCGGCCACCTCTCCGCAATTTCGGCAAGTTACATTGTCAATGGCGGTTAATCCAGACCCCTATTCGGCGCTCTTGGCGCTCTTGGCGCCCTCAACTCCTTCGACGCCATCAACGGCACGTTCCCCGGTAAAAGTCTTGGTGCGGGACATGCGTGGGATTTCGACTTCGCCTTCCAAGGGTTCGGCGATGTTGTAGGAAACGATGCCGCCGGTCAGGCGCTTGAGGTCGGTGACGGTCGTGCGAAAAACGCATTGGGGGTCGCCGGCAAGGGCGTAAAGATGGTTGAACCTTTTCAGCGACCGGTCGATCAACGTCGGCAACGGGTGCGCCATCCCCACCGGCGGCACGCAATCGGCGGCGAACCCGGTCAGGCCCGTGATCTCGGCGGCGGTCGGTTTGCGGACGTCGCCTTCGAAGAAGAAAGCCGCTGGCAGGTTGGCTTCGATGACGCCATGGTCGCCGGCCACCAGCACCTGCACCATGCGCTTGCCGATGGAAAATATCAGTGATTGAACGATGGCGCCGGGCTCGGTGTCCAACACCTTGGCAGTGGTTGCGGCGCTTTCCATCGGTTCATCCAGCACCGTGACCTTGTCGTCGAGGCCGGCGTCTTTCAACGCCTTCCTCATTTTTTTAACCGGTTCCGAATCTTCGATCGACATTATTGCCTCCTGTCTGCTCCCTCAGCCGTCAGGTGTTGTAGAACGGCACGTCCATGCCTTTCTTGACCGCCGGGCGTTCCCATAATTCTTCGTGCCAGCGTTTGACGTTGGGATACTCGGCCAAATCCACCTGGTGACGGTTGTTACGGTCGACCCAGGGAAAGGTCGCGATATCGGCAATGGAATAATCATCATTGGCCAGATAACGCCCCTTGCCCAACTGTTCGTTCATGACTTTATAGAGCCTTTTGGTTTCCTTGTGATAGCGGTCTGCGGCTTGGGGTACGTCTTCCTTGGGTTTGAACATGAAGACGTGAGCCTGGCCGAACATCGGCCCGACGCCACCCATCTGCCACATCAGCCATTGCGTCACCTCCATGCGCTTTCGCATGTCGGACGGGTAAAGCTCGCTTTTCGTTTTTTCCGCCAAATAAATCAGGATGGCGCCGGTTTCGAACATCTTAATCGGTTTGCCGCCGGGGCCGTCGGGATCGATGATGCCGGGAATTCGGTTGTTGGGGCTGATCGCGAGAAAATCGGGCTCGTGCTGTTCGCCCTTGCCGATGTTTACCTCGTTGACGTTGTATTCCAGGCCCAGCTCCTCGAGCATGATGGACACTTTGCGACCGTTGGGCGTCGCCCAGGTAAAGAGTTCGATCATTAGCAATCCCTTGGGTTGGCTGTGTTTTTCGAAGCTTAAGGGCAAATGCGGGACGGCGCAAACGGCTAAAAGGTGTTTGTTGTTTAAGTTTTTGGCTATATTGCTTCTGCGTTGGTGGGGGCTGCCAACTCAAGGAGGTATCGATGATACGTCTCGTCCTGAAAATGTCTTTACTGGCTTTCTTTTTTGCCGTCCTGTTGCCGCAACCGGGCGGCAATTTAGGCCCTGGGCCCGCCGCCGCCGACCTGATGCAGTGCATGGAAAGCTGCATTAAACACGAAGGCGGCAATTCGGCCGCCAATAAGACAACGTGTAAGTCGCGCTGTGCCAACATTCCCTCTTCAACCGGCGGGCCGAAACAACAGCAGGATTCCGGCAGCTGCATGTCGGCCTTCAAGGACTGCAAGGAAACCTGCGGCAAGAACAAAAAATGCGCGCGTATCTGCAAAAAGGCCTTGATGCGGTGTAATTAGGACCCCTTTTCCGCCCCTCACCCTTCAAATGTGACCAAAATCACTGCGCTTTTGGCATACGATGATAGAATTACCGGCGTCAACAGTCGGTAGTTCGGGCGGGGGTCCTTATGACGAAAAAGATAGAGAAAATGAATGTGTTGGTGGTCGAGGACGAGCGCCATATGCGTACGCTATTCCGCAACGTGCTTTTCGCGCTCGGCGTCCACGATGTCGCCGAGGCCAGTGACGGGCAATCGGCGTTGCAAGAATTGAAAGCATTCACCCCCGATCTTGTGTTGTGCGATTTGAGAATGTCGCCCATGGGCGGGCTCGAATTCATCCGCCAAGTCCGCGCCCACCCCGAAAACCCGAACCGCTTTGTGCCTGTCATCCTGGTGACCGCGCATGCCGACCTGGACAGCGTCGCCAATGCCCGGGACGCCGGGGTCAACGAATTCATGGCCAAGCCCATTTCGGCGTTGGCGTTGGAAAAACGCATCCGCCGGGTCTTGGAAGATCAGCGGCCCTTCGTCAATGCCGATGATTTCGTCGGCCCCGATCGTCGCCGCAGCAAGAAGGCCGCCTTCGGCGGCAACGAGCGCCGGGAAACCCCGCCGACAATCATCGAACCTGAAGCGCCCTAATCCGTTTTATGAGGGGCTTTTGGGCAGCAAACCGGCGGCGGTGCGGACGGTTTCTTCCAGCGTTCTTGTTTGGTCCATGGTTTCACGGGTTTCAGCGGCATAAGGCGTCTGCGCCAGGACCCTGAAGATCGCCGCCGCCCCTTCGTGGAAACCCGGCGTCACCCCGGCATCGGAGAAGGTTTTGGCGATTTCCTCCATTTCGCCGATCCACCGTTCCGAATCCACGGGAATCCTGGGGATCATGGCCTCCATTTGCGCCAACGCCTGGCCCTGGCTGTATTCGAATTCATCCAGGAGTTCCGCCGTCAATCCCTGGGCTTCGGCCGCCAGCATAACGGACGTCTGTAAGGTCCAGGTTCCCTTGGTCAACCCGGCGTAACACATCTTGATGGCCGACGCCCGGCCGGGCTCCGGGCCGAGCGGCTTGACCTGAAAACCCTTGCCGTCAAGGGCCTCCATCGGTGACGTATCGGCGCCGGAAACGTAAAACCGGGGGCCCGGACCGATCCCGTCCGGTTTCGTGCCGATGATACCGGCATCGATAAAAGACGCGCCGGCGGCCCCGATGACCCCGGCGATGGCCTTGGCCGTTCCCGGTGAGACGGCGTTGCAATCCACATAGACGGGGGGCTTGCCGGTGCGCCCCCCGGTGCGCCCTATGGCCCCGGCGACATCCCCGGCCTGGCCTAGGGCTGCCGCCGGCGGCAGGATGGAAAGGATAAGCGAGGCATTTTCGACCACCGCGTCCAGGCTTCCGGCGTCTTGGAGACCGGCGGCCCCGGCCAACGCCACTGTGCGTTCGCTGCGTCCGTCAAGGCAGGTAATCACCTGATGGCCCCTAGCGGCGAGAACCCGCCCGGTGGCATGGCCCATATCGCCCGGCATCAAGACGGCGATGACATCATTGGTCATGGGTATCTCCCTCCCCTAAATGGAAATCCATTGTTACATCTTGTTCACACCGGTTTCACACCCCTTTTACATCGGTGCCTTAGAAAGGCATGGATCAAGCAAGACGAGCTTCCATGGGGAAGGGAAATGGGGATTAAAGCAATGGCTGATAAAAAAGTGATGATCGTCGAAGACGACATGCGTCACATGAAGCTTTTCCACGATGTTTTGGAAACGCAAGGGTATGATACGCTTCGCAATACCAACGGCGATGGAGTCGTGGAAATGGCCCGCGAGTACCGCCCGGACCTGATCCTGCTGGACATCCGCCTTCCGTATATTTCAGGCCTGGAAATCATCCGCCAATTCAAGGACGCCCCCGACTTGAAAGACATACCCGTTATCGCCGTCACCGCCATGGCCAATGATTGGGACAGAGACGAATACATGCGCCGGGGCTTCGATGGCTTTATGACCAAGCCGATCGCCATACCGAATTTTGTCAGGACCATCGCCAAATTCCTGTCCCCGGCGCCTTATATCGTCCGCGAATACGCCTAAAATCAGGCTTTAAACCAAGCCAAAAACCCTTAAGCCTCTCTAAACACAGCCTTTTTAAAATATCCCCCTGGGTGTGACGGCCATCACAGCCAGGGGGTATCCATATGTGTTCTCATTAAGGGTCTGCGTTTGGGAGATAGGGTTTGGCGATGACGATCAGCAGGCTGGAAAGCGCGAAAATACTCGTCGTTGAGGGCGATCAGCGTATGCGGTCGTTCATGCGCGCCGTCCTCTCGGTATCGACCGACGGCAATATGGAATACGCCGAAGCGTCCAACGGCGAAGAAGCCTTGAAGGTGCTGAATGCCTTCAAACCCGATATGATTATTTCGGCCATGGGCATGAACCCGGTTAGCGGCCTGGACTTGCTGCAAACGCTGCGCCAGGGTTTTGAAGACATTTCACCCTTTATCCCCTTCCTCCTGATTTCAGAAACCGGCGACGCCATAAGCAAGGTCAAGGCAAGAGACGCCGGCGTTACCGCATTCCTGGAAAAACCGGTTTCGGTGACCGACCTTCATCAAGGGATTTCGGATGCCATTTTGAACACGCGCCCATTTATCCGCAGCCGTGATTATTTCGGCCCCAACCGCCGCAGCCGTGAAAACCACTATTCAGGTGACGACCGACGGAATTTACTGCCGGTTTTTGTTTCGCCGCCGATCCCCTTGAGCGAGGAAGAAGCCGGACACCGCCCCGCGGCGCGCGCTTCTTAAAAGATTTAAAGCTTAAGCCCCCAACTTCTTCCGCAGCAGCTCATTAACCAACTTCGGGTTGGCCTTGCCGCCTGTCGCTTTCATTACCTGGCCGACGAACCAGCCGATGGCTTTTTCGTTGCCGCCCCGGAAGTCTTCGACCTGGTCCGGGTTGGCGGCGATGATGGCGTCGATGGCGGCCTCGATCTCAGCGCTATCGGTGATCTGTTCGAGGCCCTTGTCCTTGACGATTTCCTGAGGCGCTTTGCCGGTCTCGAACATCTCGTCGAAAACGTCTTTGGCGATGCGCCCCGATATGGTGGCGTCGGCCATCAGGTCGAGAAGCGCCGATAAGGCTTCGGCCGGCACCGGGGACTCAGAGATGATAAGCCCGGCCTTGTTGAGCGCCCCGAACAGGTTGCCGGTCACCCAGTTGGCGGCTAGCTTGGCGTCGTGCCCAACCGCGACTTTCTCGAAATAGTCAGCCGTTTCACGCTCCGCCACCAATACCCCCGCATCATAGGCCGTGAGGCCCAAATCCTTGATGAAGCGTTGCTTCTTGTCGTCCGGCAGTTCCGGCAGGCTCTTTTTAATGCGCGCTATGTAATCATCGCTTAGGTCCACCGGCAACAGGTCGGGGTCCGGGAAGTAGCGGTAATCGTGGGCGAATTCCTTGCTTCGCATGGGCCGGGTCTGGCCGCTTGCCGTGTCGAACAAGCGCGTTTCCTGGACCACGTCTTCGCCGGCCTCATGGGCTTCGACCTGGCGGGCGGCTTCGTTCTCGATCGCCAGCATGACGAAGCGGACGGAATTCAGGTTCTTGGTCTCGGTGCGGGTGCGCAGCGCGTCCTCGCCGACGGGGCGCACCGAGACATTGACGTCGGCGCGCATGGAGCCTTCGTCCATGTTGCCGTCGCATGTTTCTAAATAGCGCAGGATGGAGCGAACCTTGCGCAAATAAATCCCGGCTTCCTCGGGCGAACGCAGGTCGGGTTTGGAGACGATCTCCATCAGCGCTATGCCGGAACGATTGAGGTCGATAAAGGTCCGTTTCGGGTCCTGGTCATGCATGGATTTGCCGGCGTCCTGTTCCATGT
>JABMOY010000024.1 GCA_013203955.1 Rhodospirillales bacterium | reverse complement strand
GCGCCGGTCCGTGGGCCGGCCCCGCAATTGCCCGCCGGTCGCTTCGAAAATGCCCAGCACCTGTTTAGGCGCGGCGGCAATAACGCGGATGGTGCTGGCTTCAAAGGCGCCGTCCTCGACCGGGGTCAGGCGCGCCAGCACCCGCTCGCCGGGGCCGGGTTGGGGGCCGCGTCCCTTGCCGGGGGTCATGTAGATTTTCGGCGCCTCGCCTTTGCCGTCCCAATTCTGGGGCTTGGCCATCAACTCGCCGTCCATGTCCGGGCCGGTGATTTCGAGCACCGTTACCGGCGGCAGGGTGCCGGCTTTTTTGATTTTTTTGCCGTGATCCTTGTCGATGTCGCCGGCCAATTGCATTTCCCGCAGGACCTTTTTCAGGGTCATTTTCTGCTTCGTATCGAGCTTGAAGGCGCGGGCTATTTCCCGCTTGCCGGGGAGTTTGGATCTGGTCTGGATGAATTCCAGGATTTCTTCGCGGCTCGGGAAGGGAGATGCCTTGGCGGGTTTTTTTTGCTTGGTCAACGGTTCTATTCAGTCACGATAGGGTCAGGGGATTCAGGGGGGGGTTCTGTCTTGGTTTTTTTCGGTGACGCTTTCTTTTTCTTCGGCGCAGCCTTTTTCTTGGCCGCTTTCTTTTTAGGCGGGGCTTTTTTCTTGGCCCCTTTGCCGCCTTTGCCCGCCTTCGCCGCCAGCAATACCAGCGCGTCTTCCAGGGTAACGGTTTCCGGGTCGGTGCCTTTCGGCAGCGTCGCCATGACCTTGCCATGCTGCACAAACGGACCCCAACGCCCGACTTTCTGGATCACCGGTTTCTTGTCGCCGGGGTGCTGGCCGAGTTCCTTGGGCGGCGCCTTGCGCGGCGCGTCGGCCAATAGTTCCACGGCCCTGTTGTGGCCGATGCTGAGCACGTCGTCATCGCCTTTCAACGACACATAGGTGCCGCCGACCTTGATGAAGGGACCAAACCGGCCGAGGCCCGCCGTAATCATGTCGTTGGTTTCTGGGTCGATGCCGACGTCGCGGGGCAAGCTCAACAAGGCCAACCCACGCGCCAGATCAACCTCTGCCGGGTTCATGTCTTTGGGCACGGAAGAGCGCTTGGGCTTGATCTTTTTCTTGCCCTCCAGGGTTTCTTCGCCGCGTTGCACATAAAACCCGTATGGCCCCTTGCGCAGCGTGATCATGTCGCCGCTGTCAGGGTCGGGGCCGAGTTCTTTCGGGCCGGCGGCCAACAACGCCTCGTCGCCGCCGTTGCCGTTGGTGACTTCCAGGGGCCGGGTGAAGCGGCAGTCCGGGTAATGGTTGCAGCCGATGAAGGCGCCGAATTTGCCGAGTTTCAGGTTTAGCCGTCCGTCGTCGCACGACGGGCATTTGCGCGGGTCAGATCCGTCGTCGCCGGGGCGGAAGAAATGCGGCCCGAGCAATTCGTCGAGCCGGTCCAGCACCTCGGTGATGCGCAAATCCTTGGTCTCGGCGACGGCGTTACTAAACGATTCCCAGAAATCGCGAAGTACTGTCTTCCAGTCAATGCGGCCGCCGGAAATATCATCCAGCTTGTCTTCCAGCTCGGCGGTGAAATCGTATTCCACATAGCGGTGGAAATAGCTGTCCAGGAACGCCGTCACCAAACGACCGCGGTCGATGGGCTCAAAGCGGCGCTTTTCCAGGCGCACGTAGTTGCGTTCCTGAAGCACGGAAATAATGCTGGCGTAGGTCGATGGCCGGCCGATGCCCAGTTCTTCGAGCTTTTTCACCAGGCTGGCTTCGGTGAAGCGCGGCGGCGGCTGGGTAAAGTGTTGATCGGGGGTGACCGCCGTGCGGTCCAGGGCCTGACCTTGCTCCATCTTGGGCAGAATTTTCTCGCCGTCGCCGTTTTCCGTATCGTCCTTGTCTTCGCGGTAGAGCTTGTAAAAGCCGGGGAAAACGACGGTCGAGCCGGTGGCCCGGAAAGTTACCTGTCCGTCGGTCGAGGCGATATCGGCGGCGACCTGATCGAGGACAGCGGATTCCATCTGGCTGGCGATGGTGCGGTTCCAGATCAACTGATACAGATTCCTCTGGTCGTCATCGAGAAAGCTTTCGACATCCTTGGGCCGGCGCATGAGGTCCGTCGGGCGGACGGCTTCGTGCGCTTCCTGGGCGTTCTTGGCCTTGGATTTGTAAATCCGCACCTCCGCCGGCACATAATCGTCGCCAAAATCACGAGCGATCAACGACCGGCAGCCGTTGATGGCCTCATTGGAAATGTACACACCATCGGTCCGCATATAGGTAATCAGCCCCACCGTTTCGCCGCCCAGCGAAATGCCTTCATACAATTTTTGCGCCACCTGCATGGTGCGTTTGGCGGTCATGCGCAGCTTGCGCGAGGCTTCTTGCTGTAGGGTCGACGTGGTGAACGGCGCCGCCGG
>JABMOY010000023.1 GCA_013203955.1 Rhodospirillales bacterium | reverse complement strand
CCGTTTGGCTATCCGTTTGGCTATCCGTTTGGCTATCCGTTTGGTTTTCTATTGGCTTGTTTGTTCCCCGGTTAGGCTATTGGCGTGGGCCGCCGTAATCAACAGCGGCATAATTTCGCCACGCTCGTAACTCGCGGCGCTAACATGCACCGCTTGCATATAAGGGCTGCGTCCGACCAGTTGCCCCGGCTCGCGGCCGGGACGGTCGAGCAACACGTCCATCACCCGGCCAACGGAGGCCTGGTTAAAGGCCAACTGCTGGGCGTTGAGCAAATCCTGCAATTGCGCCAGACGCTCGGTCTTGAGCGCATCGCTGACCTGGTCGTCCAGGGCAGCGGCCGGCGTTCCCGGCCGCGGGCTGTATTTAAAAGAGTAGGCCTGGATGAATTCGACTTCTTCGATGAGCTTCAGGGTATCGGCGAAATCAGCATCCGTCTCGCCGGGAAAACCGACGATGAAGTCCGACGACAGGCCGATATCGGCGCGGCACTTCCTCAGCCGGTCAACCAGACGGCGGTAGTCATCCACCTGATGGCGGCGGTTCATGGCTTTAAGAATTCTATCCGACCCCGACTGCACGGGTAGATGCAAAAACGGCATCAAGGCATCGACCTCGCCGTGAGCGGCGATCAGTTCGTCGTTCATGTCGGCGGGATAGGACGTGGTGTAACGCAAGCGCCGGAGTCCGTCGATGTCGGCCATTTCGGTGATTAGGCGGCCCAGCCCCCATACTTCCCCGGACGCTGCTTCGCCGTGATAATTGTTGACGTTCTGACCAAGTAGCGTGATTTCACGAACCCCCTGCCCGACCAGTCGGCGGGCCTCCGCCAGAATATCATCGGCGGGGCGGGAATATTCAGCGCCCCGGGTATAGGGAACGACGCAAAAGGCGCAGAATTTGTCGCAGCCCTCCTGCACGGTCAGAAAGGCGGCTGTCTCGCCTACGTTGGCGGAACTCTCCACCGGCAGGTGGTCGAATTTCGGCTCGGCGGGAAAATCGGTGTCGAGCACGTAGCCGCCGGCGCGACTGGCTTCGGCCACCATTTCCGGAAGCCGGTGATAGGTCTGTGGGCCGAACACCATGTCGACATAGGGGGCGCGCTTTAAAATTTCTTCGCCTTCGGCTTGCGCCACGCACCCGGAAACGGCGACAAGCATTTTACCACCGGCGTCTTCTCTTTGCTTTTTCAAGTGCCGGATCCGGCCCAGTTCCGAATATACCTTTTCCGCCGCCTTCTCGCGAATATGGCAGGTGTTGAGAATAATCATGTCGGCGCCTTCGGGCGCTTCGACAAGGCCATAGCCCAAGGGCGTCAAGACATCGGCCATGCGGCCCGAATCGTAGACGTTCATCTGGCAGCCATATGTTTTTATGTAAAGTTTCTTTGCCAAGGGGGTCTGCGTCCTGCCTCTGGGCCCCACTTAGGGCCAACGCTTATTTTTTATCATCACGGCCCAAAGGAACGCCGTAAAGTTCCAGGCGGTGGCCGACGAGCTTCATGCCGTGCTGTTTGGCGATTTTTTTCTGCAATTGTTCAATTTCCTCGTTTTGAAATTCAACGACCTCACCCGACTGTATGTCGATCAGGTGGTCATGGTGGTCGCCAGCGGCTTCTTCATAGCGCGAGCGGCCATCGCCGAAGTCATGGCGCTCGATGATGCCGGCCTCTTCGAACAGGCGAACCGTCCTGTATACGGTGGCGATGGAAATGCGCGGGTCCAACTCGCTGGCCCGGCGGTAGACCTCTTCAACGTCCGGATGGTCCTCGGCCGAAGACAGGACGCGGGCGATGACCCGGCGCTGCTCTGTCATTTTCATACCTTTATCGACACAAAGGCGTTCTATTCTGTTTTCAGGCATGGTCTATCCACGGACCCAAAAGGGCAATTTCTTAACGGCGACGCTTGCGGGGCTTGGTGCCAAGGCCGATCTTCTTCGCTAGATTCGAGCGGTGCTTGGCGTAATTCGGTGCCACCATCGGATAGTCAGACGGCAAGCCCCAGCGTTCGCGATATTCTTCCGGCGTCAGGTTGTAGGCCGTCTTCAAGTGCCGCTTGAGCATTTTCAGCTTTTTACCGTCTTCCAGACAAACGATGTAATCGGGGG
>JABMOY010000022.1 GCA_013203955.1 Rhodospirillales bacterium | reverse complement strand
CCGCCGGTCGCACCATGTGGGACAAGCTCGGCAACGTCAACGAAACGGTGCTGGCCAATTACCTGAAGAATGAATACCCGCAAACGGTGGCCGTCGTGCTGTCGAAGATCAAGACAGACCATGCGTCCCGGGTTTTAGGCGTGCTGCCGGAGAACTTCTCGATGGAAGTGATCATGCGGATGCTACGCATGGAGGCGGTGCAGAAGGATATCCTCGATCACGTGGAAAGGACGCTCAGAACCGAGTTCATGACCAATCTGGCGCGCACGGCGAAGCGCGACAGCCACGAGATGATGGCCGACATCTTCAACAACCTCGACCGCAACACGGAAACCCGCTTCATGACGGCGCTCGAAGAGCGCAACCGCGAAAGCGCCGAGCGCATCAAGCAGTTGATGTTCACCTTCGACGATCTGGTTAGGGTCGACCCCAGCGGCATCCAGCAGATTCTGCGCCAGGTTGAAAAGGACCAGCTGGCGATGGCGTTGAAGGGGGCGTCCGAGGAGGTCAAGGACTTGTTCTTCTCCAACATGTCGGAACGCGCCGGCAAGATGATGCGCGAAGACATGGAAGCCATGGGTGCGGTGCGGTTAAAAGATGTCGATGAGGCCCAGGCCAATGTCGTGTCCACCGCCAAGTCGATGGCCGATTCCGGCGATATCGTCATCACCTCGACGGAAGAAGAAGGCGAGCTTATTTACTAAAACCAGCAATAGTCCAACGGATAAACAGGCGAAAATACTTTGAATTCAAATACTCCAATTATCAGCAATCCGGAAGACGGCGCGCCTATGGGGCCAGCAAAAAAGTTTCTCTTTGAAACGTCATTTGACGTTGAGGAATTGCCCCTAGAGACCGTCGAGGATGAAGCCGAAGAAGTCGAACCGGAAGAGATAATCCCGACTTTCAGCGAGGAAGAGGTAACCGCCGCCCGCGAAGAAGGCTTTGCCACCGGAAAGGAAGAAGGCATTAACGAAGCGTCGGCAGCGACGGAACGTCAAATCGTCGGTTTATTGAACACATTGATGGAGCACTTCAAAGAGCTTTTCAACGCTCAGGAAAAGGCCGATTCCTCCATATTGGATAGCGCCATATCCGTCGCCGTGGCCATTGCCCGCAAGGCTTTTCCCACCCTCAACGAACGGCACGGGATGGAAGAAATCGAAAGAATGGTCGATATAGCTCTGAAAAACATCTTGGATGAGCCCCAAGTTACTTTGTATACGAGCCCCGATCTTGCCGACACTCTTTCCAAACGTCTCGGCGCCCTTACCACACAGGCCGGGTTCAAGGGTAAGATCCAGGTGCTTGCCGATGAAACAATATCCGCTGGCGATTGCCGCGCCGAATGGAGCGGCGGCGGCGCCAAGCGGAATATGGACGAACTTTGGCAGGAAATCGACGAAATCGTTGAGCGCAACCTTTCTGGCAAACCCGTCACCACCGCCCTCACTGAAAATACCGACGAGCCGGTGGATGGGTCCGCAATCGGCGACATGGAATTAGACCCCGAAGACGCTATACTGAGCCCTGAAGAGGACGAGGCGCCCGCCACCGATATGGCGACCTCTCCGTCCCCCGAGGAGGCACCGGACATGTCCCCTGAAACGGACCCGGACCCGCAAGCCATTACCCCTGATGACGCGCCGGATACATCTCTGGATGAACCTGGTGACGAAGACACTCAACCCGATCCCGAGGACATCTGATCCTCTGATCCAAGGAGGCCATTATGGCTGAAGAGAAAGATTTCGAACTTAACGAATTGGACGACCCCGAAGCCCCGGCCGCCGGTGGCGAAGATGACGCCGGAGAGTCGCCGCCGAAGCCCATGGATAGCGGCGGATTACCCGACGTCGGTGACCTGCCCCGGTCGGCTAAGGACTTGGAAGCGGTTTATGACATCCCCGTTCAGGTGTCCGCCGTCCTCGGCAAGACCACCATGCAAGTCAGTCAATTGCTGAAGCTCGGCCGTGGCGCGGTCATCGAACTAGACCGGAAAGTCGGTGAAGCTATTGATATCTACGTCAACAACCGCCTCGTCGCCCGTGGTGAGGTGGTCGTCGTCGAAGACCGTCTCGGGGTGACGATGACGGAAATCATCAAAAGCGAATCAGGAAGCTAAGGCAGCCCCCATGGCCGAAGAAGCAATTGAAACCTTACATGTCCGCCGGGCCAAGTCGGCCATGGATATGGCGACCATTATTGGCCTGCTGTGTGGTTTCGGCTTTATCGGCGGGGCCATCTTTATCGGCGGCACGCCGGGTAGTTTCCTGAACCCCCCCGCCATCCTGATCGTCGTCGGCGGCACCCTGGCCGTTACCACGGCGTGCTTTTCCCTCGAAGAAATGGGCCGCACCGCCCGGGTCGTCATGAAAACGATTTTTTATTCGGCCCGCGATCCCTCGGACGCCGCCATCCATGTCCTGAAAGTCGCGGAAATGGCCCGAAAGCAAGGCGTCTTGGCCCTGCAGAACATCCTCGGCTCCATCCAGGCGGAACCCTTCTTATACAAAGGTGTTTCCATGGTGGTCGACGGCACCCCAGGGAGCGAAGTCGAAATCATCATGCGCCGTGATTTGAATTCCACCGTGCAGCGGCATTCGAAAAGCACCAACGTGCTTCGTAAAATGGGTGAATTTTCCCCTGCCATGGGCCTGATCGGGACCTTGATCGGGTTGGTACAGATGCTGGGGAACCTTGATGACCCCTCGAGCATCGGCCCGGCCATGGCCGTCGCCTTGTTAACGACGTTTTACGGCGCCGTTTTAGCCAATATGGTTTTTTTGCCGTTGGCGGCGAAACTGGAACGCAATTCAAGCGAAGAAGCCCTGATCAACAGCGTTTACATGATGGGCGCGGCTTCGATCGGCCGCCAGGAAAACCCCAGGCGGCTTGAAATGCTTTTGAACAGCCTACTGCCGCCATCGCAACGGGTTCAATACTTTGATTAAAACGAAGACGAATGAATAAGACTTATGGATAAGGCGGGCCCCTAGCGGTTCATTTGGAGAAGAAAGATGCAGTTACTTATCGTCGGCACCCTCGAAGGCCAAATCGGCTCTGCAAGCCAAATCGCCATTCAACGCGGCGCCAAGGTCGAACAGGTCGATACCGTTGAGGCGGGCTTGGCGGCATTGAGAAGCGGCCAGGGCGCCGACTTGGCGATGATCGACGTGACCTTGGATGTCGAGCACTTCATCAAGTCCCTGGAATCAGAGAGAATCACCCTGCCCGTGGTCGCCTGCGGTATCGGCAACGATACCAAGGCCGCCGTCAGGGCCATCCGCGCCGGCGCCAAGGAATATGTCCCCCTGCCGCCCGATACGGATCTGATCGCCGCCGTCCTGGAAGCCGTCGCCGAGGAAAACTTTGCCATCGTCCACAAAGACCCCCGCATGGCCGATGTATTGAAGCTCGCCGCCAAGGTGGCGCCAAGTGATGCCGGCGTCTTGATTACCGGCGCGTCGGGCACCGGCAAGGAATTGCTGGCACGCTTCGTCCATGGCAAAAGCACCCGCAAGGGGGGCCGGTTCGTTGCCGTCAACTGCGCCGCTATCCCTGAAAACCTCATGGAATCGGAATTGTTCGGCCACGAAAAAGGCTCCTTCACCGGCGCCGTCGCCCGCCGATTGGGCAAGTTCGAGGAAGCCAACGGCGGCACCCTGTTGCTGGACGAAATCAGTGAAATGGCGACCCATCTACAATCCAAACTGTTGCGCGCCATCCAGGAAAAGGAAATCGACCGGGTCGGTGGCAACAAGCCGGTGCAGACAGATGTCCGGATCATCGCAACGTCCAACCGCGACATGGAAAGCGAAGTCGCCAATGGCAACTTCCGCGAGGACCTGTTTTTCCGGCTCAACGTCATGAGCCTGAAAATCCCGTCCTTGAAGGAACGGCCAGAGGATATCCCTGTGCTGGCGAAGCATTTCGCCAAGAAATACGCCGAAGCCAACGGCCTGGAAGACCTGCCGCTGGCGCAAGAGACCTCGAAAATGCTCAGCCAACACAGTTGGCCCGGAAACGTTCGCGAACTGGAAAACACCATGCACCGTGCGGTGCCGCTATCGACCGGCAGCAAAATCGGTCCCGATGCCATTACGCTCAGCGGCGTCGAATCAAACGCCGGCAGGGCCACGTCCGCAAACGACGGCAATGGCGCCACGGTCGGCCTTGTCGGGCGCACCGTCGCCGATGTCGAGCGGGATTTGATTATCGACACCTTGCTGCACTGTCTGGGCAACAGGACCCATGCGGCCAACATCTTAGGTATTTCCATCCGCACCTTGCGCAACAAGCTGAAGCAGTATGGGGAACAGGGAATCAACGTGCCCACACCCGGTGAAACCGACCGGCCGACGGCCTGACCTAAATTTCGAAACGCTTGATACCGAACAAAAAGAAATCGACTAAGGGCAAATAAACCAAATGGCCGAAGCCGCACCCGCAGCACCCGCACCGACAAAAGCGCCCGCCACCCCGGCAATC
Organism: Rhodospirillales bacterium; assembly: GCA_013203955.1. GTDB lineage: Bacteria > Pseudomonadota > Alphaproteobacteria > Rhodospirillales > Casp-alpha2 > Casp-alpha2. The sequence goes on along the minus strand of JABMOY010000022.1, from coordinate 24,545 downwards.
GGCGGAGGCGAAGCCCCGCCCGAATTTGACGCCTCGGCATTTTTCAAGGTCTTCTTGCGCGGAGACATCGCCCTAGCCCTGGGCGTGGTCGCGATTTTGGCGGTGTTGATCCTGCCGTTGCCCACTTGGGGGATGGACATCAGTCTGGCTTTTTCCATTACATTTTCCGTGCTCATCCTGATGGTCGCTCTGTTCGTCGAAAGGCCGTTGGAATTCAACGCCTTCCCGACCATCCTGCTGCTGGCGACGATGATACGCTTGGCGCTCAACTTGGCGTCGACGCGGCTTATTCTGGCCCACGGCCACGAAGGAACCGACGCCGCCGGGGAAGTCATTCAAGCCTTCGGTGGGTTTGTCATGGGCGGCAATTTCGTCATCGGCATTATCGTTTTTGGCATCCTGGTAATCGTCAACTTCATCGTCATCACCAAGGGTTCGGGCCGCATCGCCGAAGTATCGGCCCGGTTCACCTTGGACGCCATGCCCGGTAAACAGATGGCCATCGACGCCGACCTTTCGACCGGGCTCATCGATGAAGACGAAGCCCGCCTCCGGCGCAAAGAACTTGAAGAAGAAAGCACCTTTTTCGGCGCCATGGACGGCGCCGCGAAATTCGTTCGCGGCGATGCCATCGCCGGCATCCTGATTACCTTTATCAACATCGTCGCCGGCATAATCATCGGCGTCGTTCAAAATGACCTCACCTTCGCCCAAGCCGCCGAATCCTATACCCGGCTGACCGTCGGTGACGGTCTGGTCTCACAAATTCCGGCCTTGATCGTTTCCACGTCCGCCGGCTTGGTGGTGACCAAGGCCGGTATCTCGGGCTCTACGGAAAGCGCCTTGTTCAGACAATTGGCCGGCAAACCGAAAGCCTTGGGACTGGTCTCCTTCCTGTCTTTCGCATTGGCCATTCTTCCGGGAATGCCGGCGATGCCGTTCCTGGTGCTGGCCACCATTACCGGCGTCGGCGCATGGTTCATCGGCTTTAGGGATCGGCGCATCAAGGATGATGAGCTTAGGGAAATCGAGGAAAAAGCCGTTGACCCCGCGGCCCTCGCCGAAGAACCGATATCGACGGCGCTTCGCATCGATTACCTGAGACTTGAATTAGGGTATGGGCTTCTGTCGCTTATCTCTGCGCCCAAGGACGGCCAGAAGCTGACCGACCAGATCAAGGCGCTGCGCCGCCAAATGGCGTCGGATGTCGGTTTTGTCATGCCCTCTGTTCGCATCCAGGACAACATGCAGCTTCCCGCCAACACCTATTGTATCCGGGTCAAGGAAATCGAAGCGGGCCGAGGCGATCTCAGGCCCAATATGCTGCTGGTCATGGACCCCAGAGGCGAAGACATCAGCTTGCCCGGCGAAAAAACAGTGGAACCGACGTTCGGCCTACCGGCCATGTGGATCGAAGAAGCCAACCGGGAAGAAGCCTTGTTCCGGGGCTATACCGTCGTCGACCCCGCCACCGTCATCACAACGCACCTGACCGAGGTGATCAAGGACAACATGGCGGAGCTGTTGTCCTACGCCGAAACCCAGAAGCTGCTGGACGAGCTGGAGAAAGAGCATCAGAAGCTGATCGCCGACATGATCCCGGTGCAGATTTCGCTCGGCGGTGTGCAACGGGTTCTTCAAAACCTGCTTGCCGAAAGGGTTTCGATCCGCGACATGCCGACCATCTTGGAAGGAATTTCCGAAGCCTGCGGCCATACCCGCAACGTGATGATGATTACCGAGCACGTGCGTGCCCGGCTGGCCCGCCAGATCAGCGACAACAACGCCAACGAACAGGGTTTCATTCCCCTGATTACTTTGTCGCCGCAGTGGGAACAGGCCTTCGCCGAATCGCTGGTCGGCGAAACCGACGACAAGCAGTTGTCCATGCAGCCCTCGCGGTTGCAGGAATTCATCACCAGTATCCGCAATATTTTTGAACGCCAAGCGATGATGGGCGAATCCCCCGTGCTGCTCACCAGCCCGACTATCCGCCCCTTTGTGCGGTCGATCATCGAAAGGTTCCGGCCCATGACGATCGTCATGTCGCAAAATGAAATTCACCCGAAAGTCAAAATCAAAACTGTCGGAAGCATTTAACGGGAAGTAACTAGGGATAGAAAATAATCATGCAGCTCATAACATATACCGCGAGAACAACCGGCGAAGCCATGAACCTTGTTCGCGATGAATTGGGAGATGACGCCATCATCGTTTCCACACAGCGAGCCACGGATGGGGAAGGCGTGCGCATCGTCGCCTCCTTGGACCCCGACCAAATTATAAATTCGGAGCCGAGACAGAAGCAGGCCACCCGGCAAGAATCGGATGCCGATTTCCGGAAACCGACGGCGCCAATCGGCATGGATGTCGATGAGGCGGTCTGCCAAGCGCTGGCCGCGCATGGAACATCCGGCCCGTTGACCGAACGCCTTGCCCATACGGCGGCCTTGGCTTCCGGCGATGCCTATTCGGCCTTGGCCTCAGCCCTTGACGGGGAATTCCGTTTCGGTCCCGTGCCGTCGGTCCGGGACGGCAAGCCGGCAATGCTTATCGGCGCCCCCGGGGCCGGTAAAACCGTTACCACGGCCAAGTTGGCGGCGCGAGCGGCCCTGGCCGGGCATTCCGTCGGGGTCATTACCACGGACACTCAACGCGCCGGCGCCAATGAACAATTGGCCGCTTTCACGCGCATACTCAAACTCGACCTGGAAATCGCCAGAACGCCGGGCGATCTTCCGAAAGCTCTCGCTCGTCTGGCTGGATGCGATGCCGTTTATATTGATACGGCCTCTGTCAACCCGTTCCTGGAAAGCGACATGGCGGGTTTAGCCGAATGGACCCAGGCCGCGGACATAGAGCCCTTGCTGGTCTTGCCGGCAGGCGGCGATGTTGGGGAAACGGGTGAAATAGCTAAGGTTTTCTCCGACGCCGGCGCCCAGCGCATGATCGCCACCCGGCTTGACGTCACCCGCCGCTTAGGCAGCATCTTAGGCGCGGCTGAACATTCCCGCCTTTGCTTTTCGGGCGTCAGCATCACGCCTCGCATCGCCAACGGGCTCAGCACCATCAACGCGGTTTCACTAGCGCGCCTGCTGATGCCTGAAACCGCCACTAAAAGCCAGTCGGCGCAGCCTGCCCTCCAACAAAAATTCGACGATGGCGAACCGCTGCGTCACGCCGGCGTTGCTTCATGACCCCGAAAGCCGCCCCGGCCAATCCGGTCGCGGCAAAAACTCCGGTAGCCAACCGGGGAAAGAACAACCATATGCTCGCCATCGCGTCGGGCAAAGGGGGCGTGGGCAAGACCTGGTTCTCGATCAGCCTAGCCCATGCCCTGGCCAAGAAGGGCCGTAAAACCCTGCTGTTCGACGGCGACTTGGGGCTCGCCAACCTAGATATTCAACTGGGCCTGATGCCGAAGGAAGACTTGGGCGCCGTCATCGGCGGCCGCTTGACGCTCAATCAGGCAATCATCAACCATGACGCCTATGGCCTCGACATCATCGCCGGGCGGTCGGGTTCCGGCGGCTTGATCAACATTACCGCCAGCCGCGTGAAAATGCTGGGTGACGACCTGAAGATAATCGCCCAAGGATACGACAATGTGCTGATTGATCTCGGCGCCGGGGTCGAGCGCACCGTCCAGCAATTGGCCAACAGCGCCGGCCAGGTCATCGTCGTCGTCACCGACGAGCCGACGTCGCTGACGGACGCCTATGCCTTCATCAAGGTGACCAACATGGAAATTCCCGGCATCAATATTCAAGTTGTCGCCAACATCGTCAATTCGACGCGCGAGGGCGAACGCACCTATAATACGTTGTTAAAGGCCTGCGAAGGGTTCCTCAAGATCTCGCCGCCTCTTTTGGGCGTCATTCGCCGCGACGCCAAGGTGCCCGAAGCCATTCGAAGCCAAACCTCGATCTTGACCCGCTCGCCCAATTCGGAGGCCTCCCAAGACGTCGAGAGAATCGCTAAGAAACTCATCAGCCAGTCGTAATTCCGGATCAAGGCATCATGTCCGAAGTCACGCCGCCACCGCCATCAACGCCACCGTCTTCCGCTCCAACGGTACAGCCGACGGTCGTCGTCTCTAACCCGCCGGCCGCCCTGGTTCAGCAACTGGCCTTGGGCGCCAAGTTGGAAGCAGTCATCGCCCAAGCACCGACCAAGGGCCAAATCGAGATCGATACGCCTTTCGGTCGCATCACCATTCAAACCACTCACCCCCTGCCCAGCGAGGGTCCCCTGCAATTGCAATTATTGGCCAAAGGGCCGCAATTGCAGTTCCTGATTTCCGCCATTCATGGATTGCCACCGGCTGCCGCCTTGCGCGCCCTTGGTTTGCCCCCGCCCGCCCCCGGTGCGGGGTTGCCGGGGGGGCTGGCCTCGGCGACGCCTTCATCTGCCACCACGCCAGGGGGGGGTGGTCTGGGTGGAGCAACGGCAGCCCCTGGGGGCGAAGCGGTCAACCTTACCGTCGGCGCCACCCTGTCTGCGACCCTTCTCAGGCCGGGGCCGCCAGCCGTATCCTCGTTATTGCAATCGGGTGTGCCCCCCACAACTCCGGGGGGGCAGGCAATCCCCGCCCCCACCCCCGGAGCTACACCGGGAACTGGCAACATCCCGCCCGGCCAAATTCAACCCGGGCAATTCTCAACGCCGGCCTCAACGCCGGCAATCAACCTTGCCGCCCCTGGCGGTCCGGCGCAGCCCGGAGCGGTCCCCGTCCCAGGTGCGGCCGCGGGAAACCAACACGCATCGCAGACCCCTTCCCATGCCACCGCTCAACCAGCATCGGGGACGGCCCCTGCGCTTTTACCGGGAACTCTTTTCGGGGTCCGCATTACCGCTTTCCAGCCGGCGGCGGCTGGAAGCAATGCCGGCATACTCGCCCAGTTGCCGACCGATGGTGCCCTGGCGCCTGGAAACACCCTGCAAGGCATCGTCGTCGGCAGGACCGTGACCTCGGGTCAGCCCATCGTTCAGACCCATTGGGGTTCCTTGGTTGTTGCCACGCGGACCCCCCTTCCCCCCGGCAGCAGCATTACCTTTGAAGTCCTGAGCCAAGCGGCGCCGACAGCCCAAGCCGGGGAAAATGCTGCCACCCATGGGTTTCGCCCGGCGGCTTTTGCAAACGGCCAGTGGCCGGCCTTGGCAGAAGCCATCCGCACGTTAGAGGAAATCAACCCGGCCGCCGCCCAACAACTGATCCATGCCGTCATGCCCCGTCCCGGGGCCGCGTTGGCGGGCAATATGCTGTTTTTCCTGGTCGCGGTTTTGGGTGGAAATTTGAGGGGCTGGATCGGCGACGGACCGGCGCGCATTTTGCAAAAAACCAACCTCGACCTGTTTGAACGCCTTCAGGGCGATTTCAGTCGGATAAAGGGAATTGCCGAGGAAACGAGACCCGGCAGCGATTGGCGAACCACCTATATCCCCATCATGAACGGCGCCGAGATTGAACAAATCCGGCTTTACATGCGCCCCGTCCGTGACGAAAACGAAGAAGACGAAAATGAGGGAGCCCAAGGCACCCGCTTCGTCATCGAGCTTGACCTTTCCCGTCTGGGTCGGTTCCAACTGGACGGCTTGGTCCACCAAAAGGGAAAGCACATGGATTTGATCGTGCGCACGGAACAAAAGCTTGCGCAAAAAATGCAAACCGACATCCGCGACATTTTTACAAACGCCATCGACGTTACCGGCATCAAGGGCGGTATCGTATTTCAGGCGGCGCCGCCTAATTTCGTCGAGGTCGCGCAAATCGAGACGGCTAACGAAAAACTTGGACTGATTGTTTAACCGGAGCCATTCCATGGAAATCCAGGAAAGACGCGTATTATTGGTGACGGGCGAAAATCCGGATGCTTCGCTGGACTATATCGCCGGCCTGCAAGGTACGCTGCAGGCTTTCGGTCACGGAATGCCGACACGGATCACCGTTCAATACGTTCCGGACCGGCTCATCATTGCACCCCCTGCATTTGGGCGTTACCTGGAAACCCTGGCGACGCTTGAGTGGAATTCCCTGGAAGAATTAACAACCGCGATCTTAAGCGATTTCACCAACGAATTGGTGGCCCGGTGGGTGCGGGTGGCGATCATCGCGCCGGAAGAAGCCTACCCCGGCGTCGGAGCTCATGAAGTCATGATCGAGGACCATCAGCCCGATTGGGACAACCCGGCGCTATTGTCCCGGCTTCCGACAAATTGAATTTTCGTGAAAAGCCGCTATCCGCGCTTGCGACGGTAACCCTGTATGGCCAGTTCATCTAGGGTGTTTTGTTCCTCGCGCGCCAATTCCTTGGCCTCTATAAGGTCGCGGTTTTCCTGGGCGACTTCGTATTTTTTAAGATCACGGTAGGCTTCGTTCAGTTTCTCCCGCGCTTCGGCGACCTCCGCTTCCATGCGCGTAATGCCCTCATTCAGATGGTAGCGGCGGTCAACCACCGCATTGGCGTAATTGCCGTAGAAAAACCCCGCCAATTCAGGGGAGCCATTAACGACCTCCTGTTCCTTGATGACCTCCACACGCAAGCGCTCAAGCCCTATTTCCAGGGTTGCCAGCGATCTCAGAACATCGCCAAGTTCGCTCCGCTTTTGGTCAACGGTCCATTCGTTCAAGCGAATCAGGGTTTGCAGATCACGTGCCATGCATCAGACCTTTCCTTAACCCTGTCCGGGGTCTTCGGGCGCCGCTTCGGACTCTTCGGGCTCGGTTTTTTCTTCCTCGGGAGGAGACGCCGGCGACGGCTCGGGAAGGTTTGGGAAACTGGGCTGCGCCGGGGTGAATTGCGGATCAACCGGCTCCGCCATTTCAGGAGGCGCCGTTGCCGTCGGGGGTTCCACTGGGGCTGGCCCAGGAATCGGTTCGGGAATCGGATCGGGAATCGGATCAGGCGCGGGTTGGGCCGCAGCAGGCGCTGGTACTTGATTTGCCGCAGGCACGGGCGCTGGCGCCCCTTCCATTCCAAGGATCTGGTTCAGCATCTGGTAACATGACGCTAGATCCGTGTGATCTTCGATTTCCTGGGACAAGAATTCTTCAAGGGCTGGGTAATAATGCAGCGCCTCGTCCACTTGCGGGTCGCTACCACGGCGATAGGCGCCCAGGCGGATCAATTCCGCCATATCCTCGTAAACGGCGATCAACCGCCGAGCCCGATTGATGACGGCGTTCTCTTCGGGGGTGTTGCAGGCCGGCATCGTCCTGGAAATGCTGCGCAGAATGTTGATCGGCGGAAAGCGTCCGCGTTCGGCGATCACCCGGTCAAGGACGACATGCCCGTCCAGGATACCGCGAACGGCATCGGCAACGGGCTCGTTGTGGTCGTCCCCTTCAACCAAGACTGTAAACAAACCGCTGATTGTGCCCTGGTCTATAGTCCCCGGCCCGGCGCGTTCAAGAAGCCTCGGCAGTTCGGCGAAAACGCTCGGCGTGTAGCCTTTGCTGGCGGGGGGTTCGCCCGCCGATAAGCTGATTTCCCGCTGCGCCATGGCGAAACGGGTAATTGAATCCATCAGGCAAAGAACGTCGTTTTTTTGGTCGCGGAAATATTCCGCCACCGCCATGGTCACGTATGCGGCTTGGCGGCGGATCAGGGGGCTTTCATCGGATGTCGCAACGATGACGACACTGTGGGCCATGCCTTCGGGGCCGAGGTGGTCTTCGATAAACTCGCGCGCTTCGCGCGACCGTTCGCCGATCATGCCGACGACGCTGACTTCAGCGGCGGTATGGCGCGCCATCATCGACAGCAACGTCGATTTTCCGATGCCGGACCCGGCAAAAATACCCAAGCGCTGGCCCTTGCAGCAGGTCAGGAAAGCATTCATCGCCCTGACACCAAGGTCGATCTTGCCGCCCACCCGTTGGCGTTCGTGGGCCGGCGGCGGCGCATTGTGAATGGGATAACCGACGGTTCCCGACATCAATGGTCCCTTGCCGTCGAGGGGTTCGCCGAACGCATTGATGACGCGGCCAAGCCAGCTTTCATCAGGATAAATCATCGGATCGGAAGCGCTTAACTCAACACGGTTTCCCATGCCGATCCCGTCCAGCGATCCGAAGGGCATCAATAGCGCCCGGTTGTTGGAAAAACCGACGACTTCGCAAATGACCCGGCGGTCCTTGCGACCGAAGATTTGACAATGATCCCCCACCGACAGGCCGCCGTGGACGCCGCCGACTTCGACCAGCAAGCCGACAATATCCGTCACCTGCCCGAACACTTTGTGATCGGTCAGGCGGTCCACTTCCTTGGCGATATTGGTACCGAAGACGGTCAACCCGAACCCCTTTAGAGGCTATCCACTACCCCGCCGCATTATACCCCGAAAATGGGGATAATCGGCTTTGTCAGTATGCAAAAAGACTGTTTAAGGTTTATTAAAAAAACAACCTAAGTCCCCGGATTCTAGTCAAAAACAGCAAATACAGCACCAAGGAACCTTGCGTTGGGCGGACGCTGCGAATATGGTTAACAAATTCGTTAACAAAGGTTAAGGGCCCTACCATGCGCGTCCTACTTGTCGAAGACGATCCGACCACTCTGCAAAGCATCAAGATGATGTTGGAATCCGAAGGAATGGTTGTTGATACCAGCGATCTTGGCGAAGACGGCTTAGAAATCGGCAAGCTGTACGATTACGACATTATCGTTCTCGACATCATGCTGCCGGACATGGACGGTTTCGAGGTTCTGCGCCGGCTGCGCGACAGCCGCGTCGAAACCCCGGTTTTGATCCTTTCTGGCCTTGTCGAGTCCGAAAACAAGGTCAAGGGGCTGGGCTCAGGCGCCGACGACTACCTGACCAAGCCTTTCGACAAAAAAGAACTTCTCGCCCGGATTCAGGCCATCGTCAGGCGGTCGGCCGGACATGCGCAGTCAGTCATCAGCACCGGCCTGCTGGCCGTTAACCTGGATGCCCATACGGTCGAAGTAAGCGGCCAGCCCATCCACCTAACGGGCAAGGAATACGGCATTCTGGAATTGTTAAGCCTGCGCAAGGGAACGACCCTGACCAAGGAAATGTTCTTGAATCACCTATACGGCGGCATGGACGAGCCGGAACTGAAGATCATCGACGTCTTCATCTGCAAGCTACGCAAGAAGCTGTCCACCGCTACCGGCGGCGACAATTACATTGAAACTGTCTGGGGCCGGGGATACGTGCTCAGGGATCCCGACGGCGAAAAGGTCGCTGCCGGAGGTTGACGCTCCCCTCTTAACTTACTTGGAAACCGGGCTGTAAATGCCCCGCTGGCCGGCGACGGGTTTGAACCTGTCGGAAATGCCGAGCACAGTCTCTGCACCACCGAGAAAAAGCGTGCCGTCTTCGGGCATCATGTCGGAGATGCCCGCCAGAACTTTGCCTTTGGTTTCTTGATCAAAATAGATCAGCACATTGCGACAGAAAACGACATCGAAGGAGCCCAGGGGCTTGAGGTCACCCAGCAGATTGTACTCCTTGTATTTGACCATATCGCGGATTTCCTGCTTGATCTGCCATTGTTCGTCTTTCTTTTCGAAATATTTGACCAGCATCTGGATGGGCAGGCCGCGCTGTACCTCGAACTGAGAATAAAGCCCGGATTCGGCTTTACGGAGAATCTCCGTCGAGATATCGGTGCCGACAATATCGATTTTCCAACCGGCAAGCTTGACCCCTTGTTCCTTCAGGATCATGCCAAGGGAATAAGGCTCCTGGCCGCTGGACGCCGCGGCGCAGAAAATCCGGAAAGATTTTTTAGTCGCCCGGGCTTCGAGTAACGGCGGCAAAATTTGATCCCGGAACAAGTCGAAAGGCTTGTTGTCGCGGAAAAAGAAAGATTCGTTGGTCGTCATGGCTTCGGTGACATCAACGATCATCGCCAGGTCGGATTTACTACGAACCTCGCCAATAAGTTCATCCAGCCCCTTCAGGCCGTGTTTGCGGGCCACCGGCATCAATCGGCTTTCCAGCAAATAGGACTTTTCCGGGGTCAGCACCAACCCGGACCGATTTTTTAATAAGGTGCTGATGAAATCAAAATCGTCGGGGCTCATCTTCCAGCCTTCCCCATGAAGTCCATGATGCGGGGCCCGAGTTGCTCGAGGGGCGAAACGGCGCTGCATAATCCCGCCGTCGCCACCGCGCCCGGCATTCCCCAAATGACACTCGTTTTCTCGTCCTGGGCAAAGAGCGTGCCGCCGGCGTCCGTCACCACCTTGGCGCCCTTCAGGCCGTCCTGGCCCATGCCGGTCAAAATGATGCCCAAGACATTGCCGCCATAAACCTTGGTAACGCTTCTAAACATCGGATCGACGGCGGGCCGGCAAAAATTTTCAGGCGGATCTTGATGCACGTGAATTTTGGCCTCTTGGGGCGTGCCCTGAATTTCCATATGGAAATCCCCCGGCGCCATATAAGCGTGGTTGGGTTCAAGGACATCGCCTTCCTGGGCTTCGGTGCAGGTCCATTCGGACGCTTTGGTGATGTGCTCCGCCAAAATCCGGGTGAAGGTCGGCGGCATATGCTGGGTAATAACCACCGGAATGCCGAGGATGGGTTTCAGCTTGGCAAACAAGGCGAGCAGGGCTTGTGGGCCGCCCGTGGAACTACCGATGGCCAAAATCTTCGGCGGCAGGACATTGGTTGCCTTGCGCAAGATTACCGGCCCGGAATAAAGAGACGATGGCGCCGTCGCGGTTTTGTCGCCTTGTTTTGCCGTGGCCGACGGCACCGGGCGACCGGCATCGCGGCGGGCGGCTATGCCGAGGGTCTTGATTTTTTCCACCAACTCGCGCCGGAAATCATCAGCGGCGGCGATTTTGCCCGTCGATGTCGGCTTCGGAACGTAATCAGCGGCGCCTGCATTCAGTGCCTTGAGGCTGACACTGGCGTTACGTTCGGTCAGCGTGGATGCCATGATGATTTTGACGTTGGGATCCAACTCGATAAGCTTGGGCAGCGCCGTCAGGCCATCCATGACTGGCATTTCGATGTCCAGCACGATGACGTCGATCTTGCTCCTGGCCAGCCTTTTAACGGCTTGCGCACCGTCGCCGACCGAAGCAACGACTTCGATGCCCGGATCAGGCGAAATCATCTTCGTGATCAGACCGCGAATAATGGCGGAATCGTCAACCAGCATCACGCGGATGCAATCCTTATCTTTAGATTGCCCGGCTATTTGATTTTGTGCTTTTAAATCAGTCGTCAACGGACTATCTCCGCCGACGCCTACAAAAGGCCCACTTGGGCGAATTTGGTTTGGATTATTTCACTATCGAAGGGCTTCATGATGTACTCGTTGGCCCCCGCTTCGATCGCTTTTTGGATGTGATTCATGTCATTTTCGGTCGTGCAAAAAACGACGATCGGTGCATCCCCGCCGGGCAAGGCCCTGAGGGCGCGCAGATATTCGAGACCATCCATCACCGGCATGTTCCAGTCCAGCAGCACGCCTTCGGGAAATTTCTGCTTACAGATTTCCAGGGCTTCGCTTCCATCAGCGGCTTCTTGGACTTCAAACCCAAGGTCCTGGAGAATTTTTTTGGCCACCATGCGGATGACCTTCGAATCATCGACGACGAGACAGGTTTTCATGACAAATGATACTTTTTCCAAAGAGCCCTGGTTTCAGTTTCAAAACTGACCGCAGCCAAGGCGAATTCAACTAAACCTCTATTTATTCAGACTGCATACATTGATATGTATTGGCCTGAGCCCCAGGCGTCAACGCTATACTGATACCCGGGACTTCATGGCAGCTTTCGTGACGCCATTATCGTTTGGAACACTAACCCAACCCTGGGATAACGATTAGATTATTCAGCCGCCTCCAGGACATGTTGGTCTTTTTCTTTCATTGCAACGGCAACCGTCTGCGCCAAACCGCCTACCAAGGCCTCGCGGTCAAACTTGGCGATATAATCGTTGAACCCGGCGTCGCGGCCCTTCTGGAAATCATCCTCGGAAGAGTGGCCGGAAAGGGCGACCATGGGAACATTCTTCCACCGAGGATCGCTCCGAACGTCTTGGGCAAATTCAAAGCCATTCATTTCCGGCATTTCGATGTCGCTGATGATGACATCAAAGGCCGTCCCCTGCTCGCGCATCTGCAAGGCCTGGGTGGCGGTCTCGGCAGTGGTGACTTCCCACCCGGCAACCGACAGAAGCGGTGATAAGAGATTACGGAAAAACGGGCTGTCATCGACCAGAAGCGCCCGGCGGGTACCGGCGGCACTCCTGAAGGCGTCATTCGAAGCAGATCCAAACCAGTCGGGGAAACCTTGTGTCAGGAAATAACCGGCATCGACCAAGTCGGTCGCCTTGCCGTCGACGACGGCGCTACCGATAATGTCCGGGGCGTCCGAAGCCAATTCAATCTTGAGCCGGTCTTCGACGATATCGACAATTTCGTCGACCACCAGGCCTAAGGACCTACCGGTGTCGGAGAACACCAGAACCGGTTGGCGGCCTTCGGTCTTGAACTCATGGTTGGAGTCGCACGGGATCAAAGGCATCAGGTGGCCGCGGTATTGAACCATATACTGCCCATGGGACGTTTCGGCTGTCGCCATGTCGATTTCTTCCAACCGGGCGATAAGGGCCAAAGGCACCGCCTTGAGATCTTTGCTGCCGGCCCTGAAGATCAACAGGGACGTGACTTCCCCTTCTTGACCGGCCGTTTGTGCGGCGGCTTCTTCGACGACTTCCTCCGCACCCTTCTGGCCGGTCGCGGTCGCGATGCCGTTGGGGTCGAGGATCATGATGACGCTGCCGTCGCCTAAGATGGTGTTGCCTGAATAGAATGCAAGATCGCGCAGGATCGGAGAAACCGGCTTGACGACAATTTCTTCGGTATCGAAAACCTGGTCGACAATGATGCCGAAGGTATTGGTGCCGACCTGGGTAACGACGATGAACATTTCATCATTTTCCACTTCGCTGAGTGCCGCTTTCATTTCTTCGGAGGCCTTCTTGTCGATCTCTGCCATGTCGGCGGCAATCCGGGTGACCACCGCTTTTTCGACCTTGACCATTTCGGCAAGGGCTTTATCGGCCTCGGCCTTTTCGGTGGCGGCTTTTCTTACTGCCGCTTTATCTTCGGCCGTGGCATTCTTGGCGGTTGCCTTGGCAGTGGCGACCTCAACGGCCTCGGCTTTTTCACTTTGAACCTTTTCGGCGTTGACCCTGCCCTGGGCGGCCTTTTCGGCGTCCAACTTATCGGTCGCGTTTTTAATTTCGCGCGCCTTTTCGGCAGAAGCCTTGGCAGCCTCGGCCTTTTCGGCGACGGCCTTTTCGGCCCTTACCCTATCCGCCAGGGTCTGCTCTGAGTCTTTTTCGGTATTGAATTCAAGAAGGTTTTCCAGAGACACCAACGGCAGTAACCGGTTCCGCAGCCTGAGCACGGGCGATTGGTTGATCATTTCGACGGCGTTGTCGGATTTTGCCGATGCACGCACCAATTCCAACACGCTGATCTGCGGGATGGCGAAGCGTTCCTTGGCGCATTCGATGATCAGCGCCGATACGATAGCTAACGTCAGCGGAATCTTGATGGTAAAGGTCGATCCTTTTCCGGTCACCGATTTCAATTCGATGGTGCCGCCGATTTTTTCAATATTGGTGCGGACCACGTCCATGCCGACGCCGCGTCCGGAGATGCTTGTCACTTTCTCTGCTGTCGAGAACCCGGCGGCGAAAATGAACTGCTGGATCTGCTGCTCGGTCATGCTTTCGAGTTCGGCGTCGGTGGCGACCCCGTTCTCGAGGCATTTCTGACGAATACGGTCCATGTTCAGACCTTTGCCGTCGTCGGTAATCTGGATGATGATGTGGCCACCTTCATGAAAAGCGTTGAGCGTAATATTGCCTTTTTCCGATTTTCCGGCTTCCTTGCGTTCGTTCGGCATTTCAAGGCCGTGGTCGGCGGAATTGCGGACCATGTGGGTTAGCGGATCCTTGATCAATTCCAAAACCTGACGGTCGAGTTCGGTTTCCGCGCCCAGCATTACCAAGTCGATCTGCTTGCCTTGTTCCAAGGAAAGATCGCGGACAATACGCGGCAGCTTGGCCCAGGCATTGCCGATGGGCTGCATACGGGTCTTCATGACCCCTTCCTGCAGGTCCGATGTGATGTGGCTTAGCCGTTGCAGAGGCGACGTCAACTCGTCGTCCTTATCGCGTCCCCGGACAAGCTGCATAAGCTGGTTGCGGGTCAGCACCAATTCGCTGACCTGTGTCATCAAATCTTCCAAGACATCGACATTAACCCGGATGGAAGATTGGGCGACCGCCGATTCCTTGCGCTCCTTGACTTCTTCTTTCTTCGCCGGGGCCTTTTCTTCCGCCTTGGCGGGGACCTTTGCTTCTTCCGCTGGCGCGGCTTTGCCACCGGCTTTTTCGGCTTCCATTTCAGCAGCCATTTCGGCATCCAATTGTGCCTGGCTCGCTCCTTTTATGCCTTGGGCTTCGGCCGCCATGACCTCATCCAAAAGGTCTTGGGCTACCGGGGCGCCAAAATCATTGGTTGGCGGCGATGCGGCACCGGCGCCATCGCCTTCATTGGCGCCTTCGTTGGCGGCGCCAATCATGACGGACGCCAGCAGCGTATAGACGGTCGTCCACGCGGCCTTGACCTCGGCGGTGAAATCATCGCCAAACCCTTTTTCCAAAGTCCATAGCAACGCTTCTGCGACGGCGTCATAATCTTCGTCTTTGACTCCGTAATCGACGTGCTTGCGGCCAAGTTCCTGGACGGCGGGGACGATGGAATCAAGATCGTTCAACCCTTCGACGGCGGTCTTAATCATTCCCATCAGGTGTTCGCCCTGGACCTGCATATCGCCTTTGAAAAGATCCTTCAGGTCCGGGTTGATTTCGAAAAGCCGGTTGTAGAACATTTCGGCGATGCCGGCTGAATTGGGCTCGGCCTTCTTAAAGGTTTCCTGAACCAGCCTGATTTCGTCTTCCGTCGGAAGATTCGCGTCTCCGTCGGCTTCCGCTTCGACCGGCGCGGCTTCGACGGGGGCGGGGGCTGCTGCCGGGGCGCCACCGTTGGCCATGGCGTTAAGTTCGGCAATCAGGGCGCTGTCTTCGCCTTCCGGCTCCTCGCCATTTTCTTCCAGTTCACCCAAAAGTTCGCGGATGGCGTCCAGACATTTCAGAATCAGGGTCACCGCTGCCGGGGTGACATCAACAACGCCGTCGCGAAATTTACCAAGTACGTTTTCGCCGGCATGAGCGACCGATTCCAGCCGAGGCAGGCCTAGGAACCCGCAGGTCCCCTTGATGGTGTGCACAAGCCGGAAAATGTTGCCGAGAATTCCAGAATCGGTCGGGTCCTGTTCGAACTTGACCAGCTCGACGTCCAAAACGGCGAGGGCTTCCGAAGTTTCGGTCAAAAATTCATTTAATAGATCGTCCATGTCGATACTCCAAAGAGCGCTGTTGATAGGCGAATTTATTTATTCCACCTACGCACTCTAAAGATTTATCGGTTTCGTGAATGTGTCGAAATGTTTCGAATGTTGGTCGTTCGTTAACAATCCGTAGCGTTTGGAAACATCACGGCAAGCTGGATTTCGCCGTCTGAGCCTTGAGAATGCTCGATCAGGGCGCCTGAGCCCCGGGCCAGGGTTTGAGCCAAATATCCATGAACATTACGGGCCGTAAGCCCGTCGGCAGCAGCGTTTTCGGCCAAAGAGCCGCAAATATCGTCTTTTAAGGCCGCGCCCTCGCCACGAGCCAGGACGGCCATGCCCAAGCCATCGTCGAGAGCCGCAAAATTCAGGCCGACCGTTCCGCCGCGGGGAAGCGCTTCTGTGGCAATCAATACCATATTGAGCAGCACCTTGACCATCGAGGCCGGAACACCGCCCGGAGGCTGACTTTCCAGGGCCTCGGGCCAATCGAGGACGACCTTGCCGCCGGCCAGAAACCCGGCGGCTAATTCACGGGCCTGATCGAACGTGGCTTCCCCCTTGGCACCGGCCCCGAAACCGAAGGCAATGCGGAAAAAGGCTAGGCGGCGGGTGGATTCGCCGGCGCTTTTCTTAATCAGGTCGAGCGCCGGAAGATCGATCGGGGCATTGGCGTCGCTTAAACCGTCTTCCAGCAATTCCAGCCCGGCATTGACGGCCCCGGCGGGGCCGACCAGATCATGGCAAATTCTCGAGCTTAGAAGCTGCGCAACCTTCAAATCGTCCGGCATTTCCGTCCCCCTAAAAGCTTTGGCGACCTTAGTTTCTTTAAGATAACCGAATAGCGCCATATCATCCTAGCACACACATTTGGACCCGGATTCTTAATAGAAGGAATCTATCGAAGGCCCTCTAATCCTTGCTTTCGGTGACCTTTCCGGGGTGCTATAAAAATCACCTGACGGGCCGCAAAAGTGGAGGAAAATCCGTTATTTTCTGGCCTTATTTTCTATATTGGCGCCAGGACATCCAAAAAATCCGGTCACACGCGGCCAGGAGTCGAAAACCGAATGTCTGACAAAGACAGTAATATTCGGGGAAGCGGAAAAGGTTCGGGGGGACCATCGCCGTTTTATCCCAAAGGCCGCCAAGTCGATGCGGAAGCCTTGCTCGACATTGCAAAGCTTTTGGGCGACAGGCCGCGCCGCCGCGATCTGCTGATCGAGCACTTGCACCTGATCCAAGACCAATACGGCCATCTTTCTGCCCGTCATCTGGCGGCGCTGGCCGAGGAAATGAAGCTGGCAATGAGCGAGGTCTACGAAGTCGCCACCTTCTACGCCCATTTCGACGTGGTGCTCGAAGACGACACACCGCCGCCGGAATTGACCGTCCGCGTTTGCGATAGCCTGACCTGCGAAATGATGGGCGCCCAAGATCTGCTGGCTGAGCTTGAGAAGAAATACAAAGGCAAAGTCCGCATCATGCGCGCGCCCTGCATGGGACGGTGCGAATCGGCGCCGGTCGCCGAGGTCGGCCATCGCCATGTCACGAATGCGACCGTTGAAACGGTTGCCAAGGCGGCAGACGGCGGCCACACCCACCCCGTCATTCCTGAATACAAGGATTTCGACGCTTATGTCGCCGACGGCGGGTACAGGTTGCTGAAGGAGTGTCTGGAGGCCAAACGCGACGTCGAAGACTTGGTCGATATCATGAGCCAATCGGGGCTTCGCGGGCTCGGCGGCGCCGGCTTCCCGACCGGTCAAAAATGGAAAATCGTCCGCGGCTATCCCGGTCCCCGGCTGATGGCGGTCAACGCCGACGAAGGCGAACCCGGCACCTTCAAGGACCGGGTCTACCTGGAAGCCGACCCGCACCGATTCCTAGAAGGCATGCTGATCGCCGCCCGGGTGGTCGAAGCCACCGACGTTTATATCTATCTCCGCGACGAATATCCGGGCCTGCGCGAGGTCTTATCAGCCGAAATCGCCAAGATCAAAGCGGCGGGGCTTAACAAAGTCACCAAAATTCACCTGCGACGCGGCGCCGGGGCTTATATCTGCGGCGAAGAATCGGCGATGATCGAAAGCATCGAAGGCAAGCGTGGCTTGCCCCGTCACCGCCCCCCCTATGTCGCCGAAGTCGGGGTTTTCGGCCGCCCGACCCTGGTGCAAAACGTCGAGACCCTTTATTGGATCCGCGACATTGTGGAGAAAGGTCCCGAATGGTTTTCATCCGAAGGACGGAACGGGCGGGCGGGCCTGCGCAGTTTCTCAGTTTCCGGACGCGTTAAGAAACCGGGGGTCAAACTGGCCCCCGCCGGCATCACGGTCCGGGAATTGATCGATGAATTTTGCGGCGGTATGGCCGACGGCCACGACTTCAAGGGCTACCTTCCGGGCGGCGCGTCCGGCGGCATCCTGCCGGCCAGTATGGGCGATATTCCATTGGATTTCGGAACCCTAGAAGAACACGGGTGTTTTATCGGCTCAGCGGCGGTCGTGGTGCTGTCGGACAAAGACAGCGCCCGCGACGCGGCGCTTAACCTGATGCGGTTTTTCGAGGACGAAAGCTGCGGTCAATGCACGCCATGCCGGGTCGGCACCGAAAAAGCGGCGAAATTGATGGCGAATAAGGAATGGGATGAAGCACTTCTCCGCGAATTGGGCCAGGCCATGACCGATGCCTCCATCTGCGGACTGGGACAGGCGGCGTTCAATCCCTTGAAAATGGTGTTGGCACACTTCAAGGGCGATCTTATCTGTAAATAAGCAGGTTTTGGGGAACGGAAAATGGCTGAAAAAATAATCTTTACGCTCAACGGCAAGGAAGTCGAAGCCGCCCCTGACGAAACCATCTGGCAGGTCGCCAAGGGCCAAGGCACCGAAATTCCGCATTTGTGTTATTCGCCGAAGCCCGGCTATCGGGCCGACGGCAACTGCCGCGCTTGCATGGTCGAGATCGAGGGCGAACGGGTGCTGGCCGCAAGCTGCATCCGCAAACCGACCGACGGCATGGTGGTCAACACCGTGTCGGAACGAGCGAAATCTGCCCGGGGCATGGTCTTCGAAATGCTGTTGGCCGACCAGCCGGCAAAGGCCGACGCCCACGAACCTGATTCACGCTTTTGGACCTGGGCCGACAAGATGGGGGTCCAGGCAAGCCGCTTCCCTGTCCGCCAAGCGCCCGCTCCCGACGTCAGCCACCCGGCGATGGCGGTCAACCTGGATGCCTGCATCCATTGCAATTTGTGCGTCCGAGCGTGCCGCGAGGTACAGGTCAATGACGTCATCGGCATGGCCGGGCGCGGCATCGGCTCGGAAATCGTCTTCGACATGGGCGACCCCATGGGGGCCAGCACCTGTGTCGCCTGTGGCGAATGCGTGCAAGCCTGCCCGACCGGTGCCTTGATGCCGGCCACCATGCTTGACGCCAAGGGCGTCTATAAAGGCGATGCCGACAAACAGGTGGACAGCCTGTGCCCTTATTGCGGGGTCGGCTGCCAAGTCACCTTCCATGTCAAAGACGGCGAAATTTTATACGTCGAAGGCCGCGAAGGACCGGCCAACCAGAACCGCCTTTGCGTCAAAGGCCGCTTCGGGTTCGATTACGTCACCCATCCCCACCGTTTGACAAAACCCCTGATCCGCAAGGACGGTGTCGGCAAAAGCGCTGACGAAAAGGTCGATCCCGCCAATCCCCTCAGCCATTTCCGCGAAGTCACCTGGGAAGAGGCGCTGGATAAGGCGGCGACCGGTATAAAAACCATCATCGAACGCGACGGCGGCAAGGGGCTTGCCGGGTTCGGGTCGGCCAAGGGTTCCAACGAAGAGGCCTATATGGTGCAGAAGCTGGTGCGCCAGGGCTTCGGCACCAACAACGTCGATCATTGCACGCGGCTGTGCCACGCCAGTTCCGTGGCTGCCCTGATGGAAGGCATCAACTCCGGCGCGGTGACGGCGCCGTTCATGGCGGCGACGGACGCCGACGTCATTATCGTCATCGGAGCCCGGCCAACGCAGAACCATCCCGTCGCGGCCACCTTCCTGAAGAACGCCGCCAAGCAGGGCAAGCGCCTGATCATCATGGACCCCCGGCGCCAGGATTTAAGCCGCCACGCCACCCATCATCTACAGTTCACCCCCGGCACCGATGTTGCGCTTTTGAACGCCATGATCCACACCATCATCGAAGAAGGCCTGACGGATGATCAATACATTCAAGGTTACACCGAAGGCTTCGATGCGCTGAAGGAGTCGATCAAGAACTTCCCGCCGGAGAAAATGGCCGACGTTTGCGGCATCGACGCTGAGCTCATCCGTACCGTCGCCCGCGAATACGCCACCGCCGACCGTTCGATCATTTTCTGGGGCATGGGCATTTCTCAACACGTCCACGGCACCGACAACGCGCGCTGCCTGATCGCGCTGTCGATGATAACCGGCCACGTCGGGCGTCCGGGCACCGGGTTGCATCCGCTGCGCGGTCAAAACAACGTTCAGGGCGCGTCGGACGCGGGGCTGATCCCGTGGGTCTATCCGGATTATAAATCGGTCGAAAACGACGACATCCGGGATGTTTATGAGGAGTTGTGGAACCGCGAGTTGGACCAAAAAAAGGGCCTGACCGTGGTCGAAATCATGGGCCAAGTGCACGCAGGCGTCATCAAGGGCATGTACATCATGGGCGAAAACCCGGCGATGTCCGACCCCGACGTCGGCCATGTCCGGGCCGGCCTGGCAAAGCTGGAACATCTGGTCGTCCAAGACCTGTTTTTAACCGAGACCGCGGCTTTCGCCGATGTCGTCCTGCCGGCGTCGGCGTTCCCGGAAAAAGGCGGTACCTTCACCAACACCAATCGCCAAGTGCAAATGGCGCGCCCGGTCTTGGACCTACCCGGCGACACCCGTCAGGACTGGTGGATCATTCAAGAAATCGCCAACCGCATCGGGCTCGATTGGTCCTATACCGGGCCCGAGGACGTGTATGGGGAAATGCGCGAAACCATGAAGTCGCTGAACGGCATCCCCTGGGACAGGTTGGAGCGCGAAGGCAGCGTCACCTATCCTTGCGACAGCGACGACGTGCCCGGCCATGATGTCATTTTCGGCGACGGATTCCCGACGGACAGCGGTCGTGCCAAGTTGGTGCCCGCCGCCGTCACGCCGCCCGACGAATTGCCCGACGACGACTATCCGCTGGTACTGACGACGGGCCGCATGTTGGAACACTGGCACACCGGCGCCATGACCCGCCGCTCGGCCACGCTGAACACGCTTGAACCCATTGCCGTGGTTTCCATCCATCCCAAACAAATGGCGGCATTGGGCATCCAGCCCGGCGATATGGTGAAGGTCGAATCCCGTCGCGGCGCCATCGACATCGCGACGCGCGCCGACCGCGACGTACCCGAAGGCATGGTCTTTATCCCGTTCTGTTTCAATGAAGCGGCGGCCAACCTGTTGACCAATCCGCAGCTTGACCCTTACGGCAAAATCCCGGAATTCAAGTTCTGCGCGGTCAAGGTTTCAGTCGGCGCCGATGCGGCCCAGGCAGCCGAGTAAAATTCTACTTTTTAGTTTTATCCAGCAGATCCAGCGCCAAAGCCTGGACCGTCGGGCTGCCGTCTTCCTGGCCGGTGAGCGCCGCCGTTCGGTCCTTGATTTCCGCCTTCAGGTCGTCGGCGGAGATGGGATAGGTTTTCAACATGACGCTCAGGATCGATTCAAGGGCCAGCACGTGGGCCGCCAGATTTTCGGTCTCCGCCATCCTGTCGCGGGCGTTTTCGCCGAATGACTTTAGCTCTTCGGCGATGACCTTAAGATTTTCTTCCAAATTGTGGATCTGCTTGAAAAACCCCGATTCTTCCAACAGGTCGATAAAGACCTGATGCCCCTGATCGGGATCAATTTCCGGGGGTTTGGCGCCGTTTTCGGGTTGATCGGACATTCATCCAGCATAACGGTCTCCCCATCCGATGTCATGGACGATGTCATTTGTTGCATCTGTTTTTAGTTGCTTTAAAATAGTCTCAGACAGGTTCCATCGGAGCCGTTTATTTGGGAGGGGACAGCCATGAAAACGTTTTGGATCGGCAGCGTCGCTGCCGTCATTATCGCCGTCATCGCCGGCGCCGTTTTATCCGGCTACGACACGACGACCGGACAGAAATTCTCCACGTCGAACACCCGGCTTTAGCGTCAGACGGGCGCTAGCCCGGACAGGGACACAAAAAAGAAAAGGCGGCCTCCTTTTCAGGAGACCGCCCTTTTTGTCGGGTGAGCCTATTTAAGCCGGTGTTTTATTCCGCCGGCTGCTCTCCCCCTCCCCCACCTTCTACTTCGGCAACCCACAGGCTGTGGTGTTCCTTGGCCCAATTGATATCGACTTGGCCGGACCCGACGGCGCCGATGGCGCCTTCCATGCCGACCGGCGTGCCGATGTAGATATGGGCGATGATGACGGCGATCATGACCACCGCCACGACCGAGTGCCACAGCACCGAAACTTGGGTTTCCTGCAAGGCCGTCAAATCCGTCGGCAGGCCAAGCCCGAAAATATTAAGGACGCTAAAAGTTTTCGCCCACGGCGTTATCTCGTACGGGAACAACAGCGCCAGCCCCGAGACCGACACCGTCAAGCCGCCCAGGACAACCATCCAGAAAATGCATTTCTGGCCGAAGTTAAATTTCTTGCACGCCGGGTGTTTGCCCTTGGTGAACAAGCCGCCGCCATGAGCGATCCAGTTCAGGTCGGTGCCGTCGAGGATATTTTCCCGGACCCACAGGACGAACATCAGGACAATGCCGACCATGAAGGCGAAGCCCAAATAGTTGTGGGCAAGCTTGCCGTAATAGGTCAGCCCGGCGAAGGCTTCGGGGCCCAGGATCGGCAACAGCACGTAACGGCCGTACATAACGTTGAGGCCCGATAGCGCCAGCACGACGAAGCTCGACGCCGTCAGCCAATGGGTGGCTCGTTCCAAGGCGTTGAAACGCTCGATCGTCTGGCCCGAAGGCCCGGCTTCAATTTTGACCTGACCCCGGATCAGGCGGAACGCCACCAACGCCACGACCATCACCAGCATCAGCCAGCCACCGAATTGCGACAACGGGCCGTTCTTGAAGGCCCGCCAGCTGTCGCCGTCGGATTGCACCAATACGGCCGCCATGGGGTCCTGCATGTCGGACTTACCTTTGACGCCCTTGCGGATGGCCCGCCAAAGTTCGGCATCGCTGACGTTGCCCGACCAGTTGCCGGGAACCTTGCCGCCGGTTTGCGCGTGCGCGGGTGCGTCTAAAATGGGCGAGCCCATAAGCCCCGCCGCCGCCCCATAGGCGACGCCAAGAGCCAACGTCATAACACCCAGGATGTGTCGGAGATTTGACCAAGTCATAAAACTATTCCCTGTGTCGATTGTTCAAATGATAAAAGCCCCAAAGCCGCCCCCGGCCTGATTAGGGATTTCCTTGTCTTCGCGTACGGTCGGCTTGTGGCTGGCGGACATCGGGTTTCCTTGACACACCGCCGCCGCTGGGCCTGTAGATCGGATTGCCCTGCATAGCGCTGCGCAGACTTAAGCTTCGCACCTGGGCGCTGGAAAGCTCGGTATCTTTTTTGCCGAGATAAACGCCCGGCTGGTAGTTGGTGATCCGGCCTTGTTCTTCCGCCCGGCATGCCGCCAGCAGAAAAGCCGAAACCGTCACCGCCCCAAAGACCGTGAAAATTCTTGCGCTGGTCATAAATATTCTCCCGCTAGAGGGTAAACGAGGGGAGGCGGCGCCGTTAGGACAACGACGCCGCCAACCCTCAGATTACCTGCCCGAGTTTAGGACCCTGCCTTCAATTGATAAGCAGTACCCCAACCCCAAGCACCGGAGCCGAAGCCACGGGCAACAACACGCTCGCGATAGATGTTCGAGATCGCGTCGCCATCACCGCCCAAGAGTGCCTTGGTCGAGCACATCTCTGCGCAAATCGGCAACTTGCCCTCCGCGAGACGATTGCGTCCGTACTTCTGGAACTCCGCAGCCGAATTGTCTTCTTCCGGACCACCAGCACAGAAAGTGCACTTATCCATCTTTCCGCGAGATCCGAAATTACCGGCTTGTGGATACTGCGGCGCCCCGAAGGGACACGCGAAGAAGCAGTAACCACAACCGATGCAGAGGTCCTTGGAATGCAGGACCACGCCTTGTTCGGTCTGGTAGATCGTGTCCACCGGGCAGACCGCAATGCATGGCGCATCTGAGCAATGCATGCAGGCTACCGAAATGGACCGCTCGCCGGGTTTGCCGTCATTGATGGTGACAACCCGGCGCCGGTTGATGCCCCAGGGCACCTCGTGCTCGTTCTTGCACGCTGTGACGCAGGCGTTGCATTCGATGCAGCGTTCGGCGTCACAAAGGAACTTCATTCGTGCCATTTTTTACCTCCTCAGCCTTACGCTGCTTCGATGCGACAAAGCGTCGCTTTGGTTTCTTGCATCTGAGTGACTGAGTCGTACCCGTAGGTGCCGCACATGTTGGATGCTTCACCCAACACGTATGGATCGGTCCCTGCCGGATACTTGTCTCTCAGGCTCTTGCCCTGCCAATGGCCACCGAAGTGGAAAGGCATGAAAGCCACACCCGGTGCGACGCGCTCGGTTACCAGTGCCTTGACCAGTACCTTGCCGCCTTCCGGTGAATAGACCCACATGTCTTGGCCATCCCTGATGCCGACGTTATTGGCATCGACGGGATTGACCTCGCAGAACATGTCTTGCTGCAACTCCGCAAGCCACTTGTTGGCGCGGCTTTCGGCACCGCCGCCTTCGTACTCAACCAGCCGTCCCGAGGTAAGGATCGTCGGGAACTTCTTCGAGTGATCCACATTCTGGATCGACTCGTACTTGGTCGGCAGGCGATAGGCCTGCTTGTCCTTGTAGGTCTTGTACTTGGGCAGAAGGTCACGCCTGTTCGTGTACAACGGTTCGCGATGCAACGGGATCGGATCCGGGAACGTCCAGACCATGGTCCGCGCCTTGGCATTGCCGAAGGGCGCGCAGCCATGCTTGATGGCGACACGCTGGATACCGCCCGAAAGGTCGGTTTTCCAGTTGGTCTTGTCGCCGGCAACCTT
>JABMOY010000243.1 GCA_013203955.1 Rhodospirillales bacterium | reverse complement strand
GCTGCAGGCCAAGCTGGGCATGGCCATGATCCTGATCACCCATGATCTGGGCATCGTCCGGCGCATGGCCGATACGGTGTCTGTCATGAACGACGGCGAAATCGTCGAACAGGGCGACATGAAACAGGTGTTCGAAAACCCCACCCATGATTACACCAAGCACCTGCTGGCCGCCGAACCCAAAGGGCGACCGGAACCGGCGCCCGACGGCGGCGCCGACGTCATGGAAGCAGACAATGTGCGCGTCTGGTTCCCGATCAAGAAAGGCATCATCCGGCGCACCGTCGATCATGTGAAGGCGGTGGACGGCATTACCCTGACGGTCCGCCAGGGCCACACACTTGGCGTCGTCGGCGAATCCGGGTCCGGCAAAAGCACGCTCGGGCGGGCGCTGTTGCGGCTCGAGAAAAGCACCGGCGAGGTCGCCTTCGAAGGCCGTTCCATCCAGGGCATGGACAAGCGCACCCTGCGCCCGCTGCGCCGCCAGATGCAGATCGTTTTCCAGGACCCGTATGGCAGTTTGAGCCCGCGCCTGTCGATCCGCCAGATTATCGAGGAAGGATTGCTGGTCCACGGCATCGGCGGCGATTTCAACGGAAGGCTCAAGCTGGTCAAAGACGTGCTCGACGAAGTCGGACTCTTGCCCGAGATGCTCAACCGCTATCCGCACGAATTTTCCGGCGGCCAGCGCCAGCGCATCGCCATCGCCCGCGCCCTCGTCCTCAAGCCGAAATTCATCGTCTTGGACGAGCCGACCAGCGCCCTCGACATGTCGGTGCAGGCGCAGATCGTCGACCTGCTGCGCGACCTCCAGAAAAATCACGATCTGGCTTACCTGTTTATTTCGCATGATTTAAAAGTCGTCCGCGCCATGGCCCACGACATCCTGGTCATGCGCCGCGGCCGGGTCATCGAACAGGGTCCGGCCGACACCATCCTCGACAACCCCCAAGACCCCTACACCAAGGCGCTGATGGCCGCCGCCTTCGAGATGAAGGCCGACGACACCGGGGCGGTGAGTGTTTAGTTGACTGGTGAATTACTTTTTTTAGAAAAATCTATCGGCGCATTGAAAAGATTCAGGCCCTTTTTTTCCGCCTTCAACATCCAACGCAAGGGGCCTGTTGTGTAGACTCGTGACTTCAAACGAAAGTCGTCATCTTCTCCATATTCTTCCATAACTTCGTTGATGATATTCATGGCCACTTTATCGAGGTCATTGTCATTTTCATCAAAAAGACCGGCCGATTGATGATTGAAAATAATATCTCCCTTCGGCTCGATTATTTTTAGATTTGAAAAAGAGTTTTTGAGTTTGGTTAGATGGAGGTCTGTACAATAAGGTCCATCCTTTTGCCTCACGATAAAAGCCTGGGTTAAACGGTGGCCTAACTCCTGAACGGCTTTGTATTCAACGAGATAAAAAAGTTTGTGCAGAGAGAAGTATGAAAGCTTTGGTTTTAACCGGGTGATCTCCCGAACAACCACCAAGGCATCTGCACGTACAGATCCATTAACCGTCCGTGCCTTTTTACCCAATCGCTTCAATTGTTCTAAAATAAATTGATAGTCCGACAATTGATTTGGAAAACTTCTGTGAATCATTGCCCTCTGACCGGGATGATATGCAGGGATAAGCAGGCGATTAAACCATTTGTGTTCGCTACGCACACTTTCTCGAAGGGACAAGTGATGAGGCTCGATAAAGGCTGTGGCGTTAAGGGCAGTCCCCCCCAAGGTCACAACAATTTTTGGATCTAGAAGCTCGATTTGCTGACGAAGATAATCCGAGCAATTTTTGATCTCAGTCTTGTTGGGGGGGGCGTTGTTTCCTTTATCGTCCTTGGGATTGCAAAGGACTGCATTCGTAACGAATATATTGTTTCGATCGAGCCCCACCTGGGCAATTAGGGTTTCAAAATTATGTCCCGCTCGATCTCCGTGAAATGGAATACCGCTTCCGTCGGCCCCCCTTCGACCCGGAGCTTCGCCAATAAACATGATTTTTGCGTCCAAAGGCCCCGCAGACCTGCCAAGGATTCTGGCGCTATTCGCCATCCTTGTGCATGATTGACAGGCCTTTACTACAACACAGAGTTTATCAAATTGATTTTCGGAGGGATTGGCAAAAAGCTCTGTTTGAATCTTTTTCATTGATTATGGCCGTATCAAACGCCTGAGATTTTCGTTGCTCACGTCATACCATGCATACACAGAATGGCAAATTAATTGGCCGGGCAATTTTCCAGTCTGATCACAAATAAACTTTAGCAACCGGCAAAGGCCTATGTAATTTCCTAAAGCTCGGCCAAAATAATCATGGCTGCGGTAAGCGACAGTAAAGTCTACGTAACCTCCTGCCCGGCAGCTTAGTTCTCCAAAATGCCAGCAAGGGCCTCCGATCTTCCGAAAATTATCCAGGGCAGGGGAAGATAAATGAAAAGTGATTGCCCCTTTATGCCCTCCCCCCCAACCTCCAAGGCAACGTATCGCATTTTCAAGTTGATTGACGTGATCGGGGCCAAAATCGATCAATCTTTGAAAATAACTTCCCCATGCTCCACGGTTACGGGCTGCATTGGGCCCTATCCTTTTTGCGCGCTCAAAAATGAGAGGATAACGAGCATATAAGTCGTCTCGACCGCCGCCCTGGCTGTTGATCAGGCTCCATGTTCGTTCGGGGAAAATCCAATTTGAAACATTTTTAATTCCATCCGCGCTAGCCACCACAGAGGCGGGATTATGATCAATCAGCCAAGAGGGTTTAATAACCCCCGCATCATCAATTCTAACAAATAAATTTGTGGTTTTTTTACCGGTAATTGACAGAAGATAATTTGCTGCCTCTTGCCAGGCCGAAAGAGCGTCGCCCCCAGAAACTTGATGCAAAAAATTATCCTTTCCTTCAAATTCCCTTGAGGTTCTTGAGGTATTTTATGTTTCTTTCATCCAGATTAACCTCAACAACACCACCTCGGTTTTCCCGCAACGATCTAAATACCTCATAACCCATTAATATTGCCTGTTCCCATGCTTTGTTTTTACAAATTTTAACCTCAATATCTTGAGACATTTCTTTGATTGCGCGAAGTAGTGTTCCATCAATAGATTCTGTATTTCTTAAAAACTTCAAATGCTGTGCCCTGTTATAAATTAATATTGAAATTGCCTCTTCAATAATTATGGCCCTTGCCCCGTCTTCGACCTCATCGGTTTCTGGATCACTTTTACGTTTCCTTTTTATCAGAGATCTTAAAACCGGCGACCAGCCTAAGACCGCAGCATACGCTAAATGGAAAACATCGTGATAACGGTATCCATCATCTTTATAAGCGTTATCGGTTAATCGATCTCCAACATTAACTCCCTCAATTTGCATAAGGGTTTGAATGCCCTTTTCCTTAATTTTCTTCTCTTTAAATATAACCTCAAATTTTCGAGGAAATCTTTCATCGTCATCAAATTTATGGTCACTGACCGACGGGCCCAGCCTCATCCATCGATTAATGTTCCTTTCTAAGTTTTCCTCTAAAATTTTTTGCAGACTTAAGCCGGAAATTATGGCAATGCTGGTTATGTACCAAAGGCAATCAGCGATTTCATTATTCATATCTTTTTTATATTTTGAGGATTGGCAATTTTCTTGATGTATTTTTTTTGTTATAGAAGAAATACTTCCGGCTTCTCCAAGAAACCCTAGAACTGAAATTATGGTTTCCTTTTTAATGTCGGTTTGTTTTACCCATCTACAATAATGCGAGACTTCATCTGGGTCTTTTTTTAAGGTGCCAGAAAATTTCTTTTCTATTTCATTTTCGCAAAATAATTGAGCGCGACGAATGCTGTTTTTTGAGATATCAGCCAGAGAAATCTTGAAAATTGATGAAAGACTCGCGAGGTACCAAAGGCAGTTACCAAGCTCTTCGCTTAACTGGTCCTTATAATTTTCAAAGCTATCGGCAATCTTGATATGGGTTTGAACGGTATAGAGAACATTACCAGCTTCTAACGCCAGCCCAAGGGTTGAGAATTCTATATCTTTTCGTTGGTCAGTTTTTCTGGCGCGTTTTTGATAATCAGAAAATAACATTTTAAATCTCATCATTAATTTACAAGCAACTCAAACTCATAGATTGAATATCCCTTCTAATTAGCGCAAGAAAAATTGTTTTACCATGGCGCTGCTGTTTTCCTCGCAGGCCGACGACACCGGGGCGGTCAGCGTTTAGGAGGGTAACCACTTGCGTCACTCCCGCGAAGGCGGGAGTCCAGAAAACCAAGAGAAAAATTGGATTCCCGCTTTCGCGGGAATGACGAAATAGGGGTGTAAGGCTATAATACCTGAAATTCCCTTATCCCCCTTTCCCTTACTTTTCTTAAATCTAGGTTCAAAAACGCCATGGCTCTCCTCTTCTCCTCCCAGGGCGACGACGCGGACCTCTGGCGCCACAACATGGCCACTGAGCTGCCCGACCTGGACTTCCGCGTCTGGACGCCGGACGGCCAAGACATCGGCGACGCAAACGACATCGAATACGCCCTGGTGTGGAAGCCGAGGAAGGGCGCCTTGAAGGAATTTCAAAACCTGAAGGCAATTTTTTCACTGGGCGCCGGGGTCGATCATCTGGCGGGCGCAGACTTGCCAAAGGGCGTTCCCGTTGTCCGGCTGGTCGACCGGGGCCTGACCCAGGGCATGAGCGAATACGTCGCCTATTGGGTGTTGCACCACCACCGCCGTTTCGACGCCTATGCGGATATGATCGCGGAAAACGGTTGGCAGCGATTGGCGCAAAAAGACGCCCACGGGCGGCGCGTCGGCATCATGGGCCTGGGCGTGCTCGGTCGGGATGCTTTGGAAAAACTGAAGCCCTTCGAATTCGACCTCGCGGGCTGGAGCCGCACGCCGAAGACCATCCCCGGTGTCAAAAGCTTTGCCGGTGAAGACGGTTTACAGGAATTTCTGAAACGCACGGAAATCCTGGTCTGTCTGCTGCCGCTGACGCCGGAAACGACAAGCATCATCAACGCCCAAACCCTCGCCCTACTGCCGGAGGGCGCTTACCTTATCAACGCGGCCCGCGGCGGTCATGTGGTCGATAACGATTTGATCGAAGCCCTCGACAGCGGCCATATCGGGGGCGCGACCTTGGATGTCTTTCACACCGAACCGCTGCCCGATGACCACCCTTTCCGGGCCCACCCCAAGGTCCACCTGACCCCGCACATCGCGTCGATCACCATGCCGGAAACGGCGGCCCGGGCCGTCGCCGACAACATCCGCCGCATACGCAAGGGCGAACCGCCGGAACCCGTCGTCGATCCGGAAACGGGGTATTAGCCTAACCCAGCCAACCGTAACCGACGGCGAGCAGAAACCCGCCAAGGAAAATCCGATAGATCACGAACGGCGTGAAGCTCGACCGCTTGAGCCACGCCATCAGGGCGGTAATGGCGACGAGGGCGGCCAGGAACGAAAAGCCCGCCGCGAAAAGCGCGTCGCCGGTCAATTGCGCGTCGCCGGCCTTGTATAAGTCCCATCCCTTGAGCGCGCCGGCGCCGATGATGACGGGGATCGACAACAACATCGACAGCCGCGCGCCATCGCGGCGCTCGAAGCCGAGGATCCGGGCCGCCGTCATGGTAATACCGGAACGGCTGGTGCCCGGTATCAACGCCAAGGCCTGGGCGAACCCAATGATCAAGGCGTCGCCCAAGCGCAGGTGTTCGATCCGGCGCACCGTCATGCCGATTTTATCGGTGATATAAAGCAGCACCCCGAACCCGAGCGTCGTCCAGGCGATGATTTCAATGCCGCGAATGCCGCCCGGATAATAGCGGTTGAGCAGATAGCCCGCGGCCACCGCCGGCAGCGTCGCGATGACCAGCAGCCCCGCCAGCCGGGCGCCGGCGTCATTGCGGCCGCGAACAAAGCGGCCCAGCCCCGCCGCCATCGCCCACAGGTCACGCCAGAAATAGAGCATGACCGCGCCCAAGGTACCGACATGAACGGCGACATCGATGATCAGGCCCTGGTCCGGCCAACCGGCCAACGCCGGCACCAGCACCAAATGCCCGGACGAGCTAATGGGCAGGAACTCGGTAATACCCTGGACCAGCGCCAGAACCACAATATGTAGAAGTGGCAAACTATTTACCCCCCAAATATAGTGAAATATAGCAATCCTCGGGCCGTAACCCAAGCCCCATATGGCCAAGGCGCCGTAACCCAGGTATAATGGGCCTTGAGGGACTCTTGAGGGGGCTAAAAACCCCAGAATTAGACACTGGTGTATACAGCCCGGCCCTGATAACAAGGCCGGCTGTTTTACGAGAAGGATGCGACATGAGCCAACGAGATTGGCCCACACCGGTCGGATTGCCTAAAGCGCAGGGCTTGTACGACCCACAAAACGAACATGACAACTGCGGGGTCGGCTTTATCGCCAATTTCAAGAACCGCAAAAGTCATGAGATCGTCCGCCAGGGTATCCAGATTCTCGTCAATCTGGACCACCGCGGCGCCGTCGGCGCCGACCCGCTGGCCGGCGACGGCGCCGGCATTCTGATACAGTTGCCCGACCGCTTTTTCCGGGCAGAGGCGGAAAGTCTGGGCTTTTTGTTGCCCCCAGAAGGCGACTACGCCGTCGGCATGGTGTTTTTGCCGCGCGAAGAGGCCCATATCCACGCCTGCACCGAATCCATCGAAGGCGCCATCAAGTTCGAGGGCCAGAAGCTTTTGGGCTGGCGCGACGTTCCTGTCGACAACAGCTATCTCGGCGACAGCGTCAAACCGATCGAGCCGGTCATTCGCCAGGTCTTCATCGGCCGCGGCGACAATTGCCCCGACACCGACGCTTTCGAGCGCAAGCTTTTCGTTATCCGCAAACAAGCCCATCATCTGGTCTGGGACGCAGACATCGAAGACATCGGCCATTTCTACATCACGTCGATGTCGGCCCGCACCATCGTCTACAAGGGCATGATGTTGGCGCCGAACCTCGACAAATATTATAAGGACCTCAAGGACGAGCGCGTCGAGTCGGCGCTGGCCCTGGTGCATCAACGGTTTTCCACCAACACCTTCCCGTCGTGGCCGCTGGCGCAGCCGTTCCGCTATCTGTGCCACAACGGTGAAATCAACACCGTGCGCCGCAACATCAACTGGATGCTGGCCAGGCGCAATTCCATGAAATCCGACCTGTTGGGCGAGGATCTGGAAAAACTGTGGCCGTTGATCGGCGACGGCGCGTCGGATTCCGCGACCTTCGACAACGCGCTCGAGTTGCTGGTCGCCGGCGGTTATTCCCTGGCCCACGCGATGATGATGATGATCCCGGAAGCCTGGGACGGGCATCCGCTGATGGACGACGAGCGCCGCGCTTTCTATGAATACCACGCCGCCGTGATGGAGCCGTGGGACGGACCGGCGGCCATCGCCTTCACCGACGGCCGCCAGATCGGCGCGACCTTGGACCGCAACGGCCTCAGGCCCGCGCGCTACATCGTCACCGACGACGATATCGTCATCCTGGGCTCGGAAGTCGGCGTTTTGCCGGTGCCCGAGGAACGCATCATCAAGAAATGGCGGCTGCAACCGGGCAAGATGCTGCTGATCGACCTGGAGCGCCAGTGCATCGTCGATGACGACGAGCTCAAGAAAGAATTGGCCCAGGCCAAGCCCTATCAGGCGTGGCTGGACGAAACCCAGATTCACCTGGAAAGCCTGCCGCCCGAAGTCGCGGCCATGCCGCCCGACCACAAAACCCTGCTCGACCGCCAACAGGCCTTCGGCTACAGCCAGGAAGACATCAAGTTTTTCTTAGTCCCCATGGCCACCGACGGCCAGGACCCGATCGGCTCCATGGGCCGGGACATCCCGCCCGCCGTCCTCTCGGACCGGCCGAAGATGCTCTACGATTATTTTCACCAGAACTTCGCTCAAGTTACCAACCCGCCGATCGATCCGATCCGCGAGGAATCGGTGATGTCGCTGGTGTCGTTGATCGGGCCCCGGCCCAATCTGTTGGACCTGGAAACCGGCGGCGCCCACAAGCGCCTGGAAGTTCGCCAACCGATTTTGTCGAACATCGACCTCGAAAAAATCCGCCACATCGAACAATTGGTGGACAAGGCCTTTCACACTTACACCATTGATATCTGTTTCCCGGCCGCCGACGGCGCCAAGGGGTTTGGGGCAGCGCTAAACGACCTGTGCGACAAGGCCGCCGAGGTCGTCCACCAGGGCCACAACATCCTGATCCTGTCCGACCGTTCCGTGAACAGCGACCGGGTGGCGATCCCGGCGCTGCTGGCGACGGCGGCCGTCCATCACCATTTGATCCGCGAAGGGCTGCGTACCGATGTCGGGTTGGTGGTCGAAACCGGCGAAGCCAAGAAGGTCCACGATTTCTGCCTGCTCGCCGGCTACGGCGCCGAAGCGGTTAATCCCTATCTCGCCTTCGATACCCTGTCGGAGCTCGGCCACGAATTGGCGGAACCGTTGACGGAAGAAGAAATCCACAGCCGTTATGTCAAGGCGGTCGGCAAAGGCATGCTCAAGGTGATGGCGAAGATGGGCATCTCCACGTACCAATCCTATTGCGGCGCCCAGATCTTCGACGCCGTCGGCTTAGGCAGCAAATTCATCGATAAATACTTCACCAAAACGGCGACAAGCATCGAAGGCATCGGGCTTGATGAAATCGCCGAGGAAACGCTGCGCCGCCATACCAGTGCCTTCGGCGACGACCCGGTGCTCCGGAACGCGCTCGATGTCGGCGGCGAATACGCCTTCCGGCTGCGCGGCGAGGAACACATGTGGACGCCGGAAACCGTCGGCGCGTTACAGCATGCGGTGCGGTCCGGTGATTACCAGCGCTTCAAGGCTTTCACCACCAAGATCAACGAACGCGACCGCAAATTCCGCAACCTGCGCGGCCTGTTCAAGTTAAAGCGCGCCGGCGTGCCGCTGGATCTCGACCAGGTCGAGGCGGCGAGCGAAATCGTCAAACGCTTCGCCACCGGCGCCATGTCGTTTGGGTCAATCTCGTGGGAAGCCCACACCAACCTAGCCATCGCCATGAACCGCTTAGGGGCTAAGTCCAACACCGGCGAAGGCGGCGAGGACTCGGAACGCTATAAGATCAAAGAAAACGGCGACGACATGCGCTCCGCCATCAAACAGGTGGCGTCGGGGCGTTTCGGGGTGACGGCGGAATATCTGGTCAATGCCGACGATATCCAAATCAAAATGGCGCAAGGCGCCAAGCCCGGCGAAGGCGGCCAACTGCCGGGCCACAAGGTCGATAATTGGATTGCCCGCATCCGCTATTCGACGCCCGGCGTCGGGCTAATCTCGCCGCCGCCGCACCACGATATCTATTCCATCGAAG
>JABMOY010000242.1 GCA_013203955.1 Rhodospirillales bacterium | reverse complement strand
GCGTTGGGGGGGGTGGAAATCAACGACGCCAAGAAGGTGCTGGCCGATCAGGCGACGGCGCTTTGCCATGGCGAGGACGCTGCCAAGGCAGCGCGTCGGACAGCGGAGAAGACCTTCGAAGAAGGCCGCCATGATGAGGGCCTGCCCACCATCGAAGTGCCCATCGCCGCGCTCGAAGACGGCATTGCCGCGTTTGAGTTGTTCAAGCAATCCGGCTTGGCCCAATCTAACGCAGAGGCCCGACGGCTGATCAAAGGCGGCGGCGGAAAAATCAATGACACCGCCATCGACGCCGAAACACAGGCCATTACGTTGGCCGACCTCAATAATGACGGCGTCATTAAATTATCGGTGGGAAAAAAGCGCCACGCGCTTATTCGGCCATCCTAAATACAACTCTTCCAGGCCTGCCCCTTTACCTGGCTGTTGGTTTATTCGGTTTAGCGACTTCACCCGCTTTTTTCGGCGTTGCGCCGGAAGTGCCGAAAATATCAAAGACATTACGCAATATACCAGGAGTCAGGGCCGATAGAGGATTAACCGTGACTTTTGGTTTTGACCTCGAACCACTCATGGAATAATTGAAGGCGAAAACACCGCCGCCTTCCTCACCACCGGTGAAAATTTGCCCGAGCAGAGGAATATTACCCAAGGCGCTGTTGATGGCATAGGCGGGAACCATGGTGCCGGAAATATCGAGCACGTCGGCATAGGTGTAGACCGCGCCTGAGGCTGTAAAGCCAAGCGACGGTCCGGTCGCCTTAGCATCCTTGATCTGCAAGACACCCTCGCCAAGGACAAAGGGCATATCCAGGTTGGTGAAAGAAAGACCGTCGCCATCCAGGGCTTCGAGAATTCCGGTCAGGGACATGATCGACAAAGCATGGGCCAGGGCCGGGGCTTCCGCCACTCTATAATCGGTAACCCGGACCTTGCCTTTCAGGGGATGGCCGGGGGATTTGTCCTCATACTTGCCGGCGATTTCCAGTTTTCCGCCGACCATGTTTTCGTATAAGTCCATGGCCTTCAGCGTTTCACCGGCGTCGTTAGAGGTCATGACAAGGACCCGGTTGCCGTCGTCTCCGGGACGAATGGTCAACTCGAAAGACTTGTTCTTTTTGTCACCCTTATTTTTCCCACTGGAGCCAACTTCGCCTTTGACCAAAACGGTTTTCCACAAATCATCGGCATGCGCGAAGGTTCCGGAAATGTTGTTCAGTTTCCGGTTCGGCCCGATCCAGACGTTTTCAAGTTCTACTGCCATCGTCAGATAGGGCAGCTTGAAATCTGCTTCTTTCTCATCCACCGGGGCGGCGTTAAAGATTTCATCCCAGATAGGCGACATCTCGAAACTGGGCCCATAAGCCCCGACGTCCCAGCCGCCCCCCGCACGCGATATCAGCGCCCCTTTGACGTCGGTGCGCCCGTAGGTGATGCGTTCAAAATCGACGCGTTCAAGGACGCCTTTCTTCTCCTTGTTCTTCCCTTGGCTGTATCGCGCCCGCCCCAAGACCTTCAAATCATCGGCAATGACGGAAAATACAGGCACATCCTTGATCAAGTCGCCTTCGAAATCGACCGTAATCCGGGCCTCGCCCGGAACACCGGGGCGTTTGCTCCAGCCCAGCAACGGCGCAGATAATTCAGCGTTGGTGATATTGGTTTTGACCTCCAAGCGGCGGTCGATGTCATCAAAGATGGTAAAGCGAACATCGGCATCAATGGCCCCGGTTACGAACTTGTCCGTAAAAGGAGCGACATCCAGACCGACTTCCGCCATTTGGGCGGAATCGGTGATTCTCGTCTTGAGGTCGTAGCGGCGGCGGAACTCGGGCTTGTCGCCGAAATTTTCCCGCCACAGAAGGGCCGCCGGAATTTTACCGATGTTGACGGTGCCGGAAAGGTCCATACCCTTTTTAGTGACTTCGATGTCCAGTTTTCCGTCGCTGATATCACGTCCCAGCAGCGCCTTGGCCGCCGCCGCGCCGGTAACCTTCGAGGTTGCCGTGACCTCAATGGTGTCGATCGTCGTGGCTTCTTCCATCAGGAACTTAAGTTTAAGTTCCGTCGTTGCGGCCCCCTTGGTGGTTTTCGGATCAATGCCGATGGCCTGCGCATACCTCAAAGGCTTGTGGTCCAGGTAGGCAAGCT
>JABMOY010000241.1 GCA_013203955.1 Rhodospirillales bacterium | reverse complement strand
CAAGCGCATCGAAGACCACGAGATCGACCTGATCATCGGCACCCAGATCGTGGCCAAGGGATACCATTTCCCGCTGTTGACGCTGGTCGGCGCGGTCGACGCCGATTTGGGGCTGTCGGGCGGCGACCTTCGGGCGGCGGAACGGACGTACCAGCTTCTCTACCAAGTCGCCGGGCGCGCCGGGCGCGGCGAAAAGCCCGGCCGCGTGCTGATGCAGACCTATATGCCCGAACACCCGGTGATGCGGGCGCTGCTGGCCGGCGACCGGGAAAACTTTTTAAACGCCGAAGCCGAGGGCCGCAAGGCGGCCGGCATGCCGCCGTTCGGGCGGCTGGCGGCGTTGATCGTCTCGGGCCTTAATGAGGCCGTCGTCGACGACATCGCTCGAAAATTGGGCCGAAGCGCACCGGTTGGCCCCGGGATAACGGTGCTCGGCCCGGCGCCGGCGCCGATGGCCTTGCTTCGCGGCAAACACCGGCGACGGCTGCTGCTGAAGACGGACAAGGAATGCAACCTGCAAGGCGTGCTCAGGGAATGGCTGACCCGGGTCAAGGTGCCGAACAAAACCCGCATCCAGGTGGATGTCGATCCCTATAGTTTTTTGTGAGAGGCGGCGGCTTTAAGTCAGGACGCTTCCTGCATCATCAGCTTCTTGGTTTCGACGGCGCGGAGAACATGGGCCATCAGCTTTTCCGGCGAAAACGGCTTGATCATGTATTCCTGAATGCCGGCGGCCATGGCCTCGCGGATGCGGAAGGCCTCGGCATGGGCGGTGATGATGACGACCGGCACCGTCGGGTCCAGAACCTCGTTGCCGCGGCGGATCATGCGGGTCAGTTCCACCCCCGAAATATAGGGCATTTCGTAATCGGTCAGGACCACGTCGATGGGCTGGTTCATCAGGATCTTCATGGCCTCGACGGCGTCATTGGCTTCGGCGGCGCCGCGAATGCCGTAATAGCCGAGGGCTTCGCGAACCATTTTCCTGTTGAAGCGGCTGTCGTCGACGATCAGGTACTTCAGGCGCACCAGGTGCGCGTAAGGGTCATCCGACTTTCCAACCAAACCCGGCTTGGCGGCCTCACCTTTTGGTGGGGTCTGCGTATCTTTCAAATCCTCGACGGGATTTTTCGATAAATTTTCTTGCAACATACCCCTAATCCTTAAATGGTTTAGAACCCTTAAAATTCCATAAAATTGTCCCTATTACAGTGATGGCCGTCACATGTCGTTAGGCCTAGTCCCCCGGAACCCGTCGGGGGGCTTGAAAAGGGTTCTCCAAAGGACTCGTCCAGCCCGGAAATCCGGCATTTTTGGGCCGCCGAAAAGCCCGGCTTAGCCGTCTTGCAAGGGTCAAAGGGGTATGCTACGAAATGAGCGCTTTTAAGGGGGGAAACCCCGCTCAGGGGGATGTTTTCGTTGGCGCTTGTCCTACGGCTGGCATCTCGTTTCGGTCTATAAAATTCGGACAATAAAATTAAGGACATTCCCAGGTGTCAGCTGAGATGATAGGCGCCACCGGGCTCGCAGGGCGTTACGCCACAGCGCTTTTCGACCTTGCCGAAACCGACGAGTTGTTGGATCGGGTTGCCGGCGATTTGGGCGGGCTTAGCCGCATGATCGAAGGCAGCGACGATCTGGGGCGCTTGATCCGGTCACCGGCGATTTCCCGCCAGGACCAGAGCAAGGCCATGGCCGCCGTCCTTAAAAAAGCAGAAATGTGCGAATTGACTCAAAAATTCGTCGGCACCGTTGCCGACAACCGCCGCCTGTTCGCGCTGCCAACCATGATTTCCGCTTATTTGGCGCTGTTGGCGTCGCATCGCGGCGAAGCCACCGCCGAAGTGGTTTCGGCGAAGCCGCTGACCAAGAAACAGCTGGATAAAATCGGCGGCTCGCTGAAAAAAGCCATCGGGTCCAATGTTGCTATGGACGTCAAGGTCGATGAGAGTCTTTTGGGCGGGCTGATTGTCAAAATAGGATCACGCATGATCGATAGTTCTCTCAGGACGAAGCTGCAACAACTCGGCTTCGCCATGAAAGGGATAGGATAATGGATATCAAACCGGCGGAAATTTCCGCCATTCTGAAAAAACAAATCGCCGATTTCGGCACCGAAGCCGATGTCGCCGAAGTCGGGCAGGTGCTCTCCGTCGGTGACGGCATCGCCCGCGTCCACGGCCTGGACCAGGTCCAGGCCGGCGAAATGGTCGAATTCCCAGGCGGCATCAAGGGCATGGCGCTCAACCTGGAAGCTGACAACGTCGGTATCGTGATTTTCGGCGATGACCGGAACATCAAGGAAGGCGACACCGTCAAAAGAACCGGCGCCATCGTCGATGTGCCGATCGGCAAGGAATTGCTGGGCCGCGTCGTCGACGCGCTCGGCAATCCCATCGACGGCAAGGGGCCGATCAACACCGAAAACCGCAGCCGGGTCGAGGTCAAGGCGCCGGGCATCATTCCTCGGAAATCCGTTCACGAACCGGTGCAGACCGGCCTGAAAGCCATCGACTCGCTGATCCCGGTCGGCCGCGGACAACGCGAATTGATCATCGGCGACCGCCAAACCGGCAAGACCGCCGTTATCATCGACACCATCTTAAACCAGCGCACCGTCAACGAATCCGGCGACGAAAGCGAAAAACTCTATTGCATCTACGTCGCCGTCGGCCAAAAGCGTTCGACCGTGGCGCAATTGGTTAAAACGCTGGAAGACAACGACGCGTTGAAATATTCCATCGTCGTCGCGGCGACCGCGTCCGAACCGGCGCCGTTGCAGTTCCTGGCGCCCTATACGGGCTGCACCATGGGCGAGTTTTTCCGCGACAACGGCATGCATGCCGTCATTTTCTATGACGATCTGTCCAAGCACGCCGTCGCCTACCGGCAGATGTCGCTGTTGCTGCGCCGGCCGCCGGGACGCGAGGCTTATCCCGGCGACGTCTTCTATTTGCATTCACGCCTGTTGGAACGCGCCGCCAAGATGAACGACGACATGGGTGCAGGCTCACTGACGGCGCTGCCAGTCATCGAGACCCAAGCCGGCGACGTCTCGGCGTACATTCCGACCAACGTCAT
>JABMOY010000240.1 GCA_013203955.1 Rhodospirillales bacterium | reverse complement strand
GCGCCCAGAAGGCGCTCATCGCCAGGCCATAGACGGCGCATCCGAACACGCCGAGCGGGGAAACCTCATAAAGCTTTCTGAGAGGAGCGCGCTCGACCCGCGTTATAACGGGCGCGACGCTCCGCGTCATCGCCACCGGCACCAACGCCAAGGAAATGATGACGGAGACCAGGCAGAAAAGCACATACCCGGCGGGGTCCGCCGTTGTAAACAAGAACTGCCCGAGACTCAGGGCCAACAAATTCACGGCCATGTAAACGGAAAACACCTCGCCCCGCACCTTGTTGGCCGTCGCCGCGTTCAGCCAGCTTTCGATAGCCATGTAAAGGCCGGCGAAGCAAAATCCCGTTACCGCCCGAAACACCGACCAGGCAAGGGTGTCGATGATCAACAGATGCGCCAGGGCGGCGGCCGATGCGATCGAGGCCAAAGCGGCGAAAGTGCGGATATGACCGGCACGCTCGATCATCCGGGTGCAGACCAACGACCCGGCAACGAACCCCAGGAAATAACTCGACTGGATAACGCCCAGTTCATTGGTGGTCAGGTTTTCCAGTGTTC
The DNA here is from genome assembly GCA_013203955.1 of Rhodospirillales bacterium. Taxonomy (GTDB): domain Bacteria; phylum Pseudomonadota; class Alphaproteobacteria; order Rhodospirillales; family Casp-alpha2; genus Casp-alpha2. The sequence goes on along the minus strand of JABMOY010000240.1, from coordinate 2,816 downwards.
CCCTGACGGCGAGGAGGGTCCCTTGCAGGCCGTTACCGACGAGCAGGATCGCAATGCCGAAAAACAGCGCAATGACGGGAGCCAGGGTTTTCCATGCTTGTGTTACCATCTGCGCTCACGGCCTTTTATGTCGCGACTGTTGCCGATTTCTACTGGCCAAGACCACAAATAACAACGATTTTCCGCCGCCTGGACCAACCCCCTTCGGTCCCGCGGCGCTAGGAGAAATTCCATGAGCCAACTATTCGATCCACAGGTAATCGAAGACTTTCTCGGAACCGCCCAGGCCTGGGCTTTCGATAACGTCTTCGTCGTCGGCAACCTCGTGCAAATCGCCGTCATCGCCGCTATTTTCCTGGCCGCGCGGCTGATCTCGCCGAAGCTCGAAACCGGGCTGGACAGAATCAAACAGCGGCTTCCGGCCGACTTCGCCACAGACCGGGCCTTGCGGACGGTGGCTGTCCTGAAGCCGCTTTGCTTGCCCATCGTCTGGATTTTCCTGATGTGGGCCGCTTATTCCATCGCCGAGGCGGTCGCTTGGCCAAACGATTTGATTAATATCGCGGTCAGCCTGCTCAACGCCTGGGTCGTCATCCGGGTGGCTTCCGAATTGATCCGGCAACGCGCGTGGTCGCAGACCATCTCCACCCTCGCCTGGACGATCGCGGCGCTCCACATCCTCGATCTTCTGGAGCCGACCATCGCGCTATTCGACGCCATTGCCATTAATTTCGACGACTTCCGCATCTCGCTGCTTCTCGTCATCAAGGGAGTTGCCGCTCTGGTGGTCCTGCTATGGGCCGCTATCGTCCTCTCCGGCGCGATGGAAAAAAGGATCGAGAGCGTATCGAGCCTGACACCCGCCATCCAGGTGCTGTTGGGCAAGCTTTTAAAGATCACGCTCGTCGTCATTGCCATCGTCGCCGCGTTGAGCGCCGTCGGCATCGACCTGACGGCGTTCACGGTCTTCGGCGGCGCGCTCGGCGTTGGCATCGGCTTCGGCCTGCAGAAAGTCGTCTCCAATTTGGTCAGCGGCATCATCCTGCTTCTTGATAAGTCCATCAAACCGGGCGACGTCATCGTCGTCGGCAACACCTACGGCTGGATCAAGTCCTTGGGCGCGCGCTACGCTTCGGTAATTACCCGCGACGGCACCGAGCACCTGATCCCCAACGAGGACCTGATCACCCAGCGGGTCGAGAACTGGTCGTTCAGCGACAACCTGGTGCGGCTCCACATAGCGGTCGGCATCTCGTATAAGTCCGACGTCCGCAAGGCCATCGAGTGCTGCCTCGAGGCGGCGAAGCGGACTGAGCGCGTACTTGATCACCCGAAAACCGTCTGCCTGCTGACCGGATTCGGCGACAGTTCCGTGAATCTGGAGATCCGAGTCTGGATCAACGACCCGCCCAACGGCGTCAGCAACGTGAAAAGCGAGGTGTTTCTCAACGTTTGGGACCTGTTCCACGAACGCGGCATCGAGATTCCGTTCCCGCAGCGGGATATCCATATCAAGTCGCCGGACAGCCTTCGCGCCGTCACCGGGACGCACGGGTGACGGGGCCGGGGCCATTCCCACTCGGCCGCGCCCGTCAGCCGCCGCCGGTCTCGGGCGCGACGCGGTCCCGGCAGGACACGGTTTGGGCCGGGTTTTCACCGATGATGACGACGCGCAGATACGTGAACCGCGCGAGCGTCTGGCCCGTGGCGGCGATTTCCTTGAAGTTGGTGACGGGCTCGAGGACGAACAGGGTGCCGAGACGGCGGCGGACCCGCTCATCGAAGCCGACCGGGACGGCGTAAATGATCCGGCCGACATTGAACGTCTCGCGGGTGGCGGCCTTGCGCTTTTCCAGGCAGCGATCCAGGGAAAGTTTTCTGCCTTCGCCGGCAACATTGGTGAAATGAAACTCGATCTCAATGGTTCCGGCTTTGCCATCATACCAGACGCGTGACCTCGGCCCCGGCTCCGACGACGACGACAACCGGGCCGACGCCACAAGGGTCGCCTGTCGCAGCCTTTTCATTCCGGCGTCGAAAACGGTCACCATTTCACCGCGAAGGCGTTTGATGACTTCCGGCTCGTCGGCAGCCGCCGGGGTCCCAGGCAAGGACACAATCGATAGCAATGTAAACGCCGCGACATCCAATAGGAAAATTCGTATCATTCATCTATCCTGCTTGTTCGACCCATTGGATGGGGCAATCGCGCCCGTTTCTCCCTATTGGCCACTAATATCCACCGATCGGACATAATAAACGCACCCATTCATCGACGAAAGTTTGGTAGGTTAACGCGTCATGGCAAGCTCCACATCCAAAAAAGTCATTTTTGCAGCCTTGATCGGTAACTCACTGATCGCGATCTGCAAGTTCTTTGCCGCTGGGGCTACCGGCAGCTCTGCGATGCTGAGCGAGGCTATTCACTCCGTCGTCGACAGCGGCAATCAATTGCTCCTGCTTCACGGCATACGCAAGGCGGCGCGTCCCGCCGACCGGGAGTACCCCTTTGGTTACGGTATGGAGCTTTATTTCTGGACCTTCGTCGTTGCCATCCTGATCTTCGGATTCGGAGCCGGTATCTCCCTCTACGAGGGCGTCGATAGCATCCGGTTTCCCCACGCCATCGAAAACGTCCGCGTCAATTACATCGTGCTCGCCCTGGCGGCGGTATTCGAATCTGCCGCCTGGTGGATCGCGTTCAAGGAATTCCGGCTCCGCCAGGGCAAGCACGGGTTCCTTGCCGCCATCCGGCGCTCCAAGGATCCGACCGTGTTTACGGTGTTGTTCGAGGACACCGCCGCCATGCTCGGCAT
>JABMOY010000239.1 GCA_013203955.1 Rhodospirillales bacterium | reverse complement strand
GCTCCGCCGCATGTCGGTCACTTCCTCGGGCCGCTCGTCAATAAGCAGCACGATCAGATAACATTCCGGATGATTTTGGGCGATGGAGTGGGCGATGTTTTGCAGCATCACCGTTTTGCCGGTGCGCGGCGGCGCTACGATCAGGGCGCGCTGGCCCTTGCCGATGGGGCAGATCAGGTCGATGACGCGAGTCGTCGGGTCTTTCATTTCGGCGTCGCCCGTCTCCATCTCCAGGTGTTCATCGGGATAGAGCGGCGTCAGGTTATCGAAATTGATGCGATGGCGAACGTCTTCGGGGTCGGCAAAATTGATCTGCTTGACCTTGAGCAGCGCGAAATAACGCTCTCCGTCCTTGGGCGAGCGAATTTCGCCTTCGACCGTGTCGCCGGTGCGCAAGCTGAAGCGCCGGACCTGGCTGGGGGAAACATAAATATCATCCGGGCCCGGAAGGTAGTTGGCCTCGGGGCTGCGCAGGAAGCCAAAGCCGTCTTGGAGAACCTCCAGTACACCCTGGCCTGAAATGGGAATATCGTTTTCGGCAAGCTGCTTGAGGATCGCAAACATCATTTCCTGCTTGAGCAGGGACGAGGCGTTTTCGATTTCGAGCTCTTCGGCATACGCCAGAAGATCGGCCGGGGGTTTGGTTTTAAGTTCTTGAAGATTCATGATTGGTTCTTGAATTTGTTTGGGGGGAAACTTGAATTTGACAGCCACGAAAGAGCCCGCGGCGTTGGGAGACCTCTGCCAGGGCGCGTCGATACCGGAAAACGGGCAGGAAGCCCGTGGGGGGGCGGGGTAAATACTTTTATTATGTAATCGGTAGTATGCGTCGGAGTCGACAGAGTAACGAAAGCATTAAACAAACCGGCTAAGTCTGTCAAATAAAGAATTAAGGCATTGTTACTTATGGTTAATTAAATGTGGATTTAAAAAGGCCGGACGACGACAAGAATAACGATGCCGATCATCAACAGGGTCGGCACCTCGTTGGCGATGCGATAAAACGTCTGCGACCGGGCATTTCTGTCCTCGGCAAACTCCAGCCGCCAGCGGCCCATGGCCATGTGCGCGGCCAAAAGCCCGGCGACCAGCACCAGCTTGGCGTGGACCCAGCCATCCTGCCAATCCGACCCCCCGTAAGTCATCAGCAAAAGACCGCCAAACAGGAACGACGACGCCATCGCCGGGTTCATGATGAATTTTAGCAACCGCCTTTCCATGACCTTCAGGGTTTCCGACAGCTCGGACCCCGGTTTGGCTTCGGTGTGATAGACAAACAGCCGGGGCAGATACAAAAGTCCCGCCATCCAGGCGATGGCGCTGATGATGTGAAGCGCCTTGACCCAAAGAAACGCCGTCGCCGAAAGTTCCATCATGGTCGTCCTCCGTCCCGCCCCCGCCCTATAGCGGGCATTTCCCGTGCCCGGCCGGGCAGGGACGCCCACCGGCTTGCGACCGAATGCCGGGCTCTCCTTTTACCGCCTGGCGGGTCAATTCCGCCAGGGCCGTTATGAAATTCTCATCGTGGCCTAGGGCCGGTACCCGAATATAGGCGGGAACGCCCAAGGTTTCCGCCATTTTACGGTATTCGATGTCGAGTTCCACCAGCGTTTCCGAATGTTCAGACACGAAGGCGATGGGCACCACGACCACCGCCACGCCGTCTTCGCCGGCGCGCTTCAATTCGTTACCCAACGACGGCCCGATCCACTCAAGCGGCCCGACCCGGCTTTGGTAGCAGACGGCCCAATCGAGATCCGGGGTATCCAAGGCTTCGACAACGGCCCTGGATGTCTGTTCGACCTGCCATTGGTAGGGGTCTCCTGCGGCGACGATCTTCTTCGGCAGGCCGTGAGCCGAAAACAGGACCCGGGATGACCCATGCTTTCCGGCCTCCCTCACGGCGGCACCAACGAGGCCTGAAACCCCCTTGATGAAGCCTTCGGCCAACGGATAACAGCAAACGTCATGGCTCGGCGCGTTCAAGCCCGACCGCTCTGCCTGTTTGTGCCATTCCTTGAGGGACGACGCCGTCGTCGTCGTCGAATACTGGGGATATAGCGGCAACAGCACGATTTCATCCGGGTCGAAGGATTTGACCCTGCCCACGACCTCTGCCGTCATGGGGTGCCAATAGCGCATGGCGATAAAGGCGCGAACCTCGTCTGCCTCGCCCTTGAGCGCCCGAACAAGCGCCGCCGCCTGGGCTTGTGTTTCCGGCAGCAACGGCGAGGCCCCGCCGATTTCCTTGTAAATGCCCCGCGCAATGGGGGCGCGGCGAAAGGAAATCCATTTCGCCAACAGGTAACGGATCGGGTTCGGCGCGGCGATGATGGCGGGGTCGTTGAACAGGTTGAACAGGAAGGGCGAGACCGCGTCCAAGTTATCCGGCCCGCCGAGGTTGAAAAGCACAACGGCCAGCCGGCGCATCAGCCGATGCCTTTGGACGATTCCGGCCAGTTCTTTACCAACTCGGCCACCCGGCCGACGTGTTCCGGCGGCGTTTCGGGAACGACGCCGTGGCCCAGGTTAAAAATGAACGGCCCCGCAGACAAAGCCTTCAAAATATCAATGACGGCCTTATCAAGCGCGTCACCGCCCGCCACCAGGACCTGATTGTCGAGGTTGCCCTGAACGGTGCATTTCGGCTGCAAGGTCTCAGCGATCCAATCCAAGGGCGTATCCTGATCCAGGCTGATGCCGTCGACGCCGGTGCCAATCACAAACCGTTCGGCAAATTTGCCGACGCCTCGGGGGAACCCGATAACCGGAACGCCGGGGCAGCTATCGCGCAGGCGCTCAACAATCCGCTTTGTCGGCTCAATACTCCAGCGCTGGAATTCATCAGCGTCGAGCACCCCGGCCCAGCTGTCGAACAGTTGAATGATCTCAGCGCCGTTTTTAACCTGCTCGGCCAAGTAGGTGGCCGTCGTCTCCACCAAAAGGTCCGTCATAACTTGGAAGTCATCCGGAGATTGCTTCGCCCAATCGAGGATCGTCTCACACCGCGTGCCGCCCCGGCCTTCGACCATGTAGACGGCGACGGTCCAGGGTGCGCCGGCGAAACCGATCAGGGCCGTTTCTTTCGGTATTTCCTTAGACAGACGTTTGATCGCCTCGAAGACCGGCGCCAGATGATCAAGAACGCGGTTTGGTTCGAGTTTTTTTATTCCGTCTAACGAACGAATGGGCTCCAAGACGGGCCCTTCGCCTTCCAAAAATTCGACTTTCTGTCCCAAACCGTCCGGCACGACCAAAATATCGGAAAACATAATCGCCGCATCCATATCGTAACGGCGCAGCGGTTGCAGGGTCACTTCCACCGCAAGATCCGGGGTGTAACAGAATTCAAGAAAATTCTTAGAGTTTTTACGGACGTCGCGATATTCGGGCAGGTATCTCCCCGCTTGGCGCATCAGCCAGAACGGTGGCCGGTCGGGAACGGTTCCCTGTAAAGACTGAAGCATGCGTTTTTGTTTTGGGGACATGGTTAGGCCTGAAGACGGTTTCGAGGGAACCTTTATTCTTAATTCAAACTTATATTTATATACAAAGAAAGGTAGTAGTGGTTGTAGTGCGCTTAAAGCCGGGGATTATCGGTAAATCGCCTTTTATAAGGAAACGATCCTGAGGCAATATTTTAAGGCTTGGGTTTAAGGAAAGCCCTGTTGAAAAGAAAAATAAGTCTAAGCAAATTAATAATATCTCGTGGTTTTTTAAAGATGGGCATAACCGGGATAAAAAAAGACAACAACCGGAAACCAAATTTTTTTTCATTCTGGTATAAGGTTTTACACAGGTTACTTTCCCGGTGTATGGAAACTTGTCGAATATGGATGGAATCGCCTTTCTGCGAATAATCAGACTTACCCCCAAACGATCCCCAGGCCTAGAATGCCGGATTTGAAATGCCAGACCTAAAATGCCAGACCTAAAATGCCAGACCTAAAATGAAAGACGACAACAAGAAATCCTTTCACCTGCATTTGGTTTCGGACTCGACAGGTGAAACCGTCAGTCTTTTGGCCCGCGCGTGTCTGGTCCAATTCGATGATGTCGAGGCCCATGAACACCTTTGGGCGATGGTCAGAACGGAAGACCAGGTGAAGGAAATCCTCGCCGGTATTAAGGAAAACCCGGGGTTTGTTCTTAATACCTTCGTCAACGAAGATATCCGGACCATGATCGAGGACGGATGTCGGAAACTTCAAGTTCCCTGTATCGCCGTCTTGGACCCCGTCCTTGAAGAATTGGGCGCTCATCTGGGCTCCGAAGTTCATGCCCGGCCCGGACGCCAGCATGTCATGGACGCAGAATATTTCAGCCGCATCGAAGCCATGCATTTCGTTCTTGCGCACGATGACGGCCAGTTAACCCGCGACCTTAATCAGGCGGACGTGGTGTTGCTGGGCGTGTCCCGGACCTCAAAAACGCCGACCAGCATTTACCTTGCCAACCGCGGCATCAAAACGGCCAATGTTCCGATCGTGCCGGGCTGCGCGCTTCCGGATGAACTTTTTCGGGCAACGGAACCGATGATCGTCGGCCTGACCAAAGACCCCAAAAGGCTCGTCGAAATCAGGCGCCAGCGCCTGAAGATGTTGGATCAGGACGAAGAAACCGATTACGTCGATCTCGAGAAGGTATCCAAGGAAATCAACGATGCCCGCCGGCTCTATACCAAACATGATTGGCCGGTCATCAACGTCAGCCGTAAATCCATTGAGGAAACGGCGGCGACCATCATTCAAATGTACAACCGCCGCAAGGAACTGGACACCTGAGCCGACCAGAAATCGTTCTGGCCTCGTCCAGCAAGATTCGCAGCGAAATACTTGATCGCGCCGGCGTCTCTCACATTTGCGATGCCGCCGATATCGACGAAGGCGAAATCAAAAACCGATATATAAAAGACGGCAATACCGTTGAAGACGCCGCCATGGCCCTGGCCGAAGCAAAGGCAGCAACGGTCGAAAGGCGCCATTTGGGCCGCTTGGTCATCGGCGCCGATCAAATCCTTGAGTGCGGCGGCCGCTGGTTCGACAAGCCCGAAGACGAGGGCGCCGCCAAGGAAACACTAACGGCGCTTCGCGGCCGCGATCACCAGCTGGTGACGGCGGTCGCTGTTTTCCGTGATGGCGAGGTTGTCTGGCGGCACCAGGAAACGGTGCGGCTGACTATGCGCGACGTCAGCGATGCCTTTATCGAACATTACGTCCGGGAAGAAAGCCCCGATATCCTGGACAGTGTCGGCGCTTATCGGCTTGAGCAAACGGGGGCGCAGTTGTTTGAGCGCATCGACGGCGATTTTTTCACGGTCTTAGGCTTACCACTGTTACCGCTGCTCGGATTCTTGCGGCAAGCGGGGGCGCTGGAGGATTAGGCCTTATATGCTTAATATAAGAGGCAACATTCCTTTGGGCCTAGCCGGGAACAGCGACCGATGACGACAGGTGGAAAAACAATACGGGCCGGGGTCATAGGGTGGCCCACCGAACACTCCTTGTCGCCCCGGCTGCACGGCTATTGGCTGAACGAATACGGCATCGACGGAACCTATGTCGCCATTCCCGCGCCGCCCGAAGACTTCCCGGCGGCGCTCGTGAGCCTGGTGGAACAAGGCTTTGCCGGCGTCAATGTCACCGTGCCGCACAAGCAAGCCGCGGCCCTGGCCGTTGACGACCTGGATGACAACGCTAAGCGCCTCGGCGCCGTTAACACCATTGTCGTCAAGGCGGACGGATCCTTAAGCGGCAGCAACACCGACGGCTTCGGTTTCATGGAAAACCTGAAATCCGGAGCCTCCGGCTGGTCGGTGAAAGACGGCCCGGCGGTCGTTATCGGCGCCGGTGGCGCCGCCCGGGCGATCGTCGCGGCGCTTTTGGACGAAGGCGCGCCGACGCTTCGCCTCGTCAACCGAACGCAAGAGCGCGCCCAGGCCCTGGCCGCCGATATCGGCGGCGCCATCGACGTTGTGTCGTGGCAAGACAGGGCGGCGACCCTCGACGGCGCGGCCCTGCTGGTCAATACGACAACCTTAGGCATGACGGGAAACGCGCCCCTGGATTTGGACCTCGGCCCCTTGCCAAAGGGCGCCCTGGTCACGGACATCGTTTATGCGCCGCTTGAAACACCCCTGCTGGTGGCGGCTCAATTGAACGGCAACCGGACAGTCGACGGGCTGGGCATGCTTTTGCACCAGGCCCGCCCGGGCTTTAGACAATGGTTCGGGGCCGAGCCCACCGTTACGGATGGCCTGCGCGCCGCCGTATTGAAAGGGCTGGAATGATTATCCTCGGCCTGACGGGATCAATCGGCATGGGAAAATCCGTCGCCGCCAAACATTTCCGGCGGCTCGGCATTCCCATCCATGACGCCGACAGGGCCGTGCATAACATCCTGGCCCACGATAAAGAGGCGATCCGGGCGGTTGAAAAACTTTTTCCCAAGGCGGTCAAGAAAGGCGCCGTCGATAGGGAGGCCGTCGCCAAATTGGTTTTCGGGGACCCCGAGGCTTTGCTGCTGATTGAGGAACTTCTCCACCCGTTGGTACGGGCCCGAGAAAGGACGTTTTTGGAATGCGCCGCGCGGCGTGTCTGCAAACTTGTGATCTTGGATGTGCCGTTGCTTTTTGAGACCGGGGGCGAGACTCGTTGCGATGGTGTGATTACGGTTTCAGCCCCGGCGTTTCTGCAAAGGCAAAGGGTTCTTCGGCGCCCGGGCATGACGAAGGAAAGGCTGGCTTCGATCCTCGCTCGGCAAACGCCGGATGTCGAAAAGCGCCGTCGTTCGGATTTTGTCGTTTTAACGGGCCTGGGGCGCGACTTCGGCTTGCGTCAGATTCAGAACATTGTCAGAATCACCGGCGAGTGGGCAGGCGCCAAGTGGCCGCCTAAGCCGGTCATCAGGGGGACTTAAATTTGCGCGAGGTGGTTCTTGATACGGAAACCACGGGTCTTGACCCGGCTTCCGGTGACCGCATTGTCGAAATCGGCTGCGTCGAATTGGTCAACCACATCGCCACCGGCGAGACCTTTCATCAATACATAAACCCCGAAAGGGATATGCCTGAGCGGGCCCAAGCCGTGCACGGGCTGAGCCAGGAATTTCTTGCCGACAAGCCGCTTTTCGCCGACATCGCCGATGCCTTTGATGAATTCATCGCAGATTCGGTCTTGATCATTCACAACGCCGATTTCGATTTGGGGTTTCTAAACGCCGAATACGAAAGGGCGGGCCGCCCACTGCTGTCTCCCGGACGCGCCGTCGATACCGTCTCCATGGCGCGCGGCAAATTTCCGGGCGCCCAAGTCAACCTCGATGCCCTTTGCCGGCGGTTCCAGATCGATAACTCGGACCGCACATTGCATGGCGCGCTCAAGGATGCCCGGCTACTGGCCGACGTTTATCTAGAACTGATAGGTGGTCGCCAACAGGATATGAAACTTTCCGCCGATAAGGTTAAGGACATGTCTGCCGCCGCCGAACAAAACCGGCGACCGCCCCGACCCCATGAGCCGGAGCCGAACGAGCTATCGGCGCATACGAAGTTTCTTGAAAAACTGACCCAACCGATCTGGGAAAGCTGATCGGGCAGGAGTTAGGGGCGGTTGGCGCCCTAAGCCTCCGGCGCTCCGCCGGCCGCTTCCTGGGCTGCACTAAGCTCGTTCAGCTTTGCCTGGAACATCGAGGCAAAATCGACGGGGCCCAGCATCAGCGGCGGGAAGCCGCCATCGCGGGAAACGTCGGCCAGAATATTGCGGGCAAACGGGAACAAAAGCCTGGGGCATTCGATCAGCAAAATCGGCTGCAAATGCTCATCCGGGACATTGGCGGTAAAGATTCCGGCGTATTCAAGTTCCAAGATAAAGGCAATCTTTTCATCGACTTTGCACTCAGCCTGGAACTCGATAACGACCTCGAACATTTTTTCCTGTAGCGGATTGGCGCTGACATTAATGTTGACGTTAATGTTCGGCTGCTTTTCCTGCATAACGGCGAAAATGCCGGGCGCCTCGGGCGCCTCGAAAGACAGATCCTTGGTATACTGGGCATTGATAACGAGCGGCTGCTGGGCGGCTTGATCGCCGCCGGCGCCAGCTTCAGGGGCCTCGGGCGCGTCGTCTTTAGTGGAATTCTTTGCCATTTTCTCTCTCATATTTGTGGGTGGTCATGTGGCTATCATGGATTAGTGGGGGGGACAACCTTTGGCGGGCCTATTGTCCGCTCTTGTTCCTGTCTTTTTTATCTTCCGGGGCGGCCCCGGTGTCGGGTGAAATTTCCTCAAAATCGCCATCGATGACGTTTTCCGAAACCGATGTTTCGTGAAACCCATGGGTGTGGACCTCGACATGGCCGCGGTCGGTCAGGAATTTCCCCAGGACGTGACGCAAAACCATGCGTAAAGGCGAAATAAACAAGGCAAACCCCACTGCGTCGGTGAAAAAGCCGGGTGTCAGCAAAAGCGCCCCGGCAACGACTAGGCACAGGCCGTCGAAGACCTCGTCCAGTGGAAAGCGGCCTTCTTCCAGGTTTTTTTGAGCGCTCATAAGCGTCGCCAGCCCCTGATGGCGCAACAGCGCCGTCCCGATAAGGGCGGTCAGGAGGACAATGCCGATGGTCGGCCAAAAACCGATGAAGCCGCCGACTTTGATAAAAAGGGCGATTTCAATAATCGGCACCGCCACGAAGGCGAAGAAAAGTACGGCTGCCATCCTTGCTCTTTCCTATTTTCGGGCCTATCTACCCGTTAGCAGCGCATGTTGCGTTTGTGGACCTGGGCTACGTAATTCGTTAACCTATTGTAGCGTTAGGCATTGTGTTTAACCCAGGGACGGCTGGCGGTCTATCGGCTTGGCGTCCCGCCCCGCATGGGTCAGGACCGGATATGGGCGAAGGTTTCCAATTCATCGATATAATTTTCTTCGCGATGATCGCGGCATTTTTGGTGCTGCGCCTTCGTAGCGTTCTTGGCCGCCGCGACGGGCACGAGCAGAGCTTCCGCGACCTCTTCAAGTCCGAGAAGAGCGATAATCCGGAAAACAACGTGGCTCACCTTTCGGACCGTGCCGACCCTTACGAAAATGACGCCTCGGACCCAGACGAAGATAAACCCCAGGATGCCCTCGAGGATGACGATCCCTTAGCCGCTATTTTATCGGACGTTTGGGAGCTCGATCCGAAATTCGACCCCAAGGAATTCATCGAAGGCGCCAAGGTCGCCTTCGAATATATTCTGGACGCCTATGCCGCCGGCGACACCAAGACCCTGGAGTCGCTGCTGAGCCCCGAAGTATTCGAAAATTTCTCGAAAGCCATCCGCGACCGGGAACTGGCGGGGGAAACCCTCGAAGACACTCTTGTCGGCATCAAGGCGGCGGAAATTGTCGAGGCCGTTACCGAGGGCCGCATGATCAACATCACCGCCAAATTCGTCAGCGAACAGATCAATGCGACCCGCGACGAAGACGGCAACGTCATCGACGGCAACCCCAACGCCGTTACCGATGTTACTGATTTCTGGACCTTTACCCGGGATTCCAAATCCCGCGACCCGAACTGGATATTGATTGCAACCAGCAGCCTTGATTAGCGGAAAGTCCCCCTCAAAAATTCTTGTGGGGTTGGCGCTTTCGGTCGTATTCGGACTTCAGGCCTGTGGCGGGCAGTTCATTCCCCATCAAGAAAAATCGGCACCGGCGAAGGAATTTCTGCGGCTTGAAGCGACCACCTTCGATAAGGTTCCCGGCTGGGCCGGCGACAGCCAGGCTGAGGCCCTGCCGGTGTTCTTAAGAAGTTGTGAAAAAATTAAAACCCACCCGCCAAGCCCAAGCCTCGATCCCGATAAAGAAACCCGCCGTGCCGCTGATTGGCAACAAGCGTGCAACGCCGCCCGGCCTGTCCGCCCCGGCAATGAAATCGAGGCCCAGTATTTTTTCGAGACGCACTTTACGCCCTATCGGGCCAGCAACTCCGGCAACACCAAAGGCCTGTTCACCGGTTATTATGAGCCGGAGCTTCGGGGCGCCTGGCAGCCGAGCCCGACTTTCCGTTACCCTATTTACGCGCGGCCGAAAGATTTGGTTTCCATCAAGCTCGGCGACTTCAGGGCCGAATTCAAAGGCCAGCAAACGGCCGGGCGCCTGATGAACGGAAAGGTCACGCCCTACCCGACCCGTGCCGACATCAATGACGGGGTCCTCAAAGGCCGGCAGCTGGAACTGTTGTGGGTGGACGACGCCATCGACGCTTTCTTTTTGCATGTTCAAGGCTCGGGCCAGGTGGTGTTTGCCGACGGGTCACGGGTGCGCCTCGCCTTCGCTGGGAAAAACGGCCACCGCTATACGCCGATCGGCCGCGAGATGGTGGCCATGGGCTATCTTTCCGAAAAAAAAGTTTCCCTGCAATCCATCCGCCAATGGCTGGAGGCCAATCCGATTGCCGGAACCGAAATGATGGAACGCAACAAATCCTATGTCTTTTTCCGGCTTCTTGATGGGGACGGCCCGATCGGCGCCCAGGGCGTTGCGCTGACGCCGGGGCGAAGCCTGGCCGTCGATCGCAAGCACATTTCCCTTGGCACACCCATCTGGCTGAATACCACCGAGCCCGGTCGCTCGGGAAAACCGCTTCGCCGTCTGGTTATCGCCCAGGACACCGGCAGCGCCATCAGGGGCCCGGTCCGGGGTGATTTTTTTGTCGGTTTCGGAAATGCCGCCGCCGAAATGGCGGGCCGGATGAACCAAGGGGGAACCTATTTCCTGCTGTTGCCGAAAAAGGCCTTGCCACAAAGCTAAGCCCCCTATTTTCTCCCGATCCCTCCCCGGCCCCCCATCTTGCCTTTGGCTCGGGAAACGCTCATTCTCGGGGCATGTCGGAAAGCCCTGCCTCGCGGTCGATTACCGTCGGCCTGTTTGTGACCTGCCTGGTGGACTTGACGCGCCCGTCGGTCGGCTTTGCCTCCGTCAAACTTCTGGAAAACGCCGGTTGCGCCGTCAGTGTGCCCAAGGCGCAAACCTGTTGCGGGCAGCCGGCCTATAATTCCGGCGACAACGCCGATGCCCGGGCCATCGCCGCAAGGGTCATCCCGGCTTTCGAGCCCTTCGATTACGTCGTCGTCCCGTCCGGCTCCTGCGCCGGCATGATCAAGCACCATTTCCCCCTGTTGTTTGCCGACGACCCGGCGATGGCGGCCCGCGCCAAGGCACTTTCGGCCAAGACTTACGAACTGGTTTCGTTTCTCGTCGATGTCTTGAAATTCGACGATATTGATGCCGCCTACGATGGCGTCGCTACCTACCACGATTCATGTTCCGCTTTGCGCGAAATGGGCATTAAGGATCAGCCCCGCGCGCTTTTGTCCAAGGTTGACGGCTTGAGCCTGAAGGAATCCGAAGAAAGCGAAACCTGTTGCGGGTTCGGCGGGCTTTTCTGCGTCAAATATCCCGATATCTCCGGGCGCATGGTCGACGCCAAGGTCGATGATATTCTGGCGACCGGCGCCGATACTTTGCTGGCCGGCGACCTCGGTTGCCTGATGAACTTGGCGGGCCGTTTGCAGCGCCGGGGTGCCGCCGTCCAAGTCCGCCACGTCGCAGAAGTTTTGGCCGGTATCGACGGCCAGCCACCCATCGGCGAAAAAGAATAGGCGGCATTCATGGAATCGACGGCAAAAGGTTTTAATGAAAACGTTCGCCAGGCCTTGGGCGATGCCAATCTTCGCGACGCCTTGTCGAAGCTCGCCGATGGCTTCCCGGCGAAAAGGCGCGAAGCCGCCGGGCGCCTGCCCGAGTTCGAGGCGCTTCGCGATCAGGCACGCGATATTAAGCATCATGTGCTGTCCAATCTGGATTTTTACCTGGAGGCCTTCGAGGCCCGGGTTACGGAATCCGGCGGCACCGTGCATTGGTGCCGGACGGCGGCGGAGGCCAGAACGACGATCCTCAAAATCTGTAAACAGGCGGGCGCCAAGACCGTCACCAAAAGCAAGTCGATGATCGGCGAGGAAATCGCCATCAACGAGCACCTCGAAGAACACGGCATCGAGCCGGTGGAAACCGACCTCGGCGAATACATCATCCAGCTTCGCCATGAGCCACCCAGCCACATCATCGCACCGGCCATTCACCTGACCAAGGAACAGGTCGCCGACACGTTCCGCGAAAAACACACGGACCTTTTGGCCGACCGGAACCTGGACGAGCCGAGGGCGCTGTTGGAGGAGGCCCGCGGTAAGCTTCGGCAAAAATTTGTACGAGCCGATGTCGGCCTGACCGGGGCCAACATGCTGATCGCCGAAACCGGATCGATTGCACTGGTCACCAACGAGGGCAACGCCGACCTAACGTACTCGATCCCCAACGTCCACATCGCCATTGCCAGCATCGAAAAAATCGTTCCCACCTTGGAAGACGCGACGACCGTGCTGCGCGTCTTGGCGCGGTCCGCCACCGGCCAGGACATATCCGTCTACACGACGTTTTGCACCGGGCCGAAGCGCCCCGGCGACCTCGACGGGCCGCAGGAATTTCACGTCGTGCTGCTGGACAACGACCGCACCCAAATGCTGGGTACGGAATTTCACGACATGCTGCGCTGCATCCGCTGCGGCGCGTGCCTCAACCATTGCCCGGTCTACAAGGCCATCGGCGGCCATGCATACGGCTGGGTTTATTCCGGGCCGATGGGGGCGGTGTTGATCCCCAACCTTATCGGCATCGACGAGGCCGGCGACCTGCCCAACGCATCGACGCTGTGCGGCAAATGCGAAGACGTCTGTCCGGTGCGCATCCCGCTGCCGGCGATGCTGCGGTCATTGCGCAAGCGCCAGTTCGAACGCGACCAAGCCCCGTCTGTGGGTCGCACCGCGCTCCGTGCCTGGGCTTTTTTGGCCCGCCGGCCCTGGCTTTACCGTCTGGTCATGAATGCCGGCGTCGGCGCGCTTAAAGCATTTTCCCGGGGCCGCGGGCGGTTCCGGTGGCTGCCGCTGGCTTCAAACTGGACCCGGCTGCGCGACTTGCCGGCGCCCGAAGGCGGCACGTTTGTGTCGCGCTGGAACAAAACGCCATGACCAACGCCCGCAGCGATATCCTGAATGCCATCAAGGGCGCGCTTCCCGATGTCGGCCAGGGCGGCGCCAAGGGCCGCCTCGACAACCACCATGCCAACCTGATCCCGTCGCGCGGCAAATTGGGGGTAAAGGCCCGGATCGATCTTTTCATCCGCGAGGCCGAGCGCGTCGACGCCACCGTCGCCCGCGTCTCCAGCGCCCAAGGCGTGCCCCGCGAAGTCGCCCGCTATCTCGCCAAGAACAACCTGCCGATGACGCTAAAGATCGCGCCTCATGAGGCCTCAGGGGAATCCATTCCGTGGACGGAACAAACCTTGCTCAGCGTTGAGGAGGGCCGGGCCGATGGCTCCGAGGCGGTCAGTGTCAGCCTCGCCTTCGCCGGCGTCGCCGAGACCGGCACCCTGGTCCTGCTGTCGGGGCCCGAATGCCCGACGACGCTAAACTTCCTGCCGCCGACCCATGTCGTCGTTATCCGGGCCGATGAAATTGCCGGCGACTACGAACACGTTTGGGACCGATTGAGGAAGGAAAAAACGGACGAGGGCGGACGCTTCATGCCGCGCACCGTCAACTGGATCACCGGCCCGTCGCGCACCGCCGACATCGAACAAACGTTGTTGTTGGGCGCCCACGGACCGCAACGCCTTCATATCGTGGTTGTCGATGACGAAACCGCCGCATAAAAATCGTAAACTTAGCCCCGCCGAAAGCGACCTTTGGCAGACGGTAATGGGCGATGTCGAACCGCTGCCCGAAAGCGTTATCGCCGACACGAAAGCCTTATCCGAAAGCGAAACCATCTCAGACGAAGCGAGTCAGGCGTCTGAATCGAAATCTTCCCCGCCCTCTTCTTCGGTGCCTGTTTCGCCTCTCTCCCCAACTCCCGTACCGGCGCAACCCACACCGGCGCCTGACCTTTCGCACGGCGCCGGCCCCGGCCTTGATCGCCGTACCCAGGAACGCATGCGCCGTGGCCAGATCGACATCAGCGCCTGTATCGATCTTCACGGCATGACCCAGGCCGAAGCCCACCGGACGCTCGGCGGCTTTCTTTTTGATGTCCAGGCCCAGGGCCACAAGGCGGTTCTGGTGATTACCGGCAAGGGCAAGATGGGTGAGGGCGTCTTGCGCGACGCCGTGCCCCGATGGTTGAACGAGCCCGAAAATCGTCAGATGATCAGGGCGTTTTCCCATGCCGCGCCCAAGGACGGCGGCGAAGGCGCGCTGTATGTTTTGATGAAGAGGCTGAAATGACCCCGTTCGGCACCAAGGTCCGCGAACACCGCGCCGCCAAGGGCATCTCGCTAAAGAAGATGGCCGAGGACCTGGACGTGTCGTCGGCGTATTTTTCGGCGTTGGAGCACGGCCACCGGGGCCGCCCCGGTTCCGGCCTGATCCAGCAGATCTGCGCCTATTTCGAATTGATGTGGGACGAAGCCGAGGAGCTCAAGCGCTTGGCCGAACTGTCACACCCCCGGGTCGTCGTCGATACGTCGGGCTTAAGCCCGCGGGCGACCGAGCTCGCCAACCTGTTGGCCGAGGCCATCCCCGACCTGGACGAAGACACCATCGAATGGGTGCTGCACGAAATCCAGGGGCGTTTGGGGGCCAAGGAAAAAACGGGGTCGTCGAGTTAGAGGGGGGCGTTAGGGGATGGCGGTTGGGCGGGCTTGGTGCTAAGACTCCGCGACCTTTGAGAAAAACCCCGAAAAAAACAATTTGTTTGATTAATTGGAAACAACTTGTTTATATTGAACCATGACAAACAGAATACGTGACTTAAGAAAACAAAATGGTTTGAGCCAGCTTGAATTGGCGAAGCGGATCGGCACCACCGGCCAGCAGGTCGGGAACTTGGAGGGCGGTCGCCGCAAGCTGACTCAGGACTGGATGGAGCGCTTAGCCGCGGGCCTCGATTGCCGACCGGCGGATTTATTGGGCGCCCCCCAAACTCAACAGGCGAGGCCAACCTTGCCGCCAGGAGAGACGACCATGCGTAACGCCACGATAGAGCGCCGCACCAAGGAGACCGAGATCAGCGTCACCGTCAACCTCGACGGCGGCGGCAACTATGCCGTCGATACCGGCATCGGTTTTTTGGACCACATGCTGGAACAACTATCGCGGCACAGCCTGATTGACCTCGACGTTAAGGCCAAGGGTGACCTGCACATCGATTTCCACCACACCACCGAAGACACCGGCATCGCCATCGGCGAGGCCGTGGCGCAAGCGTTAGGCTCGCGCGCCGGGATCACGCGCTATGGCGCCGCCCTTATCCCCATGGACGAGACGCTGACCCGTGTCACGCTGGACGTTTCCAACCGGCCCTATCTGATTTGGCGGGTCGATTTCACGCGCCCGAAGCTGGGCGAGATGGATACCGAGTTGTTCAAGGAATGGTTCCAGGCCTTCGCCCAAGCGGCGGGCATTACCCTGCACGTCGAAAACCTGTATGGCGAGAACAACCACCATATCGTCGAGTCGTGCTACAAGGGCCTGGCCCGGGCCTTGCGCCAGGCCATCGACATCGACCCCCGCAAGAGCGATGCCGTGCCGTCGACCAAGGGCGTCTTGGGCGGGTCTCTCTAGTCCGGTATTAAGAACATGCGTATTTATTCGGTCCACCTTCGCCGCCACGGCCTCGACCCCGACCGCGACATCAAGCTGGTCAAAGAGGGGTTTTCTTGGCCGGCGTTTTTCTTAGGCGCCCTGTGGGCGTTGTGGCATCGGTTGTGGGGGCCGGCGGCGGTTATTTTAATCGCTTATCTCGTGGTCGGCTTTGCCGTCCATAAAATCAGCCTCGACCCCCTCAGCCGGGCCGCCCTCTATCTGGGCCTCGCCGCCATCGTCGGCTACTTGGGCAACGACTTGCGCTGCCGCAAACTGGCGCGCCTGGGCTTTGCGCTTGGCGGCGTTGCCCAGGGCAAGGACAGTGACTTGGCGCTGCACCGCTATCTCGTCAACACGCCGGACATGGCGGCCGGGCTCAGGTCATGAGCGTCGCTATTATTGATTATGGGTCGGGCAATCTGCGCTCGGCGGAAAAAGCCTTCGAGCGCGCCAATGAGGAGGCCGGCTTGGGACTGGCCGTCGCCGTCACCAGCGCGCCCGAGGACTTGAAAGACGCCAGCCACATCGTGCTGCCCGGTGTCGGCGCCTTCGCCGATTGCCGCCGTGGGCTGGAAGCGCTCCCCGGCATGTTGGTGGCCCTGGACGAGCAGGTCATCAAGGCGGCGAAGCCTTTTTTGGGAATCTGTGTCGGCATGCAACTGATGGCGGACATCGGCCGCGAGCATGTTGACGCGCCGGGCTTCGGTTGGATTGCGGGCGAGGTGGTCGCCCTGACGCCCTCAGATAAGACTTTAAAAATCCCGCATATGGGTTGGAATAATTTAAATTTTTCAGGCCTTCCTCATCCTTTACTTGAAGGGCTCGACGAAGGCCGCCATGCCTATTTCGTCCACTCATACGGCTTTCGCGCCAAGGACCCAAACAACGTATTGGCCACCGTCGATTACGGCGGCGCGACGACGGCGATCATCGGTCGCGACAACATGGTCGGCACCCAATTCCACCCCGAAAAAAGTCAGGCCGTGGGCCTGAGGCTGATCACAAATTTCCTGAAGTGGAAGCCTTAAAAGACATGATTTTTTTTCCCGCCATCGATCTCAAGGACGGCCAGTGCGTGCGTCTCTACCAAGGCGACATGGAAAAGGTGACGGTGTTCGGTGACGACCCGGGGGCCCAAGCCAAAGGTTTTGCCGATTCCGGGGCGGGATGGTTGCATGTGGTCGATCTCAACGGCGCCATTACCGGCAAGCCCGTCAACGAAGACGCGGTCTCGGCGATCCTCGACGCCGTCGCCATCCCGGTGCAGTTGGGCGGCGGCATCCGCGACGGCGCAACCATAGATTTTTGGCTTGAAAAGGGCATTGCGCGGGTGATTTTGGGGACGGTGGCCGTCAAAGACCCGGACCTGGTCAAGGACGCCTGCGCCCGCCATCCGGGCCGCGTCGCCGTCGGCATCGACGCCCGGGACGGCATGGTCGCGGTCGAGGGCTGGACCGAGACGTCCGAGATGACGGCCCTCGATCTGGCCAGGCGGTTCGAAGATTGTGGCGTCGCCGCCATCATCTACACCGACATCTCGCGCGATGGCGCCATGGAAGGCCCCAACATCGAGGCCACGGTAGAGCTCGCCCGCGCCGTTTCGATTCCGGTCATCGCCTCAGGTGGCGTTTCATCCCTGGCCGACTTGCGGGCCCTGGCGACTGCCGGGCAGGGCTTGCTGGAAGGCGCCATTTCGGGGCGCGCCCTTTATGATGGCCGTATCGAGGTCGAAGCCGCCGTCAAGGCGCTGGCCTAAGGGGGCGGGAGGGAAGCAATGTTAAAAGTCCGCATCATCCCCTGCCTCGACGTTAATGCCGGGCGCGTCGTCAAGGGCGTCAACTTCGTCGATTTGATAGACGCCGGCGACCCGGTGGAACAGGCGCAGATTTATGACAAAGCCGGCGCCGACGAGCTGTGCTTCCTCGACATCACCGCCAGTTCCGATGACCGCGAAACCATTTTTGACGTCGTCCGCGACACCGCCGAACACTGCTTCATGCCGCTGACCGTCGGCGGCGGGGTGCGCACGGTGGACGATATCCGCAAGCTGCTCCTGGCCGGGTCGGACAAGGTCGCCATCAACACGGCGGCGGTCAAGAACCCGGATTTCGTCGGCGAGGCTGCTGAAAAATTCGGTAGCCAATGCATCGTCGTTTCCGTCGATGTTAAATCAACCGGCCCAGGCCAATACGAAATCTTTACCCACGGCGGGCGCGAGGGAACGGGGATCGAAGCGATTGGCTGGTGCAAGCGCATGGCGGACTTAGGCTGCGGCGAAATCCTGCTGACCTCGATGGACCGGGACGGCACCAAGTCGGGCTTCGATCTGGACCTGACCCGCACCGTGTCCGATGCCGTCAGCGTGCCGGTGATTGCGTCGGGCGGTGTCGGCACCCTGGACCATTTGGTCGAAGGCGTCGTGCAAGGCCATGCGTCGGCGGTCTTAGCGGCCTCGATCTTTCACTTCGGCACCTATACCATTGCCGAGGCAAAAGCCCACATGGCCGCTCACGGCGCCGCGGTCAGGGAAGAATAGCGGGAGGACAGCATGAACGGCGAGGCAACAACGGCAAAAACACTAGCGGACCTGTACGCGGTTATCGAAAGCCGCCGCGGCGGCGACCCGGAAGAATCCTACACGGCCAAGATGTTCGCCGGCGGCCTGGGCGCAATCACCCGCAAGGTCGGCGAGGAATCGCTCGAAGTCATCATCGCGGCGCTGCGCGAAACGCCTGAGCACGTGGTCTCGGAAAGCGCCGACTTGCTGTACCACCTGCTTATCCTGTGGGTGGAACAGGGGATCAAGCTGGAAGACATTTTCGACGAACTGGAAAGCCGCAGCGGCACGTCGGGGATCGAGGAAAAAAATTCCCGGACCCCAGAAGAATTAAGCGACGAATAGGCTCATGGCGTACGACACCGACAACATATTTGCCAAAATTCTGCGCGGCGAAATCCCCTGCGACAAGGTCTTCGAGAACGATTACGCCCTGGCCTTCAGAGACATCAACCCGCAAGCGCCCGTGCACCTGCTGGTCATTCCCAAGGGCCCCTATGAGGCCCTGGACGATTTCACGGAAAAGGCAACGGACGCCGAGATCGAGGGCTTCTTCCGTGCCGTCGGCACCGTCGCCCGCGAAGCCGGGGCCGTCGATGCCGGTTACCGCTTCTTAGCCAACTGCGGCCCCGACGCCCATCAAGAGGTCTCTCACTTTCATGTCCACATCTTTGCCGGGCGCGATCTCGGCGGCATGATCAAGCGCCCCGATTGATCGTAACCACCGATTCGCCCGTTTTCGGCCCCGATGCCGCCACTGGGCAGTGGTCCCTTAAAAAGTAAAATCAACAATTACAGGGCATTGAGTCGGCTCATAAAGGGGCGATTCACGGACCCGTCCGAAGGGTGTAGAATCAGGGCCCCTATGCCCTAAACCAGATAAGCGTCAGGTCATCCGTGAGCAGAACAGGCGATCTTCTTTTCCCCGGCGACGACGATGACAATTGGGTCACGTCCATCCAAAAAGCCCTGCCCGAAGGCCAGGATGACAAAGAAGACCTGGAAAAATACAAGATAGAAGACCCGGTGGCGGCGGAGGCCGATGCCGCCTTTTCCGAAATTGCCGCTGACAACGCCGTTCAAGAAGCCATCTTCGCCGCCGGCTGGTCGGCGGAGGCCGTTCCCCCGCCCAAGCCCCCACCCAGATCCTTGGAGGGCCTGGATAAACCCGGCGGCACCGGCGCCGAAGGAGCATTTTCACCGGGCGCCATCGAAGCGTTGGATGCCGTCGTCGACCGCAACGCCGACGGCGGCGAAAACCTCGATTTTGAGTCCGGACCTGACCTTGATCCGGTCGCTGACGCCGCTGATGCCATCTTCGCCGAGGTCGCCGCCGAGGTTGCCGCCCGCGAGGCCATCTTCGCCGCCGGATGGACCGCCGAGCCCTTGGTGCCGGGACTGCCGCCAGAGGTATCCCCCGAGGCCGATCACATCGATGACCTGCCCGGCCTCCTTGCGGATATCCCGCCTGGGCTGCCTGGGCCGGTCGTGCTCCCGGACCTTAAAGAAACGGATTTCGCCGGCTGGTCGGCGGAATCCATTCGCGCCCATGATGCGCCCGGGGACCGCCTGAGCCCGGCTGCCGAGGACGCGCTTTTCGCCGCCGGTTGGGAAGCGACGCCGTTTCTGACGGATCAGGAAATTCTGCCGCCCGAAGAACTCGCCGCCATTGACCGGGTCATCGACGAGGCGGTCAAGGATATCGGCCGGTTTACCGACATCGACGACCCGGTGGGCTTCGCGGCCGACGCTTTCTTCGCTGAAACCGCGGCCCAGGTCGCTACCCGCGAGGCCGTTGATGCGGCCTTGGCCGCCGCCGAGGAGGAAGCCGCCCGACCGCTCGGCCCGAAGCGCCTTTTGTCGGCGGAAGAAAGCGAACCCCTTGAAAATGACCCCGTGGCGCTGGAGGCCGACGCCGCCTTCGCCGAAGTGGCGTCGCGGGTCGCCGAGGATGATGCCGCCCTGGCCGCCGCCTGGGCATCCCGGGCGGCGCCCCCGGGCGCCATGGTCGCCGGCGCATCGACACGGTCGCGCGTCCCCGGAACCGATTTGTGGGAGGTCGAAGACCTGGTGCGGGCAGAGGCCGAAATCGCCTTCGAGGACGCGGCCTATGACATTGCCTACTCAGCCGTCGATAGCCTGGTCACCGGCGAGGCGGCTGCCTTGGCTGCCTTCGATCAAGCAATCGCCGCCGGCGCCGATCCGGAAGAAGCGCTTGCCGCCGCCATCGCCGCCGCCGAGGCCGTCGACCCGCGGGCCTTTGGCCTAGCGCGGGCGTTAACGCCTTCAGGCACCCCGGACGATTTTGTTTTTGCCAACAGGGGCCGCGACGACAGGGGCGATAATAAGGATTCCGAGCCCGAGACGGCCAAGGAAGAGCCTCCTGAATTGCCTCCGGGACCGACCATCGCCGAAACTTTGGGCGAGGGTTTCAATCAAGGCTTCGGCGATGACGCCTTGATCGGCGGTGCCGGCGATCAGCTGACGGGCTTCAATTACGCTTTTGATATAAATATTCCGGAACCGACGCTGCCCGTGTTCAAAACCAAAGACCGGGAAGACGACATCATCCTGGAAGAAGAAAGCGACGACGACGATATATTCGGCAGTAACGGCGCTGATACCCTCAGCGGTGGTTTGGGTGACGACAATATTTTCGGTTATGCCGGTGACGATATCCTGATCGGCGGCCAAGGCACCGATACGCTCACCGGCGGTACCGGCGCCGATACGTTCGTCTTCGAGGGCGGCGCCGGCGGCAGCGTTCTTGCCAAGGCGGCGTCATTGGGCACCGATACCATCACCGATTATTCGGCCATTGACGGCGATACCTTCGGCCTGTCGGACGCGGACTTCGGTTTCGGCGCCGCCGGCACGCTGACGGACGCTACCAACTATTTTGAAAGTGCGGCCGCGACACTTTCCACCACACCTTTGGATGCGTCGAGCGGCACTGCGAACGCGGGCATTGTTGTTCTGGGCGATGGGTCTGGAACCGGCGGCGTCGACGTTTATTACACCGATGACGCCAGCGCCATGACCAGCAGCAATTCCTACCAAATCGCCGATGTCACCGGCGCCAATACCGGCGATATCGCCGCCGGGGACTTTAATTTAAGAACTTAAAGCAACAGCCCGACGACGGCGCCGGTCATGTAGGTGGCCAATGTCGCCGCGATGATGGACTTCGGCCCCAGCGCCACGACCTCGGCCCGGCGTTCCGGGGCGATGGTGGCGAGCCCGCCGATCATGATGCCCAAGCTTCCTAGATTGGCGAACCCGCACATGGCATAAGCCATGATCAACCGACTGCCCTCGCCCAGCGCGCCCTTGGGCAGCGCCGCCATGTCCAGATAGGCGATGAATTCGTTCAAGACGATCTTGGTGCCCAACAGCGCCCCGCCGGTCCCGGCCTCCGCCCATGGCAGACCCATCAGCCAGGCCACCGGAGAAAGCGCCCAGCCGAGAACCCTTTGCATCGTCAGCGCCGCACCCCCGGCGTCCGGCAACAGCCCCATAATTTGGTTGACCAGATGCACCAGGGCGACCAGCACGACCAGCATGGCGATGACATTAATCAATAGCCCGACGCCGTCGAGCGTGCCGCGCACCACCGCGTCCATAGCGCCGTGGGGCTCTTCGCCCTGGCCTAAGTCGAGGGTGCCCGGCGTCGGCGGCCCTTCGTCCGGGACCATCAACAGCGCCACGGTAATGGCGGCGGGCACGTTCATCATCGATGCCGTCAACAGATGCCCCAACGCGTCCGGCACCACCGGGCCCAGCACGGTGGCGTAAATCACCATCATGGTGCCGGCGATGGTCGCCATGCCGCAGGTCATGACCACGAACAATTCGGACCGGGTTAATTTGGCGACGAAGGGGCGGATCAGCAAAGGCGCCTCGACCATGCCGACGAAAACGTTGGCCGCGGTGGCGACTCCGACGGCGCCGCCGATGCGTAAACTTTTTTCCAGCACTTTCGAGAAGCCCCTGACGATTACCGGCAGCACCCGCCAATGAAACAGCAGCGCCGACAGCGCGCTCATCACTAAAATCAACGGCAGGGCGCGGAAGGCCAGGATGAAGCTGGCGCCGGGCTGGCTTTCCTCGAACGGCAGCGGCCCGCCGCCCAGATACCCGAAGACGAAACCGGTGCCGGCTTCAGACGCCGCCTGCAACGCGCCGACGGCGCCGTTGAGCCAGATGAAGGCGTGTTGGACGGGCGGAAATTTAAGTAAAACGAGAGCGAGCGCAATTTGCACGGCGAGCCCGGCGGCGGCGATCTTGAGCTTGCGGGAAAGCGCGACCTCGCTTCCCCTCTCCCCCATGACCAAGGCCGCCGCCAAAAAGACGATTAGGCCGAGCACGCCTTGAAAGGCCATGCCACCCTCCTTGTTAATCCCCGGGCTAACCCCTTAACCCTGTTAGCAGGTTCCGGCGGGCCATGTAAGGGCCCACCCCGCCAAGCCTGGCAAACCCAAGTTGTGTAGGACGAAATTCCAATATCCTTGGCGTACTCAAAGTAGTATCCTTTCCTGGTTAACATGTGCTGTTGAGGGACTGCCAGTTAACATCCGTGAAAGCGGGGGCTGGTTTATGAGTCCGTATGACTTGTCAAAACTCAGCATTTTACTGCTTGAGAGCAGTTTTCTCGTGCGCAATTTGTTGATCGATGTTTTTGACTCACTCGGCGTCGCGTCGGTGCAGAGCACGGCGGATCCCGAGGTTGCCTTCGATCTGTTCAAGGCCGCCCCTGTCGACATCGTTATAAGCGATTGGTCGCTCGATCTCGACGGCATGGCATTCCTAAGGCGGCTTCGCACGGACCCGGAAAGCCCCAACCCGTTCGTTCCGGTGATTATCTGCACGGCTAAATCGGAAATGCGTGACGTTTGCGAGGCGCGGGACATGGGCATGACGGAGTACCTGACCAAGCCCGTTTCCGCGAACCACATCTATTCGCGGATCGTCTCGTTGATCGAACACGACCGCCAATTCATCAAAGTCGGTGACTTCTTCGGACCGGACCGTCGGCGGCATGTCGGAGACCCCTCCGAGGGAAAGGAGCGGCGCCGGGCTTTCAGTGCCTGACCGACGCGGAACCGGACCCATCCGGCGGCGGTTTGCCTAGGAATGGATCGCATTTCTTTGTTTTCCACGTATCCTTATTATTCGCTAATCAACGAATACGCCGCGTTATCTTGGTAGGACACCGGGAGCACATTTACCGAATGACACAGAAATGACCGATTCGGAGGGGGGCAAGCGCCGGTTAAAGCCGCCAAGCAGTGGTGACGATAAGGTTTTGGCGTTGGATACGTTCAATACAATCCCGTTAATTGCGGGGTTGCCAAAAAACGTCAGAATAAAAACTTCAAGCGAAATTACACGGCGGCCCTATGGCGCCGGATCGGAAATCGTTTCGCGCGGCGACACTCGGGACGAGGTGTTTTTCCTCTTCACGGGCTCAGCCCAGGTCATCAACTATTCCGATATGGGCCGTGTCGTTGCCTATGCGTCTCTGGGGCCCGGCGACTTGTTCGGGGAGTTGACGGCCATCGACGGCAAGCCGCGCTCGGCAACAGTCATTGCGAGAACACCGTGTACCGTCGGAACGTTGCCGGGCGAGAAATTCATGCAACTCGTCACCAAGTACGAACGCCCGGCTTCGATCCTGCTCCGGCGGTTGGCGGGGATCATTCGCAGCACCGATGAGCGCATCGAGGCCCTGAGCCTGATGGATGCGGAACAGCGCGTTTGCCTGGAATTGCTGCGCTACCTGGAGCCTGATCCGGGCAGCATGGATCGCTTCCGGGTGTATCCGGCCCCGAGCCATGTAGAGATGGCGCATACCATCGGCGTCACCCGCCAGACGGTGGCCCGGATTTTCAGCCGGCTTGCCAAAGACCAGGTCGTGGAGCGCGAGGGCAAGGTGCTCTACATCCGGGACCACGGAAAACTGAAAGAAGCCGCTTTTCAGGTAAAAACGACGCAAGTGTAACATCTGATACAGCGCCAAATTCCCGAAAGTCATACAATCGTACCCGCTCATGAGGCTGCTTAGCGGTTTCCCGCCCATTTTGTGGTGGGGACGCGGCAGTTATAAAAATGTTAAATTTGTCGACCTACAGCTTTCTGGTTCTGGAGAAGAATACGTTGCTTTGCAACGTATTGATGGATGTGTTCTGCACATTCGGCGTGCCGACGTTGCTGAGCACGGCGGACCCCGAGGTTGCCCTCGACAGGGTTAAGGCCGTACCGATCGATCTTGTCATGGTTGAGGGGTCCCCCGATCCCGACAGCATGGCCTTCCTAAAGCGGCTTCGCACGGACCCCGAAAGCCCCAACCCGTTCGTTCCGGTGATTATTTGCACGGACAACACGGCGTTGCGTGACGTTTACAGGGCGCGGGATATGGGGCGGAACATGGGAATAACGGAGTACCTAACCAAGCCCGTTTCCGCGAACCACGTCTATTCGCGGATTGTCTCGTTGATCGACCATGACCGCCAATTCATCAAGGCCGGTAGCCTCTTCGGACGGCGCCGCCAGCACCATCGGCTCATTTGAGGCCGGGGATACCAACGTAAGGCCCTTCCTGTAAAAACTTAGGCGCGGGCTTGTTTGTTCGCCAACATAACGACGTTGCGGCCCGGCTGGACGCGACGGTAAGACAACGCCTCGGCGATGTGGATGCGCCCTATGGCGCGATCATCGGGCTCGGCCCCGTCGAGGTCGGCGAGTGTGCGCGCCACCTTCAAAACCCGGTGATAGCCGCGCGCGGTCAGGCCCATACGTTCGGAGGCCTCGACCAAAAGCCGGCGTCCGTCGTCGCCGGGCCGGGCGATTTCGTCCAAAAGCTTGCCTTCGGTGTCGGCGTTGGTGCGCACGCTTGCGTCGGCGCCGAGTCTTTGGAAGCGGTCGCGTTGCGTGGCCCGCGCCTTGGCGATGCGGGCCGCGATGTCGGCGGAATTTTCCCGTGGCGGCGGCAGGTCGAGGTCGATGGGGCTGACGGCGGGGACATCGACGTGAATGTCGATGCGGTCGAACAGCGGGCCTGAAATCTTGGCCTGGTAGTCGCGCGCACAATGCGGGGCGCGCGAACAGGCTTCGGCCGGGTTGTCCAGATAGCCGCAGCGGCACGGGTTCATGGCGGCGACAAGTTGGATGCGCGACGGATAGGTGACATGCGCGTTGGCCCGGGCCACCGTGGTGCGCCCGGTTTCCAGCGGTTGGCGAAGGGCTTCCAGGACGCCGCGCTGGAATTCCGGCAGCTCGTCCAGGAACAGCACGCCGAGATGCGCCAGCGACACCTCGCCCGGCTTGGCGCGTTGCCCGCCGCCGACCATGGCCGGGGCCGAGGCCGAATGATGGGGATCGCGAAACGGCCTCTCGCGGCTCAGCCCGCCCTCGTTAAGTTTACCGGCGAGGCTGCGGATCATGCTGATTTCCAAGACTTCCGCCGCGTCCAACGGCGGCAACAGCCCTGGCAGCCGGGCCGCCAGCATCGACTTGCCGGAACCGGGCGGGCCGATCATCAACAAGTTATGGCCGCCGGCGGCTGCGATCTCGACGGCGCGTTTGGCGGTTTCCTGACCCTTGATGTCGGCCATGTCGGGGTAATCGGGGGCCGCGTTATCGAACCGTGCCTCGGGCGGGCTCAACACCTGCGTTCCCTTGAAATGATTGATCAGCGCCAACAGGTTCATCGGCGCCAAGATCTCGACGCCGCCGGCCCACGCCGCTTCCGCACCTTGTGAGCCCGGACAAATCAGCCCGCGTTCGGTGGCACCGGCGTGAATGGCCGCCGGCAGCACACCCGCGACCCCGGTCAGGGCGCCGTCGAGCGCCAGCTCGCCGAGCGCCGTGTAGCGCGATATCTCGTCACCCGGCAGAACCTCCATCGCCGCCAGCAGGCCTAGGGCAATCGGCAGGTCGAAGTGCGAGCCTTCTTTCAGCAGGTCCGCCGGCGCCAGATTGACGGTGATACGCTTGGTCGGCAGCGCCAGCCCCATGGCGTGCAGGGCGGCGCGCACCCGCTCCCGGCTTTCGGCGACCGCCTTGTCCGGCAGCCCGACGATGGTAAACGTCGGCAGCCCCGACGACGTCTGCACCTGCACATCGACGTCCGAAACCTCGATGCCTTGAAAGGCGACGGTAGAAACCCTGGCAACCATGGGATGGCGTGCTTCCTTATAATTTCGAGTCCCGAGTGTACATGGAACGAAAAGGGAACGCCAGTGTTAAATTATCAAGTTTATTTAACCTTCGCCTCAATCGCGTCCCAGATATCGGCTTCCAGGCACACATCATCGAAGCGGTTGATCTCCTGCAGTCCGGTCGGTGAGGTGACGTTGATTTCGGTCAGGTAGTCGCCGATGACGTCGATGCCGACGAAAATAAGCCCGCGGGCTTTCAGGTCCGGCCCGATGGCGGCGCAGATTTCCCTTTCGCGTTTATTCAGCTCCGCCTTAAGCGGCCTGGCGCCGGCGTGCATGTTGGCCCGGGCTTCGCCCTTTTCGGGCACCCGGTTGATGGCGCCCGCCGGCTCGCCGTCGATGAGGATAATGCGTTTGTCGCCTTTGCGGACTTCCGGCAGGTAGGCCTGGGCGATGATCGGCTCGCGGTACATTTCGGTGAACATCTCCAAGAGCGCACTCAGGTTTTCATCCTCGGGCGTCACGTGAAAGACGCCGGCGCCGCCGTTGCCGTAAAGCGGCTTCAAGATGATGTCGGCGTGCTCTTTCCGAAAGGCGATGATGCGCTCGCGATCGCCGGTAATCAGCGTCGGCGGCATCAGGTCCGGGAAACGGGCGACGAAAAGCTTTTCCGGGGCGTTCCTGACCTCGGCCGGGTTGTTGACGACGAGCGTTCCGGGGTGGACGTGTTCCAACAGGTGCGTGGTCGTGATGTAGGACATGTCGAAGGGGGGGTCTTGGCGCAACAGGACGATGTCCATATCGGCCAAGTCGATGGTCTCGGGCGCGCCGAGCGTGAAATGATTGCCCGTCTCGCGCCGCACCTCAAACGGCTCGGCGCTGGCCAACACCCGACCGTCGATGAACGATAACTGTCCCGGCAAATAATGGAACAACGCGTGGCCGCGTTTCTGCGCTTCCAGGGCCAGCACAAAGGTGCTGTCGCCATCGATGTCGACGGCGGAAATGTGATCCATTTGAATGGCGACTTTCAACGCCATGGCTTTGTTCCTTTAAGGCTGCCGGGACAAATTTAATCCTGGGCTTAATTTAGCCGCTGGCGCAGTTCCTGCAACAGCCGAGACGTATTGTAACGCACATCCGCCCCCATCCCCGGGCTCAGGCGCAGGTGTTGTTCCAGCGCCTCGATAGCGGCGACGACGTGGTCGAGCCGGGCGTTAAGCATCCCCAACTCGTGCCACAATTCAGCATGGTCCGGCGCGAATAGAACCATCGCTTCCAGCACCTCGATAACGTCGTCGAAGCGGCTGGCGCGCAGCAGCCGGGCCTTGATGTTGTTTTGCAGGCGCAAAAGAATGTCGCGGTTGCCCATCGCCCGGTAATGTTTGGGTTCCAGCTCGACATGGTTGCCGGCGACGGCCTTGAACATGTCGCGCATGTCTTGGGTCTCGATGATGCGCCCGCCGGCGAACGGGTCGATCACCCGGCGCTCATTGCCGACTTCCAGGCGGACCAGGAAACGGCCCGGAAAATCGAGTCCCGATATCGGCCAGCCCAGCGCCCGGGCGGTCTGGATGAACAAAATGCCGAGCGCCACGGGCAGACCTGTGCGTCCGTCGATCACCCGCATCAAATTGGCGGCATCCAGGTCGTCGAAAGTTTCTTCCGTGCCGCCATAGCCGAAGCGCCTGGCGATAACCTGAACCAGCGCCTCGATCCTAAGGTCAAGGGCTGGCGGCGCGTCTCCCCCGGCCCCCCCCACATAAGCGCGGACATCTTCGGCCAATTGTTCGAGGTGTCTCAGGTAGCGGCCGTGCGAAACGCCGGGCCGATCAATGGCGGCGAGGACCAGGGCGGCAAGGCCAAGGTCGATATCGCCATCATTACTTCCGCCGATGGCGGCCAGCCGCGCGCGGATGTCGTGGGGCAGTCTCAAGCCCTTAGCCCTTTTTAACCCTGACGTGGTTGATGATCTTGCGGACGTAGTTGATACCCTGAGCATGGGCGATGATGCGGTCGACTTCGGCTTGGTTTTGGGCAATGCCGATCAGGTAGACGATGCCGTCGACCGTTTCGATGGAATAATTGATGGCCAGAATATCCCGATCAAAAGTGATCTTCGATTTAAGCTGCGTCGTCACCCAGGCGTCCTTGGCGAAATCGCGGAGACTCGATGCCCCGATCATGATTTCATTGAGCACGTCCTTGACGCCTTCGGTCGCCCACACCAGCCGGACGACCTCGGCCCGCATCCCCTCATCGGCGATCATCCCGGTCAACAGCACGCGGGCCTCGTAGACCTCGATGCCGACGCCGGTGATATACTGTTCGCCGGCGTTGATCAGCGCCGTCCTGATCCGCGTCGCCGTGGCGATATCGCGGGCGACACCCCGCACGCCCCGTTCCTGATAGGCGGCCGTGCCGACGGCGGCGCCGCCACCGACGACGGCGCCGACGCAGCCGCCAAGGCTTAAACCAGCTAGGCCGAGTAGGGCGGCAACGGCGGCCAAGCGGCGAAGATTAAAATCTCGAAATGAAAAGAACATGCGGTTCAGCCTCGTTGGAGAGGGGGATTTCCCGGCGAATCGCTATTTTAAAGTTCCAGACGCCACGTGTCGATAACATGAACGGGCCACCGCCATGGGGCGACCAGCACGGCGTCGAAACGCTGGTCCAATCCGCCTAAATCGGGCCGGGCCTGTAGGAAGGCTCCTGCTGCGCGGGTAATGCGGGTGATTTGGCGGGGGCCGATGGACGCCGCCGCCGCGTCGATGTCTTGGCGGGCCTTGACCTCGATGAAGGCCAAAACGTTGCCGCGCCGGGCGATGATGTCGATTTCGCCGACCTTAACCCGGAACCGGCGGGCGATAATCCGGTATCCCTTGAGCCGCAGGCCCCATACCGCCAGCGTCTCGGCGCCGGCGCCGAATTTTTCCGCTTTTTTCTTTTTTCGGGTGGCCACTTATTCAGGGCTTTTCTTGATTTCGAGCGCCCGGGTATAGACCCGCCGCCGGGGTAGCCCGGTGGCCGCGGTCACCGCATCGGCGGCGTCGCGCACCGTTGATCCCTTCAGCGCCCGGACCAGCAATCGGTCCAGTTCCGCATCGCTGACGGGTTCTTCGGTAAAGGGCCCGACGACGATGGTGACTTCGCCCTTCGGCGGGCCTGCGCCACGGTAGTGCGCCGCCAGTTCGTCCAGGGACCCGCGCCGGGTTTCTTCGAACATCTTGGTTATCTCGCGCGACACGGCGGTCGATCTCGGCCCTAAGACCCCGGCCATGTCGGCCAGCGACGCGGCCAGCCGTTTCGCCGAT
Source organism: Rhodospirillales bacterium (assembly GCA_013203955.1). GTDB lineage: Bacteria > Pseudomonadota > Alphaproteobacteria > Rhodospirillales > Casp-alpha2 > Casp-alpha2. The sequence goes on along the minus strand of JABMOY010000239.1, from coordinate 8,214 downwards.
TCCAGGAACACCAATGAGCCCGGAATTTCGGTAAATTCGTTTAAAACCCGTTTTCGTGCGGCGCTTTTCGGCGGCAGAAAGCCGGCGAAAAAGAACCTGTCCGTGGGCAGACCGGAAACCACCAGCGCCGCCAGCACCGAAGACGCGCCGGGCAGCGGAATGACGGCAAGGGCTTCTTCCAGGCAGGCGCAGATCAATTTATATCCGGGATCCGATACCAGGGGCGTGCCGGCGTCGGACACCAGCGCCACGATTTCGCCGTCTTTAAGGCGCTTAATCAATTTCGGTCCGGCCTTGGAGGCATTGTGTTCGTGATAAGGCGTTAGCGGCCGGGAAATCCCGTGAATGGCCAGCAGCTTAGCCGTCACGCGGGTATCTTCACAGGCGATGACGTCGGCTTGCGCTAGAATATCGAGGCCGCGAAGGGTAATGTCTTGGGCGTTGCCGATGGGCGTGGCGACGATGTAAAGACCACCAGACGTCCCCGATGCCACCATTGCCACGGGGGGGGCCTGTTGTTTATTTTTATTAGGAGAAGCCTTCACCGCCGATGACCGCCTCTTACCTAAATCCTTTTTATTTCCGCGCTCTGCCATGGCCGCTCGCTGTGTTGTTGCCCATGTTGTTGTTCGTTGCCGGCTGTCAGACTTCCAATATAGCATCCTGGGGCCAAGAAGAGAGCGTTCAAGCGACCCGCCCGCCATCGGAGGCGACCCGCCGGCCTGTCGCCAAGGCGCCTGCCGCCGTCCGCCAGCCCGAACAGTTGTTCAACCCGGTGCCGGAATACCCGTTCCCGACGTCTCTGCCGTCTTCTTCCACCCCGTCATCTCCCGCCTCATCTCTCCCTGGCCCGGCCCCTGAACAGGCGGCCTTGGTGCCTCCTCAAGGCGCCGGCGAACCCGGGCAGCCGCCGCCGTCTTTCCTGAAGCTCCTGACCCGCCCGCCTCAGGATGCGAAGCCGGTTGAGGCGCTTCGCTCTTCCGTGCCGGCGCCGACTTCTGGCGACATCGTCCGCGTCGCTTTGCTGCTGCCGCTCACCGGCGCCAACGCCAAGCTCGGCCAAGCCATGCTCAACGCCGCGCAATTGGCGGTGTTTGATTTCGCCGGTAAGAAATTCGAGCTCTTGACCCATGATACCAAGGGAACGCCCGCGGGCGCCGTCCGGGCGGCGCAATTGGCGATCGGCGACGGCGCGGCGATGTTGTTGGGGCCGTTGTTGTCGGCTTCCACACGCGCCGTCAGCGCCGCCGCCCGCGCCGCCAACGTGCCGGTGGTGGCGTTCTCGTCCGACCGCTCGGTCGCCGGCGGCGGTACCTATACGCTGGGGTTTTTGCCGAGCGCCGAAATCAATCGCATCGTTTTCTTCGCCGCCTCCAAGGGCGTTCGCCGCTTCGCCGTCTTGGCGCCTGACAGCGTTTACGGGGAAACCATCGTCAACGCCTATGAAGGCGCGGTCGCGGCACAGGGTGGCATCCTCACCCAGGTGCAGTTTTATGACCCCTTCGCCAGCGACTTTTCAAAAGCCGTGCGGTCGCTCGCCAATTACGGCGCCCGCCGCGAGACGCTTTTGGAGCAACGCAAGAAACTGGAAGGCAAGGAAGACGAAGTCTCGCAGCGCGCCCTGAAGCGCCTGGACCGGTTGCAGACTATCGGCGAGTTGCCGTTCGAAGCCCTGTTGGTCGCCGACGGCGGCAAGCGGCTGCAGTCCATCGCCGCCCTTCTACCGTTTTACGACATCGATCCCAAAAAAGTTCGCATGCTCGGCACCGGGCAGTGGGACGTTCCGGGCATCGGCGCCGAACCGGCGCTGATCGGCGGCTGGTACGCGGCGCCGTCGCCGACGGCGCGCGGCGATTTCGAGGCCGCCTATAAAGGCGTCTACGGCAAGGCGCCGCCCCGGTTGGCGACGCTGGCCTATGACGCCACCGCCTTGGCTGCGGTGCTGGCGAGGGCCGAAGGCGGGCCCGATTTTTCGGCCAAGGCGATTACCGTGCCCAGCGGCTTTTGGGGCCGCGACGGAATTTTCCGCCTGCTGCCGAACGGTCTGGCGCAACGGGGGCTGGCGGTAATGAAGGTCGGGCGGCGCGGCGGCGAGGTCATCAGCCGGGCACCGGAGACATTTCAGGCGGCGAGCCGCTAGGCGATTTCCGGTAAGGGTTCATCTGAAAATTATTGGTTAGGAAAGTTTATTCATGAAATACGGAAATTTGATTTTGGCGGTCTTCCTCCTCGCGGGGGCCGCTCCGGTTCAGGCGAAAGTTCGCGCTGACGTAAAGGCCGGGGACGAGGCGCGTCACGGCGGCGCGTTCAAGGAAGCGGCTGGGTTGTACACCCAGGCCATCAAGTCAGGCCATATCGACGGCGCGGCGTTGGCCGAGGCCTATGTGAAGCGGGGCGATACGTACCGGGATCAGGGTCTTTACGACCAAGCAATTTCCGATTTTGCTAAGGCATTGAAGACAAACCCCGACCTTGCCGAGGCGCTCAACGGCCGCGGTCTCGTATTTGCGAAAAAGGGCCTTTATGGCCTGGCTATCGCGGATTACAGAGCCGCCCTCAAGCTCAAGCCGGATTTCGCGTTCGCCTACACCAATCTCGGGAGAGCGTATTTCTACCAGGGCAATTTTTCCAGGGCTGCGGCGAGCTTCGAGGACCGGCTGACAATAAAGCCCCGGCACGTGTATCCCATGCTGTGGCTGTACCTGGCACGTGCCAGGATGGGCCAGGACCCGAAAGCGGAACTCGCCGGCTATTTGGCGAACGCGAAAAAGGGACATTGGATTTACCAGGCGGCTTCGCTTTATCTTGGCAAGGCCACCCCGGAACAGGTTCTCGACGCTGCCAGGAAAGGCAATCCGCCTAAACGGCTGCAACGGGAAGCCGAGGCCTATTTCTATGTGGGCCAATATTACCTTGTAAATGGTGACAAAAAGACCGCTGCTGGATATTTCAGAAAAGTCACCGCCACGGGAATTACCCGGTTTTATGAATACACGGGAGCGGAGGTAGAACTCCGGCGATTGGCGGACGCCCGCTAACGGCGGCGAGGTCATCAGCCGGGCGCCGGAAACTTTCCAGGCGGCGTCAAACTAAACGGCGAGTAGGTGCCTCAGCACTTCATTGAGGCAGAGCTGGCCCATGGATGTGGCGCGCAGCGCCGTGTCGTCGATTTCAACAAATTCGGCCTTGGCCAAACGGGCTAACCCTTCTCCGTCGATGACGTCTTCCAAGTCGCGCCCTGTCAGATCGTGGAAGCGCTGCCGGTCAACGCCTTCCATGAGCCTGAGCCCGGTCATCAGGATTTCTTCGGCGCGCACCCTTCTCGGCAGGGCTTGGCGCTTGGCGGTGCCGTGGCCCTTGTCCTCGACTTCCTTGAGCCAGCGCTCGGGCGCCGCCATCCGATAGCTGGCCTCGGTGCGGGCGCGGCCCCGTATTCGGCCATGCGCCCCCGGCCCGATCCCCAGATATTCGCCGCCCCGCCAAACGCCTAAATTATGCCGGCACTCGGCACCGGGCTTGGCGTGGTTGGAAATCTCATAGGCCGGCAGCCCGGCGTCGCAAAGCCTTTCCTGGGTGATCTCATACAGCTCAACGCTGATGTCTTCTTCGGGACAGGCGATGGCGTCGCGGTGAAAATCGGTGCCGGGTTCGACGGTTAATTGGTACAGCGACATGTGCGAACAGCCCAGGTTTTCGGCCATCTCCAGCGCTTCGTCGAGCTCCTCGGCCCATTCGCCCGCCGTTTGCCGGGGCAGGCCGTACATCAGGTCGAAGGAAAAGCGCGGGAAGTGCTGTGCCGCCAAATCCAAGGCTTGTTTTGCTTCCGAAACGGAATGGCCGCGGCCCAGGAAGGAAAGATTTTGGTCCCGCAACGATTGCACGCCGATCGACAGGCGGTTGACCCCGGCGGCCCGAAAGGCTTCGAAACGTCCGGTTTCCGCCGTTGACGGGTTGGCCTCGAGGGTAATTTCGAGATCGTCTGTGGTCTGCCAGCGGTTGCGCACCGCTTCGATCAAGGCGGCGGTGGTTTCGGGCGCCATCAGCGACGGCGTGCCGCCGCCGAAAAACACGCTGTCGACCGTCCTCGAATTCGTCTCAAGCGCGAAATAATTAAGCTCCGACAACAGCGCCGTCCGCCAGCGGCCCTGGTCGACGCCGTCGCGGACATGGCTGTTAAAGTCACAATAAGGGCACTTCGACGCGCAGAACGGCCAGTGGATATAGACGCCGAGCGGATTATTTTGCGAAGCAGCCATCGACCAATTTCCTGAAGGCGTCCGCCCGGTGGCTGATGCGGTGTTTTTTGTCGGGCGCCATTTCGCCGAAGGTAACGTCATGGCCATTCGCTATGAACACCGGGTCGTAGCCGAAGCCGTGTGAGCCTCGGGGCGGCCATACCAGGGCGCCTTCGACCGTGCCCTCGAATATCTCCAGGTGGCCGCCATCGCCGTTATCTGGCCAGCAGAGCGCCAGCGCGCAAACGAATTTGGCGCTGCGGTCTTCGGACCCTGAAAGCGCCTCCTCGACATCATGCATGGCTTTTTGGAAATCCTTGTCCGGGCCGGCCCAGCGCGCCGAATGGATGCCCGGCTCGTCGCCCAGCGCCGTCACCGCCAGCCCGGAATCATCGGCCAGCGCCGGAATGCCCGAGGCTTTGGCGGCGGCGCGGGCTTTGATTTCAGCGTTGGCGGCGAAGGTCGAGCCGGTTTCTTCGGGCTCAGGCAGGCCCAGGTCGGCAGCCGAAACGACGCCGATTCCGAAGGGGTGAAGGAGTTCCCCGATCTCGGCGACCTTGCCTGGATTGTGGCTGGCGATCACCAGTCTCGGTTCTTTGAAGCGTCTGTGGCCCCCGCTGCTCATGGGTATCTCATGGATGTCTCATGGGGGCGGCGCTATTCGAGCGCCTTTTTCTGCAGCGCCACCAATTCGCCGATACCCTTGCGCGCCAGGGCCATCATCTCGGCGTAGGCGTCTTCGCCGAAGGGTTCGGTTTCCGCCGTCGCCTGAATTTCAACAATATCGCCCGACCCGGTGAGGACGAAATTGGCGTCGGCGTCGGCGTTGCTGTCTTCCGGGTAATCCAGGTCGAGCACCGCCTGGCCTTTGTAGAGCCCGCAGGAAACGGCGGCGACATGGTCCTTTAGCGGCACCTTGTCGATAATTCCCAATTTCACGATGCGCTCGAAAGCCCGGTGCAGCGCCACATACGCGCCGGTAATCGATGCCGTGCGGGTACCGCCGTCGGCCTGGACGACATCGCAGTCGAGGCGGATCGACATTTCTCCCATGGCCGCCAAATCAGTAACGGCGCGGAGTGAGCGCCCGATCAGGCGTTGGATTTCCTGGCTGCGCCCCGATTGGCCGCCGGACTTGGCCTCGCGGTTGGTGCGTGTGTTGGTGGCGCGCGGCAGCATGCCGTATTCCGCCGTTATCCAGCCGTGTCCGGAATCGCGCAGCCATCCCGGCACCCGTTCCTCAACGCTGGCGGTGATAAACACCCGGGTATCGCCGAAAGCCGCCAAACAGGACCCCTCGGCGTGCTTGGCGAAATCGGGCTCGAGGGTGACCTGGCGAAGCTCATCAGAGGCCCTCTTTGACGGGCGGGCAGATGGTCTTTTGGGGACATTGTTTTTCATGCCCAGATTACTACCCTGGTCTACCTTTAAGGTAAAGAAATGGCTGTTTATTTGGCCGCGTCCGTTGACGCTGGCCAGCCGCGCACCTAAGTTCTGCTCACGCCAACGCAGAGAAGCATATGATTTCGGAACTCAACGAACGCTCGCGCGAAATTCTGCGCCATATCGTCGACGCCTACGTCACCACCGGTGATCCCGTCGGCTCGCGGACGTTATCGAAACGCCTGAACGTGGCGCTGTCGCCGGCGACCGTTCGCAACGTCATGGCCGACCTGGAAGACGCTGGGCTTTTGTATTCGCCGCACGCGTCTGCGGGCCGGCTGCCGACGGAAGCCGGTCTTCGCATCTTCGTCGATGGCATCCTGGAAGTCGGCAATCTGACCGAGGCCGAACGCAATTCCATCAAAAAACAATGCGCCGGCTCGCCCAACAGCTTCGAAGGGTTGCTGGAGGACGCGACGCAGGCGTTGTCCGGCCTGTCGGGCTGCGCCAGCCTGGTGATGGCGCCGAAAACCGGAAGTCCGCTACGCCACATTGAATTTGTCAGCCTCAGCCCCGGGCGCGCCTTGGTGGTGCTGGTCACCGAATCCGGCATCGTCGAAAACCGGGTCATCCAAACGCCCCATAACCTGCCGCCATCGGCCCTGGTGGAAGCGACGAACTTCCTCAGCGCCAAGCTCGTCGGCCGCACCGTGTCGGAGGCCTATGACGAAATCATGGCCGAGCTCGACAGCCACCGCGCCCAACTGGACGACTTGACGGCACGAGTGGTCGAAAGCGGGTTGGCGACCTGGGCCGGCGGCGGCGAAGGCTCGCTCATCGTCCGCGGCCAGGCGCACCTGTTGGAAGACGTCAACGCCCTCGCCGATCTGGAAAGGATCCGGGCGCTTTTTTCGGCGCTGGAGACCAAGGAAGAAATGTTGAAGCTGCTGTCTCTTACCGATTCCGCCGAGGGCGTGCAGATCTTCATCGGAAGCGACAATAGTCTTTTTAATCTGGCGGGCTGCTCGATGATCGTCGGGCCGTACCGTAACCTCGAGAAAAAGGTCGTCGGCGCCATCGGCGTCATCGGCCCGACCCGCATCAATTACGCCAACATCATTCCCATGGTCGATTACACATCGCGGCTGATCAGCCGTTTTTTGGGCCATGAGGCCGAAAGTCAAAAATGAACCAGGATAAGAACGAGGAAAACGAACCGGAACCTGAAGAACAGTCCCCGGAAGACGCGATCCCCACCGAAGACGCGCCCGAAGATGTGCCCGGGGAAACGCCCGAAGAGGATGTTCCCGGCGACGAAGCCCCCCAGGAAGCCCCCGATAACGAAGCCGGGCCGCCCCTGGAGGAGCAGGTCGCCGAGCTCAACGACAAGCTGCTGCGCGCCCTGGCCGAGGCCGAAAACGTCCGCCGCCGGGCCGAGCGCGACCGCGAGGATGCCTCTAAATACGCCATCACCAACTTCGCCCGCGACATGCTGGCCGTCGCCGACAACACCCGCCGCGCCATGGACAGCGTCGATGCGGACCAGCGTAAAAATGACGCGGCCCTGGAACAGTTGATGGTTGGCCTGGAATTGGTCGAGCGCGAATTGCTGGCGACGTTTGAGCGTTTCAACATTAAGACGATTGAGGCCATCGGCGAAAAATTCGATCACAACCTGCACGAAGCCATGTTCGAGATGGAAGATCCCTCGAAACCCGCCGGCACCGTGGTCCAGGAGATGGAGCGGGGCTACGTGCTGCACGATCGGCTTTTGCGCCCGGCCAAGGTCGGCATCTCGAAAGGCGGCCCGAAAGCCGCTTCTCCAAACACCAATGAGACCGCCGATGAGGGCCAAAAAGACGGAAAGCCGGAAGGCAAAAATGAAGGCAGGGCGGCCTACGAAGACAAGGGCAAGGGGCCCGGCGCCCAGCTCGACGAGGAACTTTAACCCCAAAATTGGCGCTCAGGGCCTTGCGTATATAAGGGCCCGAACATATATATCGCCGGAATGCAGCGGCCTTCGGGTTGGTGCGAAAAAGCTAGGTTTTTAAAAGAATTACAATGGGGCTTTAACGCGGTGCTGAGGAAGGCCGCCGGAAGCCGCCTAAAAAAAGAGGATAACATGAGCAAGGTAATCGGAATCGACTTAGGGACGACCAATTCCTGCGTCGCCGTCATGGACGGCAAGAGCGCCAAGGTCTTAGAAAACGCCGAAGGCACACGAACGACGCCCAGCATGGTCGCCTTCGCCGACGGCGGTGAGCGTCTGGTCGGCCAATCCGCGAAGCGCCAATCGGTGACCAACCCGGAAAACACGCTGTTCGCCATCAAGCGCCTGATCGGGCGCTCTTTTGACGACCCGATCACGAAAAAGGACATGAAGCTGGTCCCCTATGAGATCGTCAAGGGTGACAACGGCGATGCCTGGGTCGAGGTCGATGACAATAAATATTCGCCCAGCCAGATCAGCGCCTTCATTTTGCAGAAAATGAAGGACACCGCAGAAAAGTTCCTAGGCGAAGAACCGACGCAAGCCGTGATCACGGTGCCGGCGTATTTCAACGATTCGCAACGCCAGGCGACCAAGGATGCAGGC
>JABMOY010000238.1 GCA_013203955.1 Rhodospirillales bacterium | reverse complement strand
CCGAGGCCCAGGACTGGGCTGAAATGCTGCTGCGCATGTATGTGCGCTGGGCCGAAAGCAAGGGCCACAAGGTCCAGTGGCTGGAAGAAAGCGCCGGCGAGGAAGCCGGGATTAAATCGGCGACCATCAAAATCACCGGCCACAATGTGTATGGTTGGATGAAAACGGAATCGGGCGTGCACCGGCTGGTTCGCATTTCGCCTTACGATTCATCGGCCCGCCGCCACACCAGTTTCGCATCCGCCTGGGTCTATCCGGTGGTTGATGACGAAATCGATATTGTCATCGAGGACAAGGATTTGCGCGTCGATACTTATCGGGCGTCCGGCGCCGGCGGTCAGCACGTTAACAAAACCGACAGCGCCATCCGCATCACCCACGAGCCGACGGGCATCGTCGTGCAGTGCCAAAACGACCGCTCGCAACACAAAAACCGGGCCAGCGCCATGAAGATGATGAAAGCCCGCCTGTACGAGCGCGAACTGCAAATCCGCGAGGATGCAGCGCAAGCCGCAAACGACGCCAAAACAGACATCGGCTGGGGCCACCAGATCCGCTCTTACGTCATGCAACCCTATCAAATGGTCAAGGACACCCGCACCGACGTCGAAACGTCGAACGTGCAGGCGGTTTTAGACGGCGATCTCGACGATTTCATGGCTGCAGCATTAGCGGCCCGGGTCAAGGGCGGGGTGGGTGGAACCGGCGAGGCTACTGAACAATAAACTCCTTGAAAATGACGGCGTGGATTTGCGACGGCGCTATCAGCTTGTTGATAAGCCTAACAGTTTCGCCACGTAGCTTTTCGGCGCCTTTTTTGCCGACGAATTCCTGGCGTTCGTGATCGCGGAGGTACTGCGTCACCGCATCCAAAACGCGAAGCTCCAGCGACTTCAGCCGCTTGAGGTCGGGTTTCGCCAGTTGCACCACGAAAGTCGCCTTCAACAACGGCGATTTGCAGCCCCCGACTTTAAGGTCGGCCTTGAGTTGCGGGAATTCATGAAAGACCGGCGCGCCGAGATCGAGGACAGCGGTCTTGGACGGTTTTTCAATGCCGAGAAGAGAATCGAAAATCCCTAAGAAATATGCCCCCCCGGCGCCACCACCCAAGACCACGACCAGGGCTGCGGCGATGATGATGATCTTTTTCTTTCCCAACCCCTTGGAGGGCGGGATTAAGGGAAGGTCTTCTTCTCCTTCAATTTCTTCTAATTCTTCGGTTGTTTCTTCGGGTTCTTCAGCCATGCCATACATCCCCTGTCCGGCGGTTATCAGGTCGGCAAGAACGTTAACGCAGTTTGGGGGGGTGCGGGAAGGCTGTTGGATATTTTAAGTTTCGGGATCTTCTTGATTTTGCACCTTGCGCCGGTCGGGGCCGGACAGCTTTTCCTTTTGATGGCGGCGGCGGTCGGGGCCGATATAAGTGGCTACGCGCACGAAAGGCCGGCGGTGGGTAAGGGCGTGTTCGATGTGATCAAAAATCATTTTCGCCGATGCCGGTTTGGCGATTAATTCGTCGATGCCGATGTCGCGGGCTTCATAGATCATTTTTTGCTGCAAGCCTGAGGTCAGGAGGATGATGGGCAGCTTTTGTTTGGGGGATTTTTTGTTTTGCCGGATAAAAGTGATCAGCGCCTTGTCCCAATGGGTGATCAGGATATCGATTTTCATGTCCTGGATGAAGTTGAGCGCTTCCTTCGGCGTGCTGGCCTCGTAAACGGCCTTAATGCCTAAGGCCTTTAACTGGTTCGCCAAAACCTTAAGCCAATCTCGGTCGGTGTCGTGGATGACGGCCCGGACCTTGGCCAGGGGCGAGTCTTCCTTGGGTATTTGTTCAACACTGATCATGGGTGATCCTGTTTGCCGGCGGAGTAAGTTTACGATAAGTAATTATTTAAAGGAATACGAGGGAATACGGGGGTATGCCTCGGTCCGGATTAAATATGCATCACAACGCCTGGACGGCGGCCAGCACCGCATCCGCGTGGCCCTTGATCTTTACCGGGCGCCAAACCTTGCGGACGGTGCCTTTTTCGTCGATCAGATAGGTGGCGCGCTCGATCCCCATATATTTGCGGCCAAAGAGCTTTTTTTCCACCCAGACTCCGTAAGCATCGCAAAGCGTTCCCCCGGTATCGGACACCAGGGCGAATGTTAATAACTTCTTGGCTTTGAATTTGTCGTGGCGTTTGACGCTGTCCTTCGAGGCGCCGACGATGACGGCGCCGGCTTTCTGGAAGTCGATGGTGCGGTTGCTGAAAGCTCTCGCCTCGACGGTGCAGCCGGGGGTCGAATCCTTGGGGTAAAAATAAAGCACTACTTTTTTGCCCGCCAAGTCGCTGAGCTTGAGCCTGCCGCCGCCATCCGTCGGCAAGTCGAAGTCGGGGGCCTTGTCGCCGGGGTCGATGGTCATGGGGTATTTTCCTTGTTTTCTGGGGGCAGGGCCGCCGCCGGGTCTTCGATCAGGCCTTTGTATATCCCGTAAACGGCCTTGGCGATTTTTTTGATTTTCATAACCAGGGCCGGAAAATCGTCCGTACCGCCGACACGGGCCAGATCATTCTGCAAGGCGCTCGACATTTCCTGTTCGCGGGCGGGGGTGATTTCACCTTCGATGGTCAGCGCCAGCAGCCCCTGTAATCCTTGCCACAGGCCAAGAGCGTCCATCAAAGTCTTAGCCTTGTCCCGGTCTAAAAGATTTGCTTCGACCAGCGCCGACAGTGTGGCCGAGGTATCGCGGCCCAAGATGTCCGGGTGATCGGGGGCATATCTCAAGGTCAGGTATTGGGTGATGAATTCGATATCGAGGAGACCGCCGCGCACGTTTTTCAAGGCCCACGGGCTTTCCCCTGGGCGCTCCATGGCAAGGCGGGTGCGCATGGCGGCGACGTCCCGGAGCAGCGTGTCGGCGTCCCTGGCCTGGTTAAGGATGTCGTGGATCGCCCCGGTGATGCGCCCGCACAGGTCTTCGGGTCCGAACAGCACCCTGGCCCGTGTCAGCGCCATGCGTTCCCACGTCCAGGCGCCGCTGTCATGGTATTGCTTGAAGCCTTCCAAGGTGGAAGCGATCGGTCCCTTGGCGCCGGACGGGCGCAGCCGCATGTCGACCTCGTAAAGCACCCCTTCGCCGGTCGGGATGGTCACGGCATTGATCAGCCGCTGGCTGAGGCGCCCGTAGTATTGCAAGGCGCTCAAGGGTTTTGCACCGTCCGACATTTCGGAAATGTCGTCGCCGGGGGCGGCATACAGGAAAATCAAATCCAAATCCGACGCCGCCGTCAATTCGCGGCTACCCAACTTTCCCAAGGCCAAGACCGCCATGCCGGAATCGGGGAAACGTCCGTGGGCCTGGGCGAATTCGTCCTCGATTCTTGGGAATAAGCCTGCCAGCGCCGTTTCGGCGATATCGCTGAAGGCCCGCCCGGCGGCATTTGGTTCGATGGTGCCGCGCAGGCATTGCACACCGATTTGAAAGCGCCGGTCGTTGTTCCAGCGCCGCGAAATATCGAGGACGTGTTCGATGTGTTCGGCGCGCGACAGTAGATCGTTCAATTCCGCCAGATGCGCGCCCTTGTCCGGGGGCGGGTCGAAAAAATCGGAAGTCAGCACGCTGTCCAGGATCGCCGGCTGGCGGCTCAGGTGTTCGGCCAGGCGCGGCGCCTTGCCCATGATTTCGGCGACCAAGTCCAAAAGCTGCGGGTTGGAATAAAACATCGAAAACAACTGAACCCCGGACGGCAGCCCGGACAGGAAATGATCGAACATTAAAAACACGGCGTCCGGCGCCGGCGTTGCGCCGATGGCCTTAAGGATTGACGGCATTAGCTCGGTCAGTATTTCCCGAGCCCGGGTGCTGCGGGTCGCCCGATAGCGGCCATGGTGCCAACCGCGCACGACGGAATCGACGATTTCCGGATTGTTGAATCCCAGCCCCTTAATAGTAGCCAAGGTTTCCGGATCGGGGTCGCCACCGGTGAACACCAAATTGCCACCACCGGCGATGATTTCCTGAGCGCCGAGGGATGGCGCCTCGTCGAACAGATTGCCGTAATGGTCCTGCACGGCGCTTAAATGGTTGGTCAGGTCGCGGGAGAATTCTTCGGTCCCATCGTAGCCCATGAACACCGCCACCCTATTCAGTTCTTCGGGTTTTTCCGGCAGAATTTGAATCTGTTCGTCGTTGATCATCTGCAGACGGTGTTCGAGCCGGCGCAGGAATTCATAGGCCTTCGTCAAATCGTCGACGATGGCGGGCTCGGTGCGGCCTTTTTCGGCCAAGGCGGCCAAGGCATCGCAGGTGACGGGCGAGCGCAAGTCGGCTTCGCGCCCGCCCCAAATCAATTGCTGGGTCTGGGCGAAAAATTCGATTTCGCGGATGCCGCCGCGCCCGAGCTTGATGTTGTGGCCGCCGACGGCAATGACGGCGCCGCCCTTGTGCGCCTGTATCTGGCGCTTGATCGAATGAATATCCTGGATGGCGGCGAAGTCCAGGTTCTTGCGCCAGATATAAGGGGTCAGCCGCTTCAGGAAGGCTTGCCCGGCCTCGATGTCGCCGGCTACCGGGCGGGCCTTGATCATGGCGGCGCGCTCCCAGTTCTGGCCCAAGGTTTCGTAATAGGTTTCCGCCGCGTTAACCGACAATGCGATGGGCGTGACGCCGGGGTCGGGCCTGAGCCTGAGGTCGGTGCGGAAAACGTAGCCGTCCGCCGTGCGTTCATCAATCAACCGGATCAAATCGCGGGTGATCCTGACCATATTTTTTTGCAGTTTATCAACCGCCTTGTGCAAGGCGGGGCTACCTTCGATTTTTTCCCGGTCGTAGAGGACGATCAAGTCGATGTCGCTGGAATAATTAAGCTCCCGCGCTCCCAGTTTGCCCATGGCGATGACGATATAACCGGACTCCCGTTGCGGGTCGTCTTTGAATTTGACCTTAATAATTCCCTTGGCCGCGGCTTCGCCCAGGACATGGGCCGCCGCACGCTGCAAGGCCGCCTCGGCGAAATCAGAAAGTGAGCGGGTAATTTTCTTCAGGTCCCAAGTCCCGGTGATGTCGGCGACGGCGACAATTAGTGCGACTTGGCGTTTGGCGTCGCGGAGGAGGCGGGCGAGGGCGGTTTCGTCAAGCGGGTCCGCGCTACTTTTTTTCAGGCCTTCGATGATGGCATCGAAGGTATTGTCGGGGCCGGTCATCAGAAGGGTGCGGGTGAAATCCGGGTCTTTGACGGTGGCCGTGCTAAGAAACGGGCTGTTGCCGAAGATCGATTCCAGCATTTTCCGAGCGACCGGATCGGCGGCGGCATCAGCGGCGAATCGGACCAAGTCGTCCCCGCCATTATCGCTGTTTTCCGCCTCTTTTGCGGCTTCCAGCCAGCGTTCCATCCACAGGGTTGCCATTTCGGGCGAAGCCGGTGCCGGAAGCGCGCATTTACTGTTAAGAAACCCAAAAGAGTGCATAATAAGGCTCTCCGAACACAGCCGCAGACTGCGGGAACCGGCGGGTTCGGTCAAGGCGCCCAGGTAGTGAATTCAGAGGAAGACTTTTGATTAGGCGTACTTTCCGGGGGATTATCCAGTTACTCGGGGGCCTTGGCGCAGGCCTGGCGGTGATGACGATGGTTGCCGCCTGGCAATTGTCGTCGGGGCCGATTTCCCTGGGGTTCCTTTCGCCCTATATCGAAGACGCACTGAATACCGGACAACAAAAATTCAAGTTGAAGATGAAAGACACCATCCTGACGTGGGCGGGATGGGAACGCGCGCTCGATATTCGGGTGCTTGAGGTCATGGTGCTGCGCCCGAACGGAGAATTGGTCGGCTCCATCCCCGAGGTGTCGTTTTCGTTGAGCGGCCAAGCTTTGTTCAAGGGCATCTACGCGCCCAGAAGCATCGAGCTTTTCGGTCCCCGGATCCGGATCAGCCGCACCTTCGACGGCGGCATCGACATAGGGTTCAAAGACACCGGCAAGAAATCCGCCGAATTAATGCAACTTCTTTTGGGTCAGCTTCAAGCCGCACCCGACCCCAACAACGCCATGAGCTATCTGGCGCGTCTCGAAATCGTAAACGCGGAAGTCACCCTGGATGATCAGTTATTGGGCAAAACCTGGGTCACACCGGCGGCCCAGGTCAGCCTTAGGCGCGATTCAGCCGGGATCAAGGGCAGGATCAACCTGGAACTGGATGTCGATGGGCGCCAGACCGAATTGGTCGGTTCCGGCGTCTATCAGACGGCGTTGAAACGGTTTGATTTGTCGGTCAGTTTTACCGAGGTCTCGCCGGTCGCCTTTTCGTCCATTTATTACGAACTGGGGCCGCTTCGGGCGCTGGCGTTGCCGTTGAAAGGCACGATTACGGCTGCCGTGACCTTGGGCGGCAAGGTCGAATGGGCGGGTTTTAATTTGGCCGGGGGGAAAGGCATTATCAACCTTACCGGCCCGGCCAGCCAAGCGCTTGGCGTCGACAAGGTTGTGCTGATCGGGCGTTACGATGGCGATGAAGACACCCTGGACATCGAAGAATTGACCTTGAACTTGGGCCCCAAAGGCCAAGTGTTGTTGCCGGCGCCCGCCAATCACCCATTGCCGCTGGCGTCGCTCAGCCTTAAGGGCCGTTTTTTAGGCAAAACCCAGCGGCTGGAAATTACCGAAGCGCAAGCCGACCTGCAAGGACCGGCGCTCAATTTTACGGCCAAGTTGGACGGGTTTCCGGGTTTCCTGGGCTTCGACGGTGAAACCAAGATGTCTGTTGACGTCAAAGGTGAAGTCAAAGACATCCCCGTCGACCATTTGAAAAAATACTGGCCCCAGGCTTGGGGAACGGACGCCTATAATTGGGTGGTGCCGCACCTGTCGGAAGGCGTAATCCATCAAGCGCGTGCCGAAATGCGGTTGTGGGGAGAGGGCAACAAGGGCTTTGAATTGGTGGCGCTCGACGGCGATATGGATGTCAGCGGGGTAGGCGTGGATTACTTGGCGCCGATGCCGCCTGTCCGCAATGCCGATGCCTACATGAAATTTGATGAAAAGAATTTCAATATTTTTATTTCCAAGGGGGACAGCGAAAACCTGACCGTCCGTGAAGGCCGCGTTTTGATTTCCGGCCTGGATGATGTCGATCAGTTCGCCGACATCACGCTTTTGATTGACGGTTCCTTCCCCGACCAACTGGCGTATCTGAACCACAAGCCACTGGGGTATGCCCAGGCCATCGGCATTGATCCCAAATCAACCAAGGGCCAGGCGGAAACCGAATTGAAGCTTAATTTCCTGATGGAAAAAGCCCTGACCCTGGACGGCATCAAGGTTGCGGCAAAATCCAAGGCCACCGGCATATCCGCCAGCAAGGCGCTGTTGGGCCGCGACATCAACGGCGGCAAGTTTGATATCGTGGTCAATAAAAAAGGCATGGATTTGTCGGGCACCGTCAATATCGGAAAAATACCCGCGGCCTTGGTGTGGCGGGAAAATTTCGGTGACAAACCGCCGTTTAAAAGACGTTATGACCTCAAGGCCCGGATCGCCGATGCCCGTCAAGTCACCAAGATGGGGCTGGATGTGGCGCCGTTTACCGATAAATTCGTCAAGGGCTCCGTTGAAGCCGACATCCGTTTCACCCTCTTCGATGCCGTTAACCGGCGTCTTGAAATTAAAACCGATATCACCAACGCCGAGCTCTCGGCGCCGACTTTTGGCTGGAAAAAGAATGCCGGTGTTCCGGGCCAGGCCCAAATCATCGTCGATTTAGCAGGTGAAACCATCCGCGACGTACCCGCTTTTTCCATTACCGCCGATGATTTGACGATTTCCGGCCAAGCCAAATACGGCAAGGACGGCAAGGGGCTACGTCGGATCGATTTTGAGAAAATCTCCTTCGGCCGGAATGACATCAAGGGCGCCCTGATTTCCCGGCCAGAAGGCGGCTGGGATGCGGGCTTCCACGGCGCCAGTTTCGACATGTCGGCGATCTGGAACGATATCTTCGACTCTCAGCCCCGCAATCCGGACGCCCTCAAGCTCCCTTACATAACGGTAGCCGTCGAGTTGGAGAAAGTTTGGATAGGCCCCGACCGGTCCTTGAAAAATATTTCCGGGACCTTCGCGCACCAAGACGACATCTGGAAGACGGTTCTGGTGAAGGGTGAAATCGCCGACAAAAAATCTTTCGAGCTGACCATCCGCCCCGCGGCCGACGGCAACCGGGATTTCGTTTTGACCTCGGCGGATGCCGGGGAAACGATGAAGGCGATGGATTTCTACGACGACATGATCGGCGGTCAGTTGCAAATCATCGGCAAATACGATGATGCAGCCCCCGGACAACCGCTCAAAGGTCGGCTCAAGGTCAAGGATTACCGGGTCGGTAAAGCCCCGGCATTGGCCCATGTGCTCTCCATCATGGCGCTCACCGGCATCCTGGAGGCCTTGCAGGGCGACGGCTTGGCCTTCAATTCCTTGGACATACCCTTTGTCCTCGGCCAAGGTGCCTTGGAAATAAAGAATGCCAATGCATCCGGCCCGTCGCTGGGGTTCACCGCATCGGGCACGATTTACACCTATGCCGATGTCGTTGATATCACCGGCACCGTCATTCCGGCCTACGCCATCAACAGCGCCCTGGGCCGCATTCCGGTGTTGGGCAAAATATTTACCGGCGGCGAAAAAGGCGGTGGCGTGTTTACCGCCAATTACTCAATGAGCGGCCCCATTTCCAAGCCCAAGGTTTTCGTCAATCCCTTGTCGGCCTTAACGCCTGGAATTTTCCGCAATGTCTTCGACATCTTCGGTAAGGGAAACGCGCCGCCCGAATTGGGAAATGAAGGCGGCTTGAAGTAGGGGGCGCTTAAACCACGTTGACCAAGGCGTGGCGTTTTTTGCCTGCCGATAGTTTGATGATGCCGTCGACATTGATGTCGGTGGCGGTGATGGTGTGGGTTTCGCTTTCCAAGGCTAAGTCGTTGACGCGCGCGCCGCGTAGCATCAGATGGCTAGGGAGGAAAAATTATTCCAATGGTAGAAAAATATTGATATTATCACCTTTAAATTGAAGGTTGCCTTGGAAAATTCAGATGGAATTCTGTCATGCAATCCTAACGAGGTAATACTTGTGGCACATTATCGAAAAAGTTTCATCGTATTGTTCCTTGCATTGATTACCGGATTGCTCATTTCGACGGCTAGAGCGGATCATGGGCCCGAATATTGTGGGCCAACGAATGTGAAATTCGCTCACTGCCCAGGGGCAGTGCAGAATTTCAAAACGCTTGTGCTCACCATTCACGGGTGGAAAGGGGATTGCAAAACCACGTTCGGAGAGGACGAGGAGTCTCTATATTCACTCCTGGATCGTGGGCGCTTTTTCGATTGGGACTGTTTCCATTACGACAGTGAAAGCCTCCGGATAGAAGAAAACGTCAAACGTCTCCGCAAACAAATCGCGGGACTAAAACGGCTCGGCTACGAAGACGTCATGATAATAACCCACAGCACGGGCGGTATTCTTGCGCTTCATTTGTTAGTGGATCGTTTCGTTGATCCTGCTGGAAAGCCGTTTTCATCAGAAAGTCTGGCTCCGGGCACTAGACCGAACAAAATGTCCATTCCTGCCATCGTTCCTTGGACAACCCCAATCAACGGTCTTCGTTGGGCTTGGACCCTTGGGGAGAATGCATTGAATTTTTTTGGTGCAACGCAGGAAACATTGCCTGACCTCGATAGTGGCTCCGAATACTTGAGGACGTTGAAAACACGCCTACGGGGTTTCGATCAATACTACCAGTCTCAACCTGCCCAAATTCAAAGGACGATGAAAACCAATATCTATTTCTACCAAGGCCAAAAAGATGATTTTGTGGTTAAGGGAATCAACAGGAATGACGCGATCAGCGAAGGATGGCTTTGGTCTCCGTCAAGGGGGAAACTGATCAACATTGAACAGGGGCACATAAGCAACATTGGCAACCCCGGTGCGCCAGAGGCCCACAAGTATCCTGCCGAAATTGTCGAGTTGCGAGGATTGTTGGAACTTCCGATCAAACCCAATTTGACAGAGGTCTTTCCCGAACGACTTCCCGCATACGCAGTTTCGTTGGAACCACGCCAACTAATCGTGGTCAACGGCCTTACACATTACGCGGAAAGAAATTTCCGTTACGCCATCGTGCCTGCGCTTGCGTTCTTGCGGCGTATGCTGCTCGACTCATTTCCGCGAAGCAAGAAAGTGGACAACGATCTGATTGATGGTCTGCTCAAGGTCTTCGAACGCGAATTGACTGATCCGGTGGTTGCTAATCATGGGTATGTCGTTCAATTCGTCAACGAGGTGCTCGGTCGATATAATCCTTCTGGCGGGGGGGATTTACAAAGCGTTGGTCATCGTTCCAATTCCTTCGTCCAGAAGGTGTTGAAATTAGTAAAGAAGATCGATGAGGTGCTCAAAGGCCGTCAAATCGTGGCTCCGACGCTAATGGTTCCGTCGGTTATGACCACCCAGACAGAAGTGGCGCGGCTGAAACTTGCAATGACCCTGGCCAAGTTCCTCGAATCTTCCCACGGACCCGTCCAGTTTGCGGCAATTGACACCCTACAGGAACGTGTCAATTCCTATTCAGGGAAGATCATTAAAGATGCTGATCTTGTCAGTAAGATGGCCACTTACTATGAGTCAAAAAGCAACAAACTAACCGCGATACCCAAGCAGCTTATCTCATCTTTTTTTGTGAAACTGGTTGGCAGGAAAGGCGATATCGGAAAAACAGCATTAGAGGCCCTGAACAAAAACGTGTCGTTTTCCGGAAAGAAAGTACCGATGTGGAAGTCATTTCAGGACAAAGCAGTAACGATAAATCTTTTTGCATTGCAAGACCGCGAGTTGAATGAGGGGCGTTGGTGGGAAACAGGTTCGACGCAACGAACAATGCTTGAGCCTTGGATAAGATTCAACACTAACACCATGCGCTACGTGGGAGTGCACGGTAACGATTCAAGCGCGGCCCGGACTGGGGCCGAATTCCGTAATATCATCCTTGAAGCGGTTCCATCGACCTTAAAGAGCCAGTGGCTAAACAAGTATCCATTGACCGGTGAGGACCTTAAAAAATATCCAGGGCTGTCTAAAGAATTCGGCATGCGTTAATGCGACGTTTGAGGATGCCATATCCGCACGTCCGGCAATTTAAATCACGTTGACCAAGGCGTGGCGTTTTTTGCCCGCCGATAGTTTGATGATGCCGTCGGCATTGATGTCGGTGGCGGTGATGGTGTGGGTTTCGCTTTCCAAGGCTAAGTCGTTGACGCGCGCGCCGCCGCCCTTGATCAGCCGTCTGGCCTCGGCTTTGGATTTGGCGAGCCCGGCCAGCTTGAACAATTCGAACGCGGGCACGCCCGATTTTAGGGATGCGCGGGCGACATCGACGGAGGGCAAGCCCGCCGCGCTTTGGGCGCCTTCTTCAAAAGTCTTGCGTGCCGTTTCGGCGGCCTCGTCTGCCACCTTGTCCCCGTGGCATAGCGCCGTCGCCGCATTGGCGAGAACTTTTTTGGCGTCGTTGATTTCCTCGCCCTCGAGTTTTTCCAAACGCGCGATTTCGTCTAAGGGGATTTCGGTGAACAGGCGCAGGAATTTACCCACGTCGGCATCTTCGGTGTTGCGCCAGAATTGCCAATAATCATAAGCCGACAGCATGTCATCGTTCAGCCACACGGCGCCGTCGGCGGTCTTGCCCATTTTGGCGCCGGAACTGGTTGTCAGCAGCGGCGTCGTCAGCCCGAACAATTCGGCGTTTTCAATCCGCCTTCCTAAGTCAACGCCGCTGACGATATTGCCCCACTGGTCCGATCCGCCCATTTGCAGGGTGCAGTCATGGCGCCTGGCCAGCTCCATAAAGTCATAGGCCTGCAGGACCATGTAATTGAATTCCAGGAACGACAGCGGCTGTTCGCGTTCCAGTCTTAGTTTGACCGATTCGAAACCGAGCATCCGGTTGACCGAAAAATGCCGACCGTAATCGCGCAGGAATGGGATGTATTCGAGTTCATCCAGCCAGTCGGCGTTGTTGACCATGATGGCGTCCGTCGGGCCGTCGCCGAAGGTCAGGAACTTGGTGAAGACGTCTTTGATGCCGGCCATGTTGGCGGCAATGTCGTCATCCGTTAGGAACTTTCGCGCTTCGTCCTTGCCCGACGGGTCGCCGACCTTGGTGG
>JABMOY010000237.1 GCA_013203955.1 Rhodospirillales bacterium | reverse complement strand
TAATCGACGACGTTGGTCACCACCTGGGTCTGGCCGACGGGCTGAAACTGGCCGCCCATGACGCCGAAGGACATCACGGCGCGGCCGTCTTTCGACAACATCCCCGGCGTGATCGTGTGCAGCGGGCGCTTGCCCGGCTGGATGCAGTTGGGGTGGCCTTCCTGGATGTGGAAACCGGCGCCGCGATTTTGTAAGACGACGCCGGTGTTGGGCGTGACCAGGCCGGAACCGAACGAATAAAACACCGAATTGATGAACGACATGGTGTTGCGGTCCTTGTCGACAACGGAGAGATAGACCGTGTCCGGGTGCGCCGGCGTCTTGATGTAGTCCAGGTCCATGGCGCTATCGAGGCTGATTTTGGCGCGCATTTCGTCGGCGAATTCCTTGGAAATCAGCTTGTCTACATCGACATCGACGAAGTTGGGGTCGCCGACGGTTTCTTCGCGCGCGTTGTAGGCGAGCCGCGTCGCCTCGGCCATCAGGTGCAGGCGCTCGACGCTCATCGGGCCATAGGAGGCAAGATCATACCCTTCGAGGATGTTGAGGATCATCAGCGTCGTCAGGCCGGGGTTGGATGGCGGCACCGTGGACACCGCATAATCGCGATAGGTCGAGGTAATGGGCTGCAAAAATTCCGAATCCTGGGCGGCGAAATCGTCCAGCGTATGTATGCCGCCCTGCGAATTGAGGTAGCTGACGATGTCTTCGGCGACGGGACCGGCGTAGAATCCGTCGCGGCCTTGTTCGGCGATGGCGCGAAGGGTGTCCGCCAGCCATGGGTTTTTCATCACCTCGCCGGGGTTGGGCGCACGCCCATTGATGAGCATCTTGGCCGTCGCACTTTCCGTCAGCAGCAGCTTGTCGACGTGGGCGACCCAGTCGGTGTGGATGCGGGGTGCGACGACATAGCCGTTTTCGGCGAAATCGATGGCCTGGCCCAAGACCTTGTCCAGACCGAGCGTTCCATATTCGCTCAGCAGCCTCGTCCAGGCGTCGACCGCACCCGGTATGCTGACGGCGTGGGCGGTGGTCAGGCCGATCTTGTCGATACCCTCGCTTTGAAAAAATTCAACCGTCGCCTTGCCCGCTGCCTTGCCCGAGCCGTTGACGGCGATGGCCTTATTCATGTCGCCTTTGGGCGCATAAACGCAGAAACAGTCGCCGCCGATGCCGGTCGCTTGCGGCTCGACCACGGCCAAGACGGCCGACGCTGCGATGGCGGCGTCGACCGCGTTGCCCCCTTGGCGCAGGATGTCGATGGCGGTCAGCGTCGCCGACGGGTGTGACGTGGCGGCCATGCCGTTGGCGCCGTGGGCCGTGGAGCGGCCGGGGAAATGGAAATCACGCATCAGATCAAAGCCTGTCTAGTGGAACGTTTTCGGAAGCCGCCGAGTATGCATGGCCCCAGGGAAAAATAAAGGCTGCGAAAAATAAAGGCTGCGGAAAATAAAGGCCATCAGGCCTGTTGATGGCCTTTCAAAATGTTGAGGAAGGTGCCGGCGAAGATGACCAGCCCGCCGACCAACACCCACAGGTCTAAGGGCTCGCCGTAAAAGAACAGCCCGATTACCGCGATCATCGGCAGGCGCAGGAAATCCATGGGAATGACGACGATGGCGTCGGCATGAAGAAAGGCCCGGATCATACAAAAATGAGACGCCAGCGCGGCAAGGCCGATAACCGCCAACCACGGCACATGGGCCAAGCTCGGCCACACCCAGTCGAACAACGACGGCACCAGCCCCAGCGGCAGTTGCACGGCCGTCATGTAGAACAGGATGGCCAGCGGCGTATCGGTGGCCGAAAGCTTCTTGGTTAACGTGTGCGACGTGGCATAGGCCATGGCCGCGATCAAGACCGCCAGCGACGCATGGTCGATCGGCACCACCCCCGGCCTGAGAATAATGAGCGCACCGCTGAAACCGATGGCGATGGCGGCGATGCGGACCGCGGTCAGCCGTTCTTTCAACAACAGCGGCGCCAGGATGGCGGCCCAGATCGGCAGCGTGAATTCAAGGGCGAAGACCTGCGCCAGGGGCAGTAAGCCGATGCCGTAAAACCATCCGTACTGTCCGATATAATGGACACAGTTCCTGAACACCTGCAGCTTCGGCTGCGCCGTCTTCAGCGTGCCCCAGCCGGCCCTATACGCCAGCACCAAGACGACGCCTAAGCCGATGAGGCTGCGGAAGAAAAGCATCTCGAAGGTGCTGAGATCGGCCGACAATTCCCGCCCGGCCAGGGCCAAGGCGATGAACGACGCCAAGGTCCCGGTCATCCAGAAAGCGGCTTTGAGGGTCGGCGACATGAAACGCCTCCTAAACCCTAAGCGCCTAGAAATTCAGCGTCAGGTCATAGGGATTGGATTTGCAGGCGGCGACGGTTTTCGCCTGCTCGTGCGGCAGACGCGATTGCAACCTGAGCCCGATGGTGTTGCGGATGGCGGCCTCATAACGGTCCAGCCCCGGTTTCACGTCGCGCGCGGCCTTTTTGCGCCATTCGAGTTCCTTGGCGAAGATGTCCCGGGCTTTCACCAGTTTCAGCAAGGCCTTTTCTTCGCCGTTCTTCTTCCTGAGCGCACGCCGCGCGTCGGACAATTCCTTGGCGATGGCGCTGGCGCCGGGAACCTTGCGGACCAGACCGGTAAGCTCCTTGAGGATGGCCTGGGCGTCATCGATGGATTTGCCTACGATGCCGGCTTCGATCTTGGAGAACCGGCCTGCCAAGGCGACCAGATCGCCGGTCGAGCCGATGATTTTGGTTGTTTCCCTGAGGGCTTCATAGGCGTCATCGACATTGCGGCGGTAAAGCCTGCGCGCCAGGGTGTCGGCCTTTTTCACTTTGACGAAGGCTTTGCGTTCGCCAGCCCATTTTGAAGGGACGGTTTGCGTGAGACGCTTGGTCTCCGCCGCAAGTTCCTCAAGCCTGGCCTTGATCCTGTCCCGTTTGGCGTCCTGGGTCGGGTCCTTGGACATCTGGCGCAGGTCTGTTTGCAGCTTTTTTTGTTCGACCTTGATACGGGCCTGGGCTTTCTGAATTTCGCGGACCTCGACATGCAGGGGGCGGTAGGCCACGGAATATTTATCCAGTGCCTCTTCCGCCGCATCGATTGTCTTGATCAGATCGAAGGTACGCTCCGCCTTGTCGAAGCTGCTCTTCAGGTTTGAGCGCATGTCGGCGGGCAGGGTGCTCAGGTCCAGTGCGCGGGCGGCGTTAATGGCACCGCGAATTTTGCCGCCACTGCTGTCCAGTTCGGAAAACACGTATTTTTCGACACAGTACTGCAACCCGGGATTTCTGGGCGGCGGCGCGGTCTGGGACGTCAACGACATCCTGTAGGGC
>JABMOY010000236.1 GCA_013203955.1 Rhodospirillales bacterium | reverse complement strand
GATCAGGTTCCGATCAAAAGCACGCAGTCTCGTAGCTGCAATGGCTAAAATGGAGTGTCCTGATCTTTGGATCGATCAGCTGGGTGCATTACTCGTCTATTGCCCTTTCCAACAGGGAGCCGTCCACTGCATCAAAAGCGGTCATTACAAAAGCGGTCATTACACGCTACGCAGGGAGAGCCTGCTTCAAGGGTAAAATCGGCAGTGTGCGATTGGCGACGCCGGGGGATTGATCGGCGCCCTATTGGCGGGCCTGCTCGATCAACAGGCGGACGAACGGCAGGATTTTACCAACCACTACAGCGACACCTTCAGCGTTGGGATGGATGCCGTCGTCCTGGTTAAGTTTGGGCCGTGCGACGACGCCATCGAGCAGGAATGGATAGAAGGCGACCCCGTGTCGGGCCGCCAGCCGTGAAAACACGGCATCGAAATCGACGCCGTACTCGGAACCCAGGTTTGGCGGCGCTTGCATACCGAGGAGCAAGACCGGAACGCCTGCAGCCTTGGCACCGCGGATGATGGCGCCGAGATTGGCCTCGGTCTCCTGCGGCGGTAAGCCGCGGAGGCCGTCGTTGGCGCCAAGGGCGACGATCAGGGCGTCGGCTCCGTCGGCCAGTGACCAAGCGAGGCGCGCCCGCCCACCCGCAGTGGTGTCACCGGAAACGCCGCCATTGACCACCCGCGCGTCAACCTCATTGGCCCGGAGCGCGGCTTCAAGTTGCGCCGGCAGTGATTCCCCCTTGATTAGGCCGTAACCCGCCGTCAGGCTATCCCCGAGCATAAGAATTTTAATAGTTTCAGTTGCCGCCACTGGCGTGGCCGCAATTAGGAACACCAAAAGGGCAACATTGACAAACCGCGCAAGGAAGCCACATCGCCTTAGCGCCGCGCGGCTTTCCGAACCTCGTAATCGACGGAATTTATCCATGACAGACAATCCTTCCCCCGACCCGGTTCTTACCCTTGAGGGCGTGCAACTGCAACTGACCAGTGACGCCGGACCGGTACACATCTTGCGCGGCATCGACCTCGCGGTCGCAAGCGGCGAGACCGTCGGCGTGGTCGGGCCGTCCGGTTCGGGCAAGACGTCGCTGTTGATGGTCATCGCCGGGCTGGAATCGGTCACAGCCGGACGGATCGAAGCGGCAGGTCATGAAATCTCCGGCCTTGACGAAGATTCGCTTGCCCGATTTCGGCGTGATCATGTTGGGATCGTGTTTCAGAATTTCCATCTGGTGCCGACCATGACGGCGTTGGAAAACGTTGCTCTACCACTCGAATTCGCTGGTCGCGACGCCGCCTTCACTCTAGCCAGAGAGCAGCTTGAGACCGTCGGCCTCGGCCATCGTTTGGCCCACTACCCGGGCCAGCTTTCCGGCGGTGAGCAGCAACGTGTCGCGCTGGCCCGCGCCTTCGTCACCGAGCCGAAAATCCTGCTCGCTGACGAGCCCACCGGCAGCCTCGACCAAGCTACCGGCGATGCGATCATCGAGCTTTTGTTCCAGCTCCAACAACGGTTTGGAACCACATTGATACTGGTCACCCACGCGTCGGAATTGGCGTCCCGGTGCACCCGTATCGTGCAACTGGCCGACGGCCGTATCGATGGCTCGGGCGGAGGCCGCGATGACGAATGACCTCGGTCTCGGTTGGCGGTTGGCGCGCCGCGAGCTACGCCACGGGCTCCGGGGCTTTCGTGTATTTCTTGCCTGCATCGCGCTTGGAGTTGGCGCCATCGCCGGTGTCGGCAGCCTGAGCCAAGCAATCGTCGCTGGGCTCGCGGCGGACGGCGCCCGGTTGCTCGGTGGCGAAGTTGATCTCCGGCTCCTGCACCGGCCGGCGACGAACGAACAGCGGGCCTATTTGGAAGTGCAGTCGGCAGCTGTTTCCGCGATTGTCAAGATGCGCGCTATGGCCCGGCCGCTGGAAGTTCGCGACAAACGCGCCATGGTCGAGCTTAAGGCTGTCGATAACGCCTATCCGCTGGTCGGCAATCTCGAAACGGCACCACCCTCACCACTCGATGAATTGCTCACCAAGCGGAACGGTGCGTGGGGCGCAGTCGTTGACGAAAACCTATTGACCCGCCTTGATCTCAATCTTGGCGAGCGCATCCGCGTCGGCGCCGCCACCTTTGAGGTTCGTGCCACGGTCGTCCACGAACCCGACCGCGTCGCCACCGTCTTCAGTTTTGGTCCGCGCCTGATGATATCGACGGCAGCCCTGATGGAGACCGATCTGGTGCAACCGGGAAGTCAGATCCGCTACCACTACCGGCTCTTAATGACGCCGGGCATCGGCGCCGCCGCTTGGGCGGAGGGGCTGGG
>JABMOY010000235.1 GCA_013203955.1 Rhodospirillales bacterium | reverse complement strand
GCGATGCCGGGAGCGGGAGCCATCCACCCCATCTGCTTTCGGGGGTAAAGCAGACGTTGTCGTACGGTGAACTGTGAAGAATCGCATCAAGAACTGATATCGGTCTTTTCTTAAGTCTCCGACCAAACCGCCAGCTCATACCCGTCGGGGTCGGTGAAATGAAAACGTTTGCCGCCGGGAAACGCGAAAATCGGTTTTACGATTTTGCCGCCGGCGGCTTCGATGCGGTCCAGAATTTCCGCCAGATCAGTTCCGTATAGAACCACCAACGGCCCGCCCGTCGTTACCGGCCCGCCCGGCCCGGTTGCATCGAACCCGCCCTTCATATGACCGTCCGTGAATTCGCAATAGTCCGGCCCGAAATCCGTGAACGTCCAGCCGAAGGCCTTGCCATAGAAATCCTTCGATGCGGTGATGTCGGCGACATTGAATTCAATGTAATTAATGCAGCGGTCTTGTGGGGCGGGTGGGGGTGAATTGTCCGTGCTCAAGGCAGCCTCCGGTCAGAAATTCGATAAGCGCATTTTTAGTATAATAAATAACGTCGAAATGACACGCAAAGCCCCCCGACCCTTATCCGCCAAAGCGTGACCAACTGTACCTTGACTCCCGACAGTGATATGGGTTGCCGCATGGGCATATTGACCGAAGCCGCAGAGATTATTCGAGGGCGGAACTGGTGGTCGATCGGCGGGGCGCTGATCGGCACGGTTGCGCTCGGCTGGGTGCTGTGGCGCGTGGACTACGGGCGCCTGCAAGGCGTCATCATCCAGGCCAACGTCGGGTTCCTGTTACTGGTGCCGCTCACGATTGCCGCCGAGCAATGGGTGAGGGCATGGAAGTGGCGTCAGTTGCTCTATGGAATCCGGCCCATTCCGACGCTACGCTTGTTCGGCGCCATCATGGCCGGTTATTTCGCCAACATTCTTGTTCCTTTGGGGATCAGTCCAATCGTCCGCTCTTGGCTGGTTGCCCGTTCGGAAGAGTTGCGAATGGGGACGGTCCTGGCGACGGCGGCGATTGATCGTCTCGTTGACGGCGTCATCTTTACGGGTTTCGTTGCGTTCGCTATTGGTTTCGCCGTGTTTCCCGACCCAGACGGGGACATTCACCTGGGATTGGTGGTCGGCGGCATCGGCAGCCTCGTCTTGTTTGGCCTACTATTGTTTTTGCTCGCCCGCTGGAAACAACAAGCGCGCCATCCGGGCGGTTGGGTGGAGCGCCTTGGCGTGCGCATGCCGGCCCGTTTTTCGGGTCCGGTCAAAGGATTCCTTCAATCCTTCACCGAGGGCATCGTTTGGCCCGACGAAATTTGGCGAACCGCCGGCATCATCATCGCCAGTATCGGGATCAAACTGGTTGCCACCACCTATTTCCTGTGGGCCGGGCTTGCCTTCGGCGTGGCGCTGCGGCCCACCGATTACGTTTTCCTGCTCGTGTTCCTCGGGTTTCTCATCATCCTCACCCGGTTCGCACGGATTCCGGGCGGTTTTTTGGTCGGCGGTGTCTTTGCTCTTAATCTCCTTGGTGTCGCCGAGGAACAGAGTTTGGCGATGGTGCTCCTGGTTCATTTCGCCAGTCTGATAACGGTGTCGAGCATCGGCGCGTTCGCGTTATGGCAAAACGGCGTTGCCATAGCCGACCTACGGTCAATCGAGGAGAGTGGCGGTGGTCATTCGTGAACCGGAAAGCCGGTTCCGGCGATTATCCGTGGCCGGCATCTTCTTTCAGGGCGGCGCAGCGGCGGTGGATTCAAACACCATCATCGCGGCGCTGGTCTATGGGTTAACAGCCAATACCTACGCCGTCGGGGCGGCAAGCGCCATCTTGCGATACGGCTGGCTATTCCCACAGATCTTCGTCGCTTATTTAGCGCAGCGCCGCCAACGGCGAATGCCGTTTTATATGATTGGGGCCTTCGGTCGTGCCGCGTGCCTTGTGGCGATCTCCGGGATTCTCAGCCTCGCGGGTTGGTTGCCCCATGGCGTCCTCGTTGCCCTGTTTTTCATTTTGTGGATGGCCTATGCCTTTGTCAGCGGCATCGTTGCGGTTCCCTACAACGACATCGTTGCCCGCTCCGTCGCCTCTGAACGACGGAGCCGGTTGCTGGCAATCAGGTTCTTTGGCGGCGGCCTGCTGGCGCTTGGGGTGGCGGCATCCGCCGACCGGTTGCTCAATTCGTTGGCGTTCCCGGACGGTTACGCCGCTATCGTTCTGCTGGGGGCGGGCCTGCTCATAGTCTCGAGTCTATCTTTCATATCCGCAGGCGAACCGGTCGCGCCGCCGCCTCGGGCTGCCGACAACGGTTTCACCGATTTCCTGCGAGACGGGATTGAGGTGTTGCGAACGGACAAGCGCTTCCGGCTTTTCGTCCACGCGCAGTGGCTTGGCGGAGCGGTGACGATGGCGCTTCCGTTCTACGTCTTGCAAGTTATCGCCACGGAAGGCACCGCATCCCGGGTCGCGTTCCTATTGGCGGCGCAGACGACCGGTGCGCTCCTATCGAATGCCCTCTGGGGTTGGTGGGGCGACCGTTACGGCAAACGAAGCTTGTACGAAGGGGTTGCTCTGCTCGGCGCCATGCCGCCGTTGTTGATTATCGCCTTGAGTTCCCTGGGCGGGAATTGGCCGGTTCCGGCAATATCGGGGTTCGTTGTGGTGTTTTTCCTGCTCGGTGCCGTCGGCAACGGCATCACCATCGCCATGCTAGGTTATCTGATGGAAATCTCACCGAATGATCGAAGGCCCGCGTACAGCGGTTATTTCAACGCCCTCGTCGCGCCGGCGGCGCTGCTGCCGCTTGCCGGCGCCGTGATCGTTGAGGCAATGTCGTTCACCGGGGTATTCGCTGTCAGTCTTGGCGCGGCCTTTCTACAATTCCTGATCATTCGGCGGTTACGGGACATGCCGGCGGAACACGTGAAATGAAGATCGGATTGCGAAGATTGATCGCCAAATCCTGGGTGCTCTCAAAGATCTATTACGGGCTTCGCGGTCTTCGCATCGACGGCAAGCCGAACGATAGGGTTTGGTACTTCGCCTTCGGCGCCAACATGCACGACAGCGCCTTTCGCGAACGGCGTGGCATGCGGCCGATCGAATGGCGCGCCGGTCGTGTCCGGGGGTATCGCCTGCGCTTTAACCTAGAGGGACGGCCGAGGGGCAAGGCGGCGCCCGCCAATATTTCGCCCGACACGGACGGGGAAGTTTGGGGTGTGCTTTACCAGATCACCAGGACCGACTTGGTGCATCTCGACGCCACCGAGGGCGTACCCGGTCGGCGCTATCGTCATCTGTGGGTGGATGCGGAAGATATCGATGGCCGTGCGGTCGTGGCCGTCATCTACATCGCCGATGGCAAAGAGACCGACGGCAATCCTTCACACCGCTATATCACTTTGTTGCGGGAGGGCGCCCAAGCGCATGGTCTGCCTGAGCATTACTTGCGTTTCCTTCACGATGTAAAACATGCCGAGTAGGTCTCTGGCGTCATTAGGTCGGCTTTTGGTTATCAACTTCAGCAAGCGGGGCACGAAAACCGGTATCCCCCGCCCCCTATCCGCCATAGTGTTTGGGATTGGCGTCCCCGGCAACAGAGGAAGCGCGGATGAAGGCGACCGAAGCCGACGACGAAATGCCCGCCCCGGCTGGCCCGACCGGTGTGCGCGCCATCCCCAAGAGCATTTGGGCGCTGGGGCTGGTCAGCCTGTTCATGGACACGTCTTCGGAGCTGATCCATAGCCTGCTGCCGGTGTTTTTGGTCACCGGGTTGGGCGCCAGCGCGCTGGCGGTCGGGCTGATCGAGGGCGTCGCCGAGGCGACGGCGGCGATCACCAAAGTTTTTTCGGGCACGCTCAGCGACTATCTGGGCAAGCGCAAGATGCTGACGGTGATCGGTTATGGTCTGGCCGCCGTCACCAAACCGTTGTTCCCGCTGGCCGGTTCCGCCGCCATGGTTTTTACGGCGCGCTTCATTGACCGTATCGGCAAAGGCATACGCGGCGCGCCGCGCGATGCGCTGATCGGCGATATCGCACCGCCCCACCTACGCGGTGCGTGTTATGGCTTACGGCAATCCCTGGACACGGTCGGCGCCTTCGCCGGGCCGCTGCTGGCCGTCGTCTTCATGTATTTGCTGGCGAACGATATCCAGGCGGTGTTTTGGATTGCCGTGATCCCGGCGTTCATCAGCGTCGGCATTCTGATCTTCGCGGTCAAGGAACCGGAAACGGTTCGGCCTAAAGGCGAAGCGCGTTCCCCCATCCAGTTCAAGGCGCTCAGGCAAGTCGGGCCGGCTTATTGGTGGCTGGTGATTGTCGGCGCGGTGATGGCGTTGGCGCGGTTTAGCGAAGCCTTTATGGTGCTTCGCGCCGAGAACGTCGGCTTGTCGATCGCCCTGGTGCCGCTGGTGTTTGTGGTTTTGAACGTCGTCTATGCGGCCTCGGCTTATCCGGCCGGCGCGCTGTCGGATCGGGTCGACCGGCGGTTCATTTTGGCGCTTGGGTTTGCCTTTCTTATTGCCGCAGACGTCGTTCTGGCTTTGGCGACGGGCATATGGATGGTTCTGGCGGGCGTTGTCTTGTGGGGTCTGCACATGGGGCTGACCCAAGGCCTGCTGGCCGCCATGGTCGCCGATACGACACCGCAGAAAATCCGCGGCACCGCCTTCGGCATCTTCAACATGGTGACGGGTTTGGCGTTACTGGGCGGTAACCTGATCGCCGGGTTGCTGTGGGATGTCTATGGGCCATCGGCGACATTCTTTGTCGGCGCCGGAATCTCGGCGGTCGCCCTGGTCGGCCTGATCACCTTGCAGAAAAAGTGAGGGGGGCCGAGTTAATTCCCATCTCACCAGCGAAATAACCTTGTCGACGTCCTTGCCGTTGTCGGAAAGGGGCAGGCGAAGAACCATTATAGGGACTTGCTCGGCGTCTTGGTTGGGAAACTTGGCCGTGTCCTGAACGGCGAGGGGAAGTTTTTTGTCGATAACCTGTTTGAATTCATCGAAGCCTGAAACCGCCTTGAAATGCGGGTCATCGATAACGGACTTGCCGGTCTTGTCCAAGCCCTTGGCATTAACGTGCGCCGTTCCCCAGAATCTGAAGACAAAATCAAGCGGATCGTGGTGGACATCGACGACGGTTATGTAAGGAATGGATTTGGCATCAAGGGCCAGCAGATCGAATTCTTTCCAGGATGGGGCGAACCTCGGGCCGCGGAGGGATTGCCAATAATCCAGAAAGGCGTTCATCTCTGGGTTTGTAATGTCGTCGATTTTGATTTCCACCGAGCCCCGTTCCCATTCAGAGTCGTTATTTAATTTTTTAGGTTCTATATAATTTTACATATATTTGCATATATTTATATGATGGCCGTCATACATGCAATAATAATCATTATCATTTGGTCGGAATGTCGCGCGAATTTCGGCTTTCTTTGCCCGAAAGCCGCAGATATGGCATAATTACAGGGTATGCAGCCTTTAAAGGCGAAAACCGATGAGCAACTTCGACGAAGTTTTTGAAAAAGGTTCCGACGACGATGACGCCGGCGACTATCTGGCCGGGCAGCTGATCGTCGCCATGCCGGGCATGCAGGACCCGCGCTTCGAGAAATCCGTGATCTATATGTGCGCCCACAATTCCGACGGCGCCATGGGCTTGGTCGTCAACCGGGCGCTCGATACGCTGTCGTTCCCCGACATGCTGGAACAACTGGGCATCACGCAAGTCGGCGCCGGTCAGGAAATCAGGGTTCATTTCGGTGGCCCGGTGGAATCGGGGCGCGGCTTCGTCCTGCATTCGCGCGATTACTTGCAGGAAGCGACCATGGTCGTCGACACCGACGTGGCGCTGACCGCGACGGTGGATATCCTGAAAGCCATTGCCGTCGGCGACGGCCCCCGGCAGAGCCTGTTGGCGCTCGGGTACGCCGGGTGGGGGCCGGGGCAATTGGACGCCGAATTCAAGCACAACGGCTGGCTGCACGTCGCCGCCGACGCCGACCTGGTGTTCGGGCCGAAGCTCGACAACAAGTGGGAACGGGCGATGGGAAAGATCGGCGTCGACCCGTGGATGCTGTCCGACGACATGGGACACGCTTAAAAAATATCTTCACCACAAAGGCACAAAGACGCAAAGGTCCTTTTGAAACTTTTTCTTTGTGTCTTCGTGGTTAAAAATGGCTAAGAAAAAAAATCTAAAAACGCAAAAGGATGCCAAGAAAGGCGATGGGCCGGAAGGCTTGATGCGCTCCCTATTCGAGCGCATGGAGGCCGAGGCCGATGCGGAGGCGCTCAACGATAACGTCATTACGCCGTTCATCGCCGCCCTCGAAGAAGTCTGCGAAGCCCGGGGGTATCAGCTCAACATCTACGGCGAGAAAAGCAATATCGTCTTTTCCGGCAGCGAGGCCGACGCCGAAGCGATCTATAAAATGGTCGAGGATTATTTAACGGCCAAAGAGGGCGACTAAGGCATTTTTCGATCAGTTGTATCCGTGCCGTCATTCCCGCGAAAGCGGGAATCCAGTTCTTTTTCAATGCCCTGGACCCCCGCCTTCGCGGGGGTGACGATTCTATTTGAACGGAAGGTGCTCTAGGTTTTAAAAAATTAAACCACAAAGGCACAAAGGCACTAAAGAATAAAAAGAATTAAGAAAAGCGTCGGTCCGTTTTTATTCTTCTTCGTGACTTTGTGTCTTCGTGGTTAAAAACTAAGCCGACGCCCGTTCCGTGAAATCACCAATGTCGGCAATCGGGCCGAGCATCGTTACCGTCGAGCGGCTGGCCAAAAACCTTTCGCCGACGCGACGCACGGACTCGGCATCGACGGCGTCGATCTTGGCGACGGTCTCGGCCACCGGGATGGGGCGCTTGAACACCATCATCTGGCGCGCCAGTTGTTCGCATCTGGCCGCCGTGCTTTCCCGGGACATCATGATGCCGGCCTTGATCTGGGCGCGGGCGCGGGCGAATTCGGCGTCGCCGACGGTCTCGCACAACTTGCCGATTTCATCGAAGACAAGCGGCACCAAGCCTTGGGCCTCGTCGCGTCTGGTCCCGGCATAAACCCCGAAAACCCCGCCGTCGGAATAATGGCTGAGGTACGAATAGACGGAATAGGCGAGCCCGCGTTTCTCGCGGACCTCTTGGAACAGCCTGGACGACATGCCGCCGCCGAGGATCGTCGAAAAGATGGCGGCGGCGTGGAAATCCTCGACCTCGTAGTCGATCCCTTCCAGCCCCAGCACCAGATGCACCTGTTCGACGTCGCGGGCCTCGCGAAATTCGCCGCCGACGTACTTGGCCTTCTCGCGCTTGCCATTTTTGGGTTGGGGGAGGGCTGTAAAGGCGTCTTCGGCCAAGCGCACCAATGCGTCGTGGTCGAGGTTGCCGGCGGCGGCGAAGACGATGTTGGGCGCCGAATAATGGGCGGCCATGTAATCCAGCAACACTTGTGAATCCATGCTCTGGACCAGCTCTGCGGTGCCCAGCACCGGGCGGCCGAGGGCCTGTTTGGGGTAGGCGGTTTTCTGGAAGTAGTCAAAAACAATATCGTCCGGGGTATCGAAGGACTGGTTGATTTCCTGGACGATGACGTCGCGCTCGCGGGCCAGCTCGTCCGGGTCCATGACCGAATGCTGCAGAATGTCGGCGATGATGTCGCAGGCCAAGGGCACGTCGCCCTTCATCACCTTGGCGTAATAAGCGGTCATCTCGCGCGCCGTATAGGCGTTCAGGTGCCCGCCGACGGCCTCGATTTCCTCGACGATCTCAACCGCGCTGCGGCGCTTCGTGCCCTTAAAGGCCATGTGTTCCAACAAGTGCGAAATGCCGTTGATCGAAGCGTCCTCGTCGCGGGCCCCGGCATCGACCCAGGCGCCCAGCGATACGGTCTCGACCGTGTCCATGACGTCGGAAACGACGCGCAGGCCATTGGCTAATTCGGTGACGGTGACGGTCAAGCGATTGCTCCTTGGCGGGCGTTTGTGGCGATGAAGTCCTGCACGGCGGCTAAGTCGTTGGCCATGACCTGACAGCGTTCTTCGCGCTCCATCAAATCGGCCAAGGGCGCCGGCAGGTCCACATGCACGCCGGTGGCGTCAAAGACGGCGTCTGCGAACTTCGCCGGATGGGCGGTGGCGAGCGCAATCATCGGCACGCTCGAGTCGCGGTGCTGGGCGCGGGCGGCGGCGATGCCGATGGCAGTGTGCGGATCGACCAACTCGCCGGTTTTCTCAAAGGTTTCCTTGATGACGGCCTTGGTCTCGTCGTCGTCAAAGCGGGCGCCATAGAACAGCGCTTGCGCTGCTTCCAAGGTCTTGTCGTTGACCGAAAAACGTCCTTTGCTTTGGAAATTGGCCAGAATGTCGCGGGTGACGGCGCCGTCGCGTCCGGTCAGGTCGAACAACAGGCGCTCGAAATTGGACGACACCTGAATATCCATGGACGGGCTGATGGTCGCCTGCACTTCGCCTTTTTCCATGGCGCCGGTTTCGAAAAACCGGGTCAGGATATCGTTACTGTTCGACCCGACGACCAGTTGATCGATGGGCAGCCCCATCTGCTTGGCGGCGTAGCCGGAAAACACGTTGCCGAAATTGCCCGTCGGCACGGCGAATGAGACATGGCTTTCCGGGGCGCCGACTTTGGCTGCGGCCCAGAAGTAATAAACGATCTGCGCCATGATGCGCGCCCAGTTGATGGAGTTGACAGCCGAAAGCCGCATCTCGTCCCGAAAAGGCGCATCGTTGAACATCGCCTTCAACAACGCCTGGCAATCATCAAAGGTGCCGTCGATGGCGATGTTGTGGACGTTGTCAGACAAGACAGTCGTCATCTGGCGGCGCTGCACGTCCGACACCCGGCCCTGGGGGTGCAGGATGAAAATCTCGATGGCGTCGCGGTCGCGGCATGCCTCAATCGCGGCCGACCCGGTGTCGCCCGAGGTGGCGCCGACGATGGTCACCGTTTGATTTCTTTTTTTCAGCACATGATCGAAAACCGGGCCAAGAAACTGCATCGCCATGTCCTTGAACGCCAACGTCGGCCCGTGGAACAGCTCCAGCAAAAATTCGTTCTTGCCGATTTCTTTCATCGGCGCGATGTCGGGGGCATCGAAGTTCGCATAAGCGCCGTCGATGATACCGGCCAAGGCGCTGTCGTCGATGGCGCCGCCAACGAAAGGCCGGATAACGCGCAACGCCAATTCCGCATAAGGCAGATCTTTGAATGAGGCGATTTCTTTGTCGGTGAAGGTCGGCCAGGTTTCGGGCACGTACAGGCCGCCGTCAGGCGCCAGCCCGTTCAGCAACACATCGTCAAAGGCTTGGGCCGGAGCGCCGCCCCGGGTCGATATGTATTTCACGGCACTTAATTCTCCCTTATCCTCAAGCGTAGCCCTGCCCGGGCGGCTCGGCAATACACGACTGACTAGCTCAGATACCGCGTTTTCAGATGGGTTTTGAAGATGCCCGCATCAAGGGGCTTGCCGGTGGCCTCAATCAGTAACGCCTTGGCCGACATCAGCGAGCCCTTGGCGTGGACGTGGGTGGATAACCATTGGAACAACGCCTTGAAGTCGCCCTCGGCAATCCCCGGCTCGATTGACGTATCGGCGCGCTTGGCGGCATCGAACAACTGCGCCGCCGTCATCGCGCCCAGGGTATAGGTCGGGAAATAACCCCAGGCGCCGTCGTACCAGTGCAGGTCCTGCAAACAGCCTTCGCGGTCGCTGGGCGGCGTCAGGCCGAGAAGGCGCTGCATGCCCTCGTTCCAGGCGGCGGGGATGTCGGGGATTTTCATGTCGCCTTCAAGCAACGCGCGCTCCATTTGATAGCGCAAAATGACATGCGCCGGGTAGGTGACTTCGTCGGCATCGACGCGGATGAAACCGGGCGCGACCTGTGTGTAGAGCGCATGGAGGTTATCCGTCTGCCAAGCGTCGCCTTTGCCGCCGAAGGCGTCCCGAATAATCGGGGCGGCGTAATTGAGAAATCCTTGCGACCGGCAGACCTGCATCTCGACCAGCAACGACTGGCTTTCGTGCAGGCTCATGCCGAGCGCGTCACCGACCGGCTGGCCGCGCCATTGTTTGGGAAGACCTCTTTCGTAAAGCGCATGGCCGGTTTCGTGCAACACCCCCATCAGCGACGACGTAAAATCGGCCTCGTCATAACGGGTCGTGATGCGGACATCGTCGGGCGTGCCGCCGCAAAACGGATGCAGGCTGATGTCGAGCCGCCCGTGGTCGAAATCGAACCCCAACGCCTCCATGAACTTAACGCCCAATGCCTTTTGCTTGGCCTCGGGGAACGGCCCTTCGGGCATGATCGCTTCGGGCCGGGCCGCTTGCGCCTCCAGGACCGCGCCCAAAAAATCCGGCAGGAAGCTTTCCAGGTCGGCAAAGACAGCGTCGATGTCGGCAGACCGACCATCGGGCTCGTAATCGTCCAACAACGCGTCATAGATGGACAGCCCCAGCTTTTCCGCCTTCGCTTGCCCCGCCTCAATGGTCAGGGCGAGGACGGCCTCAAGAGGGGCCGCGACGGCGGCAAAATCGGCCTCGGGCCGGGCCGTCCGCCAAACGGTTTCACACGCCGAACAGGCCTTCGATAAGGCGACGACCAAATCTTCGGGCAGCACCATGGCCTTGGTCCAGCCCCGGCGGATTTCGCGCAAGTTAGCCTTTTGCCAGGCATCCAGCCCGCCCGCGTCGGCCTCGGCGGCGGCCAAAAGCTCCCCCGTCTCCGCCGCGCACAACAGCCCATGGCGGACGGCTTTTAATTGCGACAACTGCTCGGCCCTGGCCTCGGCGCCGCCCCTCGGCATGATCGCCGACATGTCCCAATGCAGGACGGCCTCGGCCTCGCCCAAGGCGTTGAGGCGGCGGAAGCGGGATTCCAGTTGTTGATAGGGTGTTTCGTTCATGGCTTTCACATATAGGACGCCGCCGGGGTTTCGGCAATCGCCCCTCCCCGCTCTTCCCTTTTCGTCATTCCCGCGGCCCCTTATTTGTCATTCCCGCGCAGGCGGGAATCCAGCCTTACTCTACCAACGCCGGGAATAAATCATTTCAATCCAGATTTTCCTGCCAGCCCACAAATGCATGGCGGGTTTATTTTTTAAGAGTCTGGATTCCCGCCTGCGCGGGAATGACAGGAAAGGGACGCGGGAATGACGTGAGGAGCCTGTTTTGCCTGTGCCTTAACCCATTGCCTCATGCTGAGGAGGCCGCAAGGCGGCCGTCTCGAAGCATGCCGCAGCCATACACGGTAGCCCTGGCGGACGAAACTCTCTTAAATCCGGAAGCGGTTGCGGAGCGCCAAGCCGATGAGGAAGATGAACAGGACGCCGAGGATGCCTTCGACGATCCCCAAAGCATGGACCCCGACGCTAAGTGGGCCTTCGCCGTAAAGTGCTGTCCTTGCATCGGCGAGAGCACCACGGGATGCGCCCAAGAAGGGAAAAAGATTTGCGGCGGAAAACAACAACCCATCCCAAATATGGCTCCAGTCTTTTACTGCGACCCAGTTATAAAGAACACCAAAGCCGATCCAGGCGCCAAAAAGCCAAGCGAATGGCCGCCCCCCGCTACGCCCGAAATCGCTAAGGCATCCATAGAGGTAATTGGGGATCAGTTTCAGGCTGCGGGCCTCATGCCCGCGCTTGGCAATCAGTTCATAGGCGAAGAATTTCTGCTCGCTGTCATGGTCGCGGGCGATGACAGCGATTTCCTTCAGCCGCCGGTATTTGTCCGCATGATCGGCTTTTGTCGGCAACGTGAATTGAATATCCGTATTGTAGAGGGTGACATGTTTGCTGAATTTGCTGCGCCGAAAGTCAGGAACGGTGTGGAATGAACTACTTTCCAAGGAAACGGAAGACTCAAAGCTCACCCCAAGGAAATTCGCAAGATTTTTAAAAGTTGCCCCTCCGAACCCCGCGTGCCTCTTAAATGTTGCCCCCAAGAATTTGGTGCTTCCGTTGAAGGTAGAGTTTTGGAATCCAGCATCTCCATTGAAGATTGCCCTTTGGAAATCGGCGCACCCTCCAAAGGTAACTGATTTAAACCTTGCTTTTTGAAACGCCCCCTCACAAAAACTGACATCGCCTGGGAACGTGAAACCTTCGAAGGAGAAGTTTTCCTTTTCCCCGAAGGTGAAATCGACACCCCGGAAATCTACCGCCCGACCCGGGTTTTCCTCGGCCCAGGCGTTCCAGGCGTCCTTGCCCTCGCGGACTTTAGCCAAGGCTTCCTCGCCCCCAAAGGCATCGGGTGCGGGTTCTTCGTCTTCGTCCGGTTCTTCCTTCTCAGCCATCACAACCCCCGGGTTTCGGTCTTTTACCCCTCGCGCTTAATCCTAGCATCCATCGTGCTCTCGCCAAAGTGGGGGGTGCGTATTAATCTTCCGGCTAGGACTGTCCCATCCCACCGCAAAGGAAAAATGCCGTGACGAGAAATTTAGTAAGACAATTAACCGGGGCCTGCCTTGTGGGGGCTTTCATATTTGCCGGAACCGGCATTGGCGTCGCCGCCCATATTAAACCGCCCAAACCCGGCAAAGCGGATTTCCCCATCAGCGTCGTGCCGGTGGCCGGGCCGATTAGCATGCTGATCGGGGCCAATGGGTTCACCGGCGGCAATGTCGGCGTTTCCTCTGGGCCGGACGGGATACTCATCGTCGATGACAAATTACAGCCGTATTCCCACAAGCTCGAGGCGCGTCTCGACGACTTAAAAACCTGTACCTTTTGCGGCGATCTTAAATTCGTCATCAACACCCACTGGCATGGCGACCATGCCGGCGGCAACGCGTATTTCGGTGACGAAGCCGTCATCGTCGCCCACGATAATGTCCGCAAGCTGATGTCGGCGCCACAGGAAATTAAAATTTTCAAGATGAAGATTCCGGCGTCCCCGGACGAGGCGCTGCCGGTCATCACCTATCGCAATTCGGTGTCGGTGCATTTCAACGGCGAGGAAATCCGCGTCATTCATTACCCCAACGGCCACACGGACGGCGACAGCGTCGTCCACTTCACCAAGTCGAACGTCCTGCACCTGGGCGATCATTTTTTTAACGGTCTGTTCCCGTTTATCGATGTCGAAAATGGCGGCAACGTTATCTCGATGACCCGCAACATCGGGGAAATCATCAAGACGTTTCCGGCCGACGTGAAGATCATACCGGGCCACGGACCGCTGGGGAATATGAGCGACCTTAAGGCCATGCTGGTGATGATGAAGGCGACGACGAAAATCGTTAAGGATCGCATGGCTGCCGGAAAAAGCCTCAAGGAAATTCAGGCCGCCGGTTTTCCCGAGAAATGGAAATCGTGGTCTTGGAGAATCACCACTGAAACCTGGATCGCCGTGATCCACGCGAGCCTGAAGAAGTAAAACACCCCCCTGGTAATTGACCGGGGCGCGGTAATTCTTGAAAGTGGGGCCATGACCGGATCGCTTCGTTTCCTTTTCCCCGCTCTTTTCCTTGTTGTCCTGACCGCCGCACCCGTACGGGCGGAAGCACCGAAAACCGTCGCTTCCATCGCCCCCGTTCATTCGCTGCTGGCGGGCGTCATGGAAGGCGTCGGGTCGCCTATGTTGTTGTTGAAGGGCGGCGCCTCGCCTCATTCGTATGCCCTGAAACCGTCCGACGCCCGCGCCTTAGCCAAAGCCCAGGCCGTGTTCTGGATCGGGCCGGGGTTGGAAGGTTTTCTGGTCAAGCCGTTGGCGGGGCTGTCGGCCAAGACGCGAATTATCGAGTTGGCCAAGGATTATAAAGATGCCGATCCGCACATCTGGCTCGACCCCCGCATCGCCGGCGGAATTGCCGGGACGATGGCGAAAATTATGGCCGATATCGACCCGGCCAATGCCGTTCGCTATCGCCGGAACGCCGAAAAATTACAGGCGCGGCTGAAGCTGTTGGAAATCGAAGTCTGGAAAATCTTGGCGCCGGTGGCGGTGGTGCCGTACTTGGTGTTCCACGATGCTTACCGGTATTTCGAGAAGCGGTTCGATCTGGCGTCGCAGGGCGCGGTGGCGATCGACTCCGACCGGCCGCCGGGGGCCAGGCGGATTTCGGCGCTGCGCCGGAAAATCGCCGCCAACAACATCGCCTGTGTCTTCACCGAACCCGGTTCCAAACCGGCCCTGGCGGGGACCTTGACCGAAGGCACCGACGCCCGCATCGGCGTCCTTGACCCCTTGGGCAGCGGATTGGCGCCGGGGCCTAAGCTTTACGATACGCTAATGACGGAAATGGCGCGGTCCATGGTGGCGTGCCTGGGCGCCAATGGGTAGATGACAGCGACCCTCAAGAAGCAGACAAGATCTCCCTTAAAGCGTCTAATTTCGTCGACTGGTAATCGGTCCGCCAAGCCAACAGCGTTTTTATTTGGGCGAATTTTTTCGGCAAAGAGTGAATTTGAAACTGTCCCTTGGTTGCAACCATATCCAAAATGGATTGAGGCACGACGGCAAAGCCCGTTCCAGCGGAGACACAGGCAAGAACGGTGAGGTTTGAATCCACGGCCATGATGCCGCCCGGAACAATCCCGGATTCCAAGAGCCATTCCTCTAGGTAGCGGCGATAGGCACACCCCGTTTTAAACGCAATAACAGTCTTGCCGCTGATTTTACTGGTCTTCTCCAAGGACGGAAAAGATGGCGGCGCCACCAGCACCAATTTTTCTTCGAAAACGGGTTGCGTATTGATGGCATCGAAAGACACGGGCTCGGCGACAAAGGCAATTTCGATGTCATAGTTGAGCAGACGTTTCATCAACGCCCCGGCGGTGTCCGTTTCCAGTTCGATTTTGACTTCCGGATAAAGCTGGTGGTAGCGCGAAAGAATTTCCGGCAGCCGGACGGCAGCGGCGCTTTCCATTGACCCAATCCGAAATATGCCCTTCGGCTTGCCCTCGCTCAGGGCTTCAGAGGCCTCCATCGACAATTGCAAGAGCCGCTCAGTATAGGACAG
The DNA here is from genome assembly GCA_013203955.1 of Rhodospirillales bacterium. Classification (GTDB taxonomy): domain Bacteria; phylum Pseudomonadota; class Alphaproteobacteria; order Rhodospirillales; family Casp-alpha2; genus Casp-alpha2. The sequence goes on along the minus strand of JABMOY010000235.1, from coordinate 27,186 downwards.
CAACAGGTGACCGTCTGGGGTCAGCGTGAGGCCCCGGCCTTGGCGTAGGAATAATTTTTTCCCAAGCTGCCGTTCCAGTTGCTTGATGCGGGTGCTGATATTTGATTGCACGCGATTCAATTTTACCGCTGCCTTGGAAACACCGCCTTCGATGACAACGGTCCGAAAAATTTCAAGCGCTTTCAGGTCCAAGCTGTTCATTAATATCTCTAAACAAGATAGTTAAGTTCATTTTAATTCATTTTTTTTAATATATATCCACCGCTAACGTGGCAGCAAGCTTTAAAACACCAAATGCTCAAAGGCTGCCATGCCACCACAATCGCAAAACTTGCGCATACCGGTCGTCGGCATGGTTGCTTTGGCCTTGGCCATGGGGGTCGGGCGTTTCGCCTTTACGCCGTTATTGCCTTTGATGCTGGAAGATGGGCTTCTCGGCATCACGGACGGCGGTTATCTCGCTTCAATTCATTTTCTCGGATATTGGCTGGGGGCCGTATCGGCGGCAAAACTTCCCTTGCCGCCTAAGATGATGTTGCGGCTTTCCCTGCTTGCCATCGGTGTCGGCACTTTGGGAATGGGTGTAACGAACAATTTCATCGCCTGGCTGATATTGCGTTGGCTTTGTGGTGTTTGCAGCGCCTGGACGCTGGTGCTGGTCAGCAATTACTACATCAAGCATCTGGCCGACAATGGCCGCGCGGATTATCAAGGGTGGGTTTTCTCCGGCGTCGGCACGGGAATATTGATCGTCGGACTGGGCTGTCTGGCCTTCATGGTGACCCAAATCGGCAGTTCCCTGAGCTGGCAAATAGTGGGCGCCATTTCGCTGATTGCGATTGGCGCGGTCTGTTTAAACTTAGGCCCGGAAATTCCCGCTGTCCGGTTTGCCGTCCCTAAGCGGGAATCTCAACGAAGCCCGCTGGATTGGCGCATCGTCATCGCGTATGGGGCAATGGGTATCGGCTATATTATTCCGGCGACGTACTTGCCGGTCATGGCCCGCGAAATCGTTCAATCACCCTTGATTTTCGGTTGGGGCTGGCCGGTATTCGGGGCGGCCGCTTTCGTTTCCACGCTTCTAGCCGCAAGGCTTCAAAAAGGGTTCTCCAATCGGCAAATATGGACCGCAAGTCAGGTCATCATGGCCATTGGACTTCTGCTGCCGGTCTTTCATCCACACATCTTCACGATCATCACTGCGGGCTTTTGCGTCGGCGGAACCTTCATGATCATCACCATGGCTGGCATGAAAGAGGCGCATCGGATAGCCTCGCCACAAGACGTCATGCGCCATATCGGCGCAATGACCACGGCGTTTGCAACAGGACAAATGATCGGTCCGGTGTTCGCTGGCACCGTCTATGGCCTGACCCAAAGTTTCGCTGTTTCCCTCGTCATCACGAGCGCTACGCTTGTCATTTCCGCAATGGTCCTGGCGGGAAGAACTTCCAAGAAAGAGGTCGTCCAATCATGAACCTATATCCAATCCAGCCTTCATCCTATGTCCGCTTCAAAAGTCCCTGCGCTGACCTTGAAGAATGGCACTCAAACGGTCGAAAACGCGTGTATCATCGACTGCCTTATTCAACACTCCGGTACGAACGAAAAGGATAAAAACCATGCCACCGACGAAAACGAATAACACCAAGGCGCCCCCCGCAGCGACGGGCGTTCGGGCATTGGTGTTCGACGTCTTCGGTACCGTCGTCGATTGGCGCACGCCCGTCATCGAAGCGGTGACGGCGGCGGCGCAAGAGACGGGTGCCGAAGGCGACTGGTCGGTCCTGGGTCGCCAATTCGCCGACGACTGGAAAGCCGCTTACCGCCCGGCCATGGAACGGGTCAACGAGGGCGCGCCCTGGATCAACGTTGACGCCATCATGCGCCAGAGGCTCACCGAGATCGCCGGCAAATACGGACTGGACGGCCTGTCGGCGGCGCAGCGCGACGCCCTCAACGAGGTCTGGTCCTTGGCCCGGCCGTGGTCCGACTCGGTTTCTGGGCTTTCGAAGTTGCGCGAGAAGTACATTCTGTCAACGCTTTCCAACTGCACCTTCCGCTGGATGGTGGCGATGGCCAAGGCGGGCGGGTTACCGTTCGACGCCATCATGACGTCGGAACAGGCTGGGCGCTACAAGCCTGCGCCCGAGGTCTACGAAATGGCCATCACGCTCATGGGAGGCGACGCCAGCGGTTTGATGATGGTAGCGTGCCACAACTACGACCTGGTCGCCGCCCAAAGCCACGGCATGAAGACGGCGTTCCTTCCCCGCCAGGAAAACGGCCCCGGCCAGACCACGGACCAGGAACCGGAAGGGGCGTGGGACGTGGTCGCTACCGACATCGAAGACTTGGCCGTGCGGCTCGGGTGCTAGCGCCATGGTGGCGTGCCTGGGCGCCAATGGGTGAGGTTTTACTCCTTGTGACGGCTTTCGATCACCACCTCGGACTGTAGGGTTCGATGCACGGGGCATTTCTCGGCGATGGCGGCGATTTTGCGCCGCGTTTCGGCATCCATGTCACCGAAGACTTCTATCTCGGCCTCAATGCTGTCGATGCGGCCTTCCTTTGATTCACAGGTCGCGCAATCGTCCGCATGAATTTTATTGTGTTTGAGCGTGACCTGAGTGCGTTCCAGCGGGAAACCCTTGCGCTCGGCGTACAGCCGCATGGTCATTGTCTTGCATGCGCCCAACCCCGCCAACACCAGATCATAGGGCGTCGGGCCGGTATCGGTGCCGCCGTAATCGGCGGGCTCGTCGGCCAACAGCGAATGGCGGCCGCCGACGGAGACCGTGTTGGCGAATTTCCCTTGGCCGGTTTCGGTGACGACGACGGTGCCGGGCTCGGCATTCACCGCAGATGCCGCTGCTTTTTCGGTTTCGCCCGAGCAGATGTACCGGGCCGCCCAGGCAGCGAGGACATCGGCGACGTAGGCGGCGTCTTGTTTGCGGCTCAACAGGTGGTCGGCATCATCCAGGGAGACGAAGCTTTTCGGGTGCTTGGCGGCCTGGAAAATGCGCGCCGCGTTCTCAATGCCGACGGTAGCGTCGATGGGCGAATGAAACACCAACAGCGCCTTTTTCATGGTGGCGATGTCGTGTTCCAGTTTTTGACCTTCGATGTCTTCCAGGAACTGTTTCTTGATGCGGAACGGCCGCCCGACCAGAAGCACCTCTGCCTCGCCCTTTTCTTCGATCTCGGCGCGGGCGTCTTGGAACAGGTGAGCGACGTGGGCGGGGTCGGCCGGTGCGCCGATGGTGCAGACGGCTTCGGCCTCGGGGACTTTGGAGGCCGCCGCCAGTACCGCAGCCCCGCCGAGTGAATGGCCGATCAGCATTTTCGGTGCCTCGAAGTTTTCGCGCAGGTGGTTGGCCGCGCAGACCAGGTCGCCGACGTTGGAAGAAAAATTGGTGTTGGCGAAATCGCCCTCGCTGGCGCCGAGACCGGTGAAGTCGAAGCGAAAGACGGCGATGCCGCGTGCCGTCAGGCCGGCAGCCACCCTGGATGCCGCGAAGATGTCCTTGGTGCAGCTAAAACAGTGCGCCCAGATGGCATAGGCCTGGGGCTTGCCTTCGGGAAGGTCGAGCCTGGCCGCCAACGGCGTGCCGTCGGCACCGGCAAAGGTGATTTTTTCGCTCTTGGGGGCCATGGTTTTCTCCTGGGGGTTCTACGGGGGCATGGGGCTGCGGGGGTTTGACTAGTATATTGGAGTCGGGCCAGGAATTGTTCAATTTAAGGCTTCATCCGCCCTCAGGCGCTCGACCATGAAATCGACGAAGGCGCGAACCTTGGCGGATACCATGCCACCTTCCTGATGAATGACGTGGACCGGCAACGGCGGTAATTCGAAGTCGCTGAGAACAGTCTGCAACCGGCCGTCGGCCAGATGGGGCGCTATTTGGTAGGACAGCAGGCACGAAAGCCCCCATCCCCGAGACGTCAGTTCCATCGCCGCATCGTTGGTGTTCATTCGGCATCGCGGTTCCAGGCGCACGGAAAGTGATTTTCCATTTTCCTGAAACGGCCAATCCTGGGATGTCCCCATGGCCAGCGATTGGATCAGCCGGTGGTTGGGAAGGTCTTCGGGGCGTTGCGGCAGCCCGTGTTTGGAAATGTATTCCGGCGACGCGACCATGACCCGGCGCACCGAACCGGCGCGAGTGGCAATGAGGGAAGAGGAGGGCAGATCGCCGATACGAATGGCAACGTCCAAACCCTCATCCATCAGGTTGACGACGCGATCAACAAACAAGGTCTGGGCTTTGACCATCGGATAGCGGTCCAGGAAATCGCCGAGGATTGGGGTCACGAACATGCGCCCGAACAAGACCGGCCCGGTGATCCGCAATTCGCCCCTTGGTTCGGCGTGGGAGCCGACCGCCGCTTCCTCGGCTTCTTGCAATTCCAGCAAAATCCGACGGCCGTCCGCCAAGAACCGATCGCCGCTTTCGGTCAGCCGAACCGAGCGCGTGGTGCGGACAAACAGACGGGTGCCCAGGCGGTCTTCGAGCATGGCGACGGCGCGGGTAACGGCGGGCGGCGACATCGCCAATTCGCGGGCGGCTTTGGCAAACCCCCCACGCTCGGCGACCTTGATGAACACTTGGATTGAGCGAAATCGGTCCATTTTATTATTTCATATTATGGAATAATTATTTCAATATTATAACTATTCTAACATTTTTTGAAACAATTTATATCTTGGCGACTAGCCTGTCTGAGGCGCTGAATGATTAGGGGAAATCCCATGACTGAATACGCAAGCGACGTCGCCTTCACGCCCGCCGTCAAGGCCATCCAAGAAGCCAAGGGCTCGCGCCGGGGCTACGCGAAAATGGAAGAAACCACCGGTTGGAAGGACACCGTTAGCGAAGATCTGGCGGGGTTCATCGCCACGCGCGATTCGTTTTATCTGGGCACCGCCAACGCCGAGGGCCAGCCCTATATCCAGCACCGGGGCGGTCGGCCTGGGGTCTTAAAAGTCCTGGACGACAAGACGCTGGCCTTCGCCGATTTTCGCGGCAACCGGCAATACATCACGGCCGGGAACCTCAGCGAAAACGACAAGGCCTATATCTTCATCATGGATTACCCCAACCGCAGCCGCGTCAAGATCTGGGGCCGCGCCCGGGTGTCCGACGATCCGGAGTTAATGGCGCGGTTGTCCGATGCCGACTATAAGGCGGTCCCCGAACAAGCCATCGTCTTCGAGATCACCGCCTGGGACACCAATTGCCCGCAGCACATCACGCCGCGTTTCAGCGAAGCGGAAGTCGCCAAAATCGTCGAGCCTTTGCAGCGGCGGATTGAAGCGTTGGAAGCCGAGTTGAAGGGTGGCGGCTAAAACACCGGTATAAACAGCAGCCGGTCGGCCAGCAGGCCTAAGAAAACCGCGAACAGGTAAAGAATCGAATACAGGAACATCGGCTTGGCCGCGTGGCCGCCTTCGATTTCGACTGGGTCTTTCCAGACGCGCCAGGCGTGGCGGGCAAAGCCGGCGCCCAACAGGACCGCCGCAATTCCGTATAACGCACCCGACATGCCGATCAAGACCGGCGCAAACGTCACCGGTATCAGCAGGGCCGTATAAATAAGCATCTGGCGTTTGGTTTCGCGGATGCCGGCGACAACCGGCATCATCGGCACGCCGGCGGCTTCGTAATCGCCCTTCCGGAAAAGCGCCAGCGCCCAGGAATGAGGCGGCGTCCACAAAAAGATGATGGCGAAGAGCGCAATGGCGCCGAGGCCGACGTCGCCGGTCACGGCGGCCCAGCCGATCACCGGCGGTAGCGCACCCGACGCGCCGCCGATGACGATGTTCTGCGGCGTGCGGCGCTTCAACCAGACGGTATAGATAAAGACGTAGTAAAAAATAGTCAGCGCCAGCAGTCCCGCCGCGGCGCTATTAACCAGATACCCCATGATCACGACAGAGCCGATGGACAGGGTGGCGCCGAAGATCAAAGCCTCTTTCGGATTGAGTCTTCCCGCCGGCAGCGGCCGGTTCTTGGTCCTGAGCATGTGCAGGTCGATGTCGCGGTCGTACCACATGTTAATGGCGCCGGACGCGCCGGCGCCGATGGAAATGCACAGAATAGCGATGGTGGCGGTCCAGATATCCAATGTCCCCGGCGCCAGAAACAGGCCGACGAACGCCGTGAACACGACCAAGGACATGACCCGGGGTTTCAGCAAAACCGCATAATCGGCGACGCGGAACCGGGGTTCCGGGCGGTCAACGCGGGGCTTGGCGGATGCGTCGAATTTTTCGGCTGTTCCGGTTGCCTGTTTGCTCACGCGGGAACCTCGTCAATAAAAGAAGTCTTAAATTTGCGGCGCCGGGGCCACGGAGAGTACACGGAGAGCATATGGGCACCAGCGTCTTAGTCTCCAAGGCCGGTTTATACGCCAAGCCGCCGCCGGAACCAAACGAGAAATTTTTTCAGATCCATTTAGCTTTTCCAAACCGGGGTCCGAATCGCGGTCCGAATTACGGCCCGGGGGAGGCGCACTATCGGGTCGGTGATTTCGCACTTTAATATTTATTATATGCATTATTTTGAATATTTCCGGACCCTTTATTGCCCGCCTTATCGGGGTAATTTGGCGCATCCGGTTTCGGGCCCACCGGCGCATACCCGAAAGGGTTATTCTTCTTATCAATGCGTTATCCGCTAAAAAGCGGAATTAAACTAGATTAAAGGCCCCCGATAACGGCCCTTGATCTTGAAAATCACCCTCGGTATGCCAATCTTGACAAGGGCGCAAAGTCTTGCTTTACAACGACTTCTAGCTTGTAACCCTGCATTAAATGGGTTACGTCACCATTTGCGGGCGGAGCAGCGTTTCGTCCAATTGCCCATAAGGTCCCAAGGGGGGGCCTTTTATGCGGCTCGAAAGCCTTAGAAGGTCTTATATTCAAGAGGGTGGTCTATGAAAATTGCGATCGCATTGGTCTTATTGACTGTTGGCACAGTCGTCTTTCATTTCGCGAGCCCCTGGTGGTGGACGGAAATTGCCTCCAACTGGGGCTTTATTGACACCACGATCCTGATCACGTTCTGGGTCACGGGCGTTGTTTTCGTCGCCGTCGGTTTGTTTACGGCCTATTGCTGTTACAAATTTAGTCACCGCGAAGACCGCCGCGCCGATTACGAGCCGGAAAACCACAAACTTGAAGTCTGGCTGACCGTGGCGACCGCCGTCGGCGTCGCCATCATGCTGGCCCCCGGCTTGATGGCCTGGAACGAATTCGTAACCGTTCCCAAAGGCACCCCGGAAATCGAAGTCGTCGGCAAGCAGTGGGATTGGATTTACCGTTTCCCCGGCAAGGACGGCAAGTTGGGCAAGATCGACGCCAAACTGATCAGCGAGAAAAATCCCTTCGGCCTGAGCCTCAAGGACCCCGCCGGCAAGGATGATATCCTGATCGAAGACAATGAATTGCACATTCCCCTGGGCAAGCCGGTCAAGTTGCTGCTGCGCGCCCAGGATGTCCTGCATGATTACTATGTGCCGCAGTTCCGGGCGAAGATGGACATGGTGCCGGGCATGGTCACCTTTTACTGGTTCACGCCGACCCGCACCGGCACGTTCGATGCGTTGTGCGCGGAATTGTGCGGCACCGGCCATTACGCCATGCGTGGTAAGGTCGTCGTTGAAAAAGAAGACGCCTTCAAGAAGTGGCTGGCCGGGAACCCGACCTTTGCCAAAACGCAAAAGGCCGCCTTGGAGAACCATGACCAACCCGCCGGTAAGGGATTGGCTCAGGCAGATCTCGATCAAACCGATACAAAATCGAAGAGGGTAAACTAATGGCTTACGTCGCCCCCGCCGAAGTAGAAGAAGTTGAGCTTTATCACGCCAAAAGCTTCATAACGAAGTACGTCTTTTCCCAAGACGCCAAGGTCATCGCCATCCAGTATTCGGGAACGGCGATCGGCATCGGTTTGGTTGGCTTGGTGTTGTCGTGGCTGATGCGGCTGCAGCTGGGTTTTCCCGAAACCTTTTCCTTTATCGAGCCGACGGATTATTACCAGTTCATCACCATGCACGGCATGATCATGGTCATCTATCTGTTGACTGCCCTGTTTTTGGGCGGCTTCGGCAACTATTTCATTCCGCTGATGGTCGGCGCCAGGGACATGGTCTTCCCCTACGTCAACATGATCAGTTACTGGGTTTATTTACTGGCCGTTCTGGTCCTGGTGAGCAGCTACTTCGTTCCCGGCGGCCCCACGGGCGCCGGTTGGACGCTTTACCCGCCGCAGTCCATCCTGCCCGGTACGCCGGGCGCCGAGCCGGGCCAATGGGGCATTCTGTTGATGCTGGGCTCGCTGGCGCTGTTCATCGTCGGGTTCACCATGGGCGGCTTGAACTACGTCGTCACGGTGCTGCAGGCACGTACCCGGGGCATGACCCTGATGCGGATGCCGTTGACGATCTGGGGAATTTTCATCGCCACCGTTCTGGCGTTGCTGGCGTTTCCGGCGTTGTTCGTCGGCGCCGTGATGATGATCCTGGACCGGGTTCTTGAAACCAGTTTCTTCATGCCGGTCATTGTTTCCATGGGCGAGCAGCTTAACTACAACGGCGGCAGCCCGATCCTGTTCCAGCACCTGTTCTGGTTCTTCGGCCATCCGGAAGTTTATATCGTCGCCTTGCCGGCGTTCGGAATCGTGTCGGACCTGATCAGCGTCCATGCCCGCAAAAACATTTTCGGCTATCGCATGATGGTCTGGGCGCTTGTCATCATCGGCGCGCTCAGCTTCGTCGTTTGGGCGCATCATATGTATGTCAGCGGCATGAACCCGTGGTTCGGTTTCTTCTTCGCCACCTCGACGCTGATTATTGCCGTGCCGACGGCGATCAAGGTCTACAACTGGGTGCTGACGCTTTGGAAAGGCAACATCAAGTTCACCATACCGATGCTTTTTGCCCTGGGCTTCATCTTCACCTTCATAAACGGGGGCCTGACCGGGCTGTTCCTCGGCAATGTCGCCATCGACGTGCCGCTGTCGGACACCATGTTCGTGGTCGCCCATTTCCACATGGTGATGGGCGTGGCGCCGCTGATGGTCGTCTTCGGGGCCATCTATCACTGGTATCCTAAGATTACCGGGAAAATGATGCATGAAGGCATGGGCCAGTTCCACTTCTGGATCACCTTCGTCGGCGCCTATGCGATTTTCCTGCCGCTCCATTATCTGGGGCTGCTGGGTGTGCCCCGGCGGTATTTCGAACTCGGTGAAACCAGCTTCATTCCGGCCTCTGCTCAGGACCTCAACGCCTTCGTCACCGTTATTACCTTGTTGGTCGGTTTCGCCCAGGTCGTGTTCTTCTTCAACCTGTTCAGGAGCATCAGGCACGGCAAGGACTCCGGGCCAAATCCCTGGAATGCCTGTTCGTTGGAATGGCAGACGCCTGAAACCCCGCCGGGTCACGGCAACTGGGGTGACGAGCTGCCGGTGGTTTACCGTTGGGCGTATGATTACAGCATGCCGGGCGCCAAGGACGACTTCATTCCGCAGAATGTTCCGGACGAAGATATCGTTAAGGCTTAGGCAGTTAAAGAATAGGCGAGGTAGGGACACATGAATTTCTTCAGTCAATTGGCAGTCAAGCCGTGGCTGACGTCGGGGGACCCGGTCGTGGATTCCCACGACGGCAAGGAATTCGCCCTGCCTATTCCGACCTTCGGGCTTCGGGTTTTTCTCGCCGTCGCGACGATGCTGTTCTCGTTGATGGTCGTTGCCTATTCCGAACGGATGCTGTTCGGGGATTGGAAGATTACGCCCGAGCCGTGGTTGTTGTGGGCGAACACGCTGATCCTGGTTCTCAGCAGCGTCGCTTTTCATCGGGCGTTCACCAGTGCGCGCAAGGGCGAGATGGAAGGCGTCAAGGCCAACTTTTTCGCCGCCGGCATTCTGTCCGCTGCTTTTCTCGCCGGCCAGCTATTGGCTTCGCAGCAGCTTGTCGGCATGGGCTTCTTTATTTCATCCAACGTCTCCGTTGCCTTCTTCTACATGTTGACGGTGACGCATGCCCTGCACCTGGTCGGCGGACTGATCGCCTGGGGCTTGACCGCTTCCAAAGTTTGGCGTGACGGGTCCAGCGTCGCCGAGGTGCGTTTGAGCGTGGAATTGTGCGCCTTCTATTGGCACTTCCTGCTTCTGGTTTGGATGGTTTTATTCAGTTTATTGTTATTGACGTAAAAGGGACGAAGAGCAAATGGCACAAGATGCAGCGACAGACACGGCATCCTTAGAAGGCTGGCAAGGGGCGGTTTCCGATTGGTCGTCCGACCAGCGGGCGTTCAAGGGTGTTCCCTGGGGCAAGGCGATGATGTGGATCTTCCTCCTGTCCGATACATTCATTTTCACCTGTTTCCTGCTGTCTTATATGACGGTGCGGATGTCGACGACGGCGCCGTGGCCCTATGCCAGCGAAATTTTCGCGCTCAGCTTCGGCGGCGAACCCATTCCGCTGATCCTGATCGCCATCATGACCTTCATCCTGATCACGTCGAGCGGCACCATGGTGCTGGCCGTTAATTTCGGCTATCGCATGGACAGGAAGAAAACCGCGATCATGTTGATCATCACGGCTCTGTTCGGCGCCAGCTTCGTCGGTATGCAGGCGTTCGAATGGACGAAGCTGATCGTCGAAGAAGGCGTGCGCCCCTGGGCCAACCCCTTCGGCGCCCCCCAGTTCGGCTCCGTCTTCTTCATGATCACCGGTTTTCACGGCTTTCACGTTTCGGTCGGCGTGATTTTCCTGCTGATCGTCGCCCGCAAGGTGTGGCGGGGCGATTACGACAACGGCACCAAGGGCTTTTTCACGAGCCGCCCAGGCAGTTACGAACACGTCGAGACCATGGGCCTATATTGGCACTTCGTCGATCTGGTCTGGGTTTTCATTTTCGCAGTCTTTTATCTCTGGTAGGACGGGACTATGACAGCAACAACACACGCAGAAGGCCAACAACATCCGCTTGGCATTTATTTCAAGATCTGGGCACTGTTATTTGTTCTCAGCTTCTTCTCATACATGGTCGATTACCTCCAGTTTCAAGGTTATCTCCGGTGGACGTTGATCCTGATTTTCATGGTGTTGAAGGCGGGGCTGATTATCTCCGTTTTCATGCACATCATGTGGGAACGCACGGCGCTGGTTGCCGCGCTGGCCATCCCCATTACGTTTTTGTTGGTGTTCATCTTCCTGATGACCAGCGAAGGCGATCACACCTTCCTGACGCGGGGTGATTACTTCGTCGCCTTCGGGCCCTGATTGGGCCTTGGCGGAAGCTATCTTTTCCTGAAAAACCCGGTTCCCGAAAGGGCGCCGGGTTTTTTTATGCGCAGTGGCTTTCACCCATTTGAAGGGGCGGGCATTTGACCGAGCCGTAGGAACAAAAAACGCAACAATCGCCGGCCAACGGTTTCAGGAGCGTCCCGCATTCCTCGCATTCGTAAAAGTAGATGCAGGCGTCCGTCGGCATGCTTTCGACCTTTTGGTGGCCGCAATCGGGGCAGGTGACTTCGGACAGCAGGATCGGGGTGGTTGCCGTCATTTTGCTTCACTCGTCTGCTTGCGGCGTTGGACAAGGGCATAAATGATCATGGCTAAGAACAGACCCAGAGCCGGAAACAGGATGTAATCCAGACCACCCACCCAAGCCGACAAGCCCACAGCCCCGAACGCCACCACCAAAACCGGTGTCAGGCAGAACACGCACGAGATGGCGGCGCCAATAAGGCCCGCTTTCAGCAGTTTTTTGTCATTCAGGCCGGGTAGGCCGGTCTTTTCGGGCAGGGCGGTCATTTCGGGCGTACCTTTAAGAATAATCTTAACCGATGGCCTTTATGGATGTCACCTTAGGCTTTCGTTTATGCCACGATCTATCCTATTCTAACAACATACGTTTTCGTGATTTTGAGGCTAAACCCTCAGGGGGGCCGCCCAAATGGGCAAAAGCCAGACCGCAGATACAAAAGCGCCAACAACAATCGCTCCCGACCGTGAGGGACAGGTTTTCGACAACCTGGAACTGCTGGCGATTATGAGCCTGGATTTTGCTTCGTCGATGGATGTCGAAGCGTCGCTGAAACGCGCCATCGAACACATCACCAAGCACCTGAATGCCGCCGGCGGCGCCCTGTTTCTGCTCGATGAAAGCGGCGAAACCCTGACCTGCGAAGCTTGTTCCGGCGAAACCGAGATCACCGGCATGTCGATGAAAAGCGACCAGGGTATTATCGGGCGCTGTGTGCAGAACAATATCGGTGAAATCGTCCGCGACGTCGCCCAGGACCCCAGTTTCTACAAGCTGGTGGATCAGGAAACCGGCTTCACCACCAAATCGATCCTGTGCGCGCCCTTAAGCGTCCAGGACCAGCGCCTGGGCGCCATCGAAGTCATTAACAACCTGGACGGCGACGGCCTGTTTGAGGTCGAAGACTTGAACATCCTGCAGGCGCTCAGCGCTTCCGCGGCGCTGGCCATTCTCAATGCCCGCATGGCCGAAGCCCTGGTCGAACAGGAAAGGATCGCCCGCGAACTTGAACTGGCGGCGGAAATCCAGCGCTCCTTGCTGCCCGATGCCGGTGACGGCGACTATCCGGTGGCCGGCATCAATCATGCGGCGCGCACGGTGTCGGGAGATTTCTATGACTTCTTTACGCTCGATGACGGGCGCATTTGCTTCAATTTGGGCGATGTCTCGGGCAAGGGCATGAATGCGGCGCTGATGATGGCGAAAACCGCCAGTTTGTACCGGTGCTTGGGCAAGACCGTGCGCCAACCGGGGCGGCTGATGGCGCGTGTCAACGATGAAATTTGCGAAACCGCGACCCGGGGCATGTTCGTGACCATGGCCGGTGGTATCTACGACCCCGCCACCGGCATCATTAGGCTGGCCAATGCCGGGCATGAGCCGCCGTTGTTCCACGGCCCCGGCGGGGATTTTAAGGCGCTCCCGGCGGAGGCGCCGCCGCTTGGCATTTCGCCGGCGTTGGTCGAAGGCGGAGAATTTCCGGAAATTGAATTCAACCTTGAGGGCGGAACGCTCTATATCTTCACCGACGGCGTCACCGAAGGCTACCTGGAAGACGGCAGCGAGTTGGGGGTCGAGGGATTCAAAAAATTAATTTTGGAAAACGCCAGGTTGAATGTCCAGGGCCGAATGGATGTGGTCATCAATTGCGTCAACCGCGGCGAGGCGCTTCGCGACGATTTAACCTTGTTGGCCATCGACGACAGCGGGCCGCTGGCCCTTCGGGAACAGGGCAGGGAGGCGGAGCTTAAAAAACCGGCGCCGGAGCAGGCGGATTTAGAAAATCGCGCCAAGGTGCTTTTGACTTTGAGCGTTCCGTCGCAACCCGGCCGCTTGAAGCTGGTGCGCAATGCCGTCAAGGATACGGCCAAATCCTGCGGTTGCGATGAAGCGCTCAGCCGCGACATCGTTATTGCCGTGGATGAAGCCTGCCAGAACATTATCCGCCATGCTTACGGCGGGTCGCCCGACGGCGAAATCTCACTTGAAATATGCCTCCGTGACAACGCATTAATAATATTGCTCAGGGATTTTGCCGACGCCATTGACGTGTCCAAGGTTCAGCCGCGCGAACTCGATGACGTTAAACCGGGGGGGCTGGGCACCCACTTCATACGCGAGGTCATGGACGAAGTGGAATTCATGCCGCCGCCTAGCGATGGCGGAAATTTGTTGAGGATGCTAAAAAGGTTAAGTTAAGGACCATACAATGAAACATGAAATCAACGAACAGGACCAAGCCATCGTCGTCGCACTCGATGGTGACGTCGATCTGCAAAGTTCGCCAGAAGCCCGCAAGGTGCTTTTGGAATGCGTGGCTAAGAAAAAACCGGTCTTGGTTGACTTAAGCAACGTCGGCTATATCGATTCATCCGGCGTCGCTTCGCTGGTGGAAGGGCTGCAGACGGCGCGCAAGGCGGGGGGCAACCTTATCTTGGTCGCGGTCAGCGAAGGCGCCATGCGAGTCCTGCAATTGGCGCGGCTGGACAAGGTCTTCACCATTTGTGATACCGTCGAAGCCGGCCTGGAACAGGTTTCTTAAAGGATCCCTATGGCTGAGCCCGGCACCCAGACATCTCCTTCCGGCATTTTCCGGTTCTTCGACAAGGTCGGCCGTTACGCCGTTTCCGGCATTGAAGAAGTCGGCAACGGCGGCATGATGGTCGCGGAAAGCTTTTATTGGCTGTTTCTCGGGTTCCGCTATAAACAGCCCGTGCGGATGAATGCGGTCATCCAACAGATGATGGAAATCGGCATTTCCGCCATTCCCATCATCGCCCTCCTGGCCGGTTCCATCAGCGTTACGCTGGCCATTCAGGGGATTTATACGCTTCGCATCTTTGGCGCCGAGGGCCACGTCACGGCCGGCCTGGCCTTTATCGTTGTTCGCGAATTCGCACCCATGATCACGGGCATCCTGGTCGCCGGGCGCTCAGGCTCGGCACTTGCGGCCCGCATCGGCACCATGAAGATCAATCAGGAAATCGACGCGCTCAAGGTCATGGGGGTTAACCCGGTGCGTTTTCTCGTCGCGCCGCCGCTGATCGCGATGTTGATTATGGTTCCTTGCCTTTCCATGATGAGCAATGTCGTCGGGCTTTTTCTGGCGGGTATCTATATTAACGTCGAATTGGGAATATCGCTGGCCGCCTACTTTGATCAAATCATCGACATTCTGACCGTTAAGGATGTTATGCAAGGTCTAGGCAAAAGCGCTATCTATGCCGTCGAAATTGCCGTCATCGGCGTCGTCAATGGCGCCAGCGTCAGCGGCGGCGCCGAAGGCGTCGGCAAGGCAACGACACGCTCGGTTGTTCAATCCATTTCCGCGATCATTATAACGGCCATGGTCGTCGTTATTTTCACAACTCTTTAGAGGATAGATTTAAGATCGGCCCCATGACAGACAACGCAAACCAAAGCGCCGTAAAGGTCATCGAGGTTGAAGAACTCGTCACCCATTATGGCGACCGCAAGATTCTCGACGGCATCAACATGGATGTCCGCGACGGCGAAATCATGGTCATCATGGGCGGCAGCGGGTCCGGCAAAAGCACCCTGCTTCGTTATTTGATGGCGCTGGAAACGAAGACATCCGGCACCATGCGCATTCTCGGCCAAGACATCGATGAATTGAGCACCCAGGAGTTCGTCGAACTTCGCAAAAAATTCGGCGTCGCCTTTCAGGGCGGTGCCCTGTTCAGTTCCCTGACCGTCGGCGAAAACGTCATGCTGCCGCTCTACGAGCACACGGACCTGGAAATGTCGACGATGGAAATTATGTCCCGTATGAAGCTCCAGGTGGTCGAATTGGGCGGTTTCGAGGATTTGATGCCGGCTGAGCTTTCGGGCGGCATGATAAAACGCGCCGCCTTTGCCCGTGCCGTCGTCATGGACCCGAAGATTCTTTTTTGCGACGAACCGTCCGCCGGGCTTGACCCTGCGGTCGCCTCCGCGCTGGACGACCTGATCTTAAAACTCAGGGAGGCTATGGGCATGAGCATCGTCGTCGTTACCCACGAATTGGAAAGCGCCTTCAAGATCGCCGATCGGATTACCGTGCTCGACCGCGGCAAAATTTTGATGATCGGCACGGTCGATGAAGTGCGCGCATCAAAAAACGAACGTATTTACAATCTCCTCAACCGCGTGCCTGAAGACGACACCATGGACCCAGATGAATATTTGGCGCGGCTTACGGGCGAGGACTATGAAGTCGGGAACCAGCCTCTATGAGAAGTTCAAAAATAAATTATCTAATTGTCGGCTTATTCGTCTGCGTCATGATCGCCGCCCTGCTTGCGTCGATCGCCATGCTGACCGGGCGGACCGGCGCCGTCGATAAATATTTCACTTATTATTCCAATGTCACCGGAATCAAATTCGGCACCCAGGTCGTTTACGAAGGCTTCCCCATTGGACAGCTCGAAACGATTACGCCGGAAGAAAAAGACGGGCGCATGAGGTTCCGGGTTGATTTCAGCGTCACTCAAGGTTGGCGAATCCCCGAAGACAGTATTGTTGAAATCGCCGCGCCCGGCTTGTTGGCTGCGGTCACGCTCGCCATTCATGCCGGGAAGAAAAACAAATCCCTTAAAGCCGGCGCCCTGGTCTCGTCCCAGGAACGCTCTGATGTCTTTGCCGTCGTCTCGTCGGTCGCCGGTCAATTGGGGAATTTGATGGACAGCAACATCAAGCCGCTGTTGACGAACTTCAACACGGCGGTGGAATCGATCAATAAAATCATCGCAAATGACGCCGGCCTTTTGTTCTCGGATGTCCGCAAAACAACCAACGATTTGGCCGCGGTGGCGGCGTTGATGGCCGAAAGGGTGCCGAAAATCGCCGATAATATCGAAGAATTTTCGGCTAAAATGAATGCCACCGTCGACGGGTTGCAAAAGGTTTTAAACCCGGCCAACCGGGAGAAACTGGACAATGCCATTTCCAACGTCGACGCCGCCTCGGCAAAGGTCGATGCGCTTCTCGATTCCGTGACCACCTTGGTCGAGGACGTGGGCAAGATAATGGTCAGCAGGGATGGGGATATGCGCAAAACAATCAGCGAAACCCGTTACATCGTCGAATCCGTTTCGCGCCATATCGACTCGATCAACCAAAACATGGAAGGCGCGGCCAGGAACATGTATGAATTCTCTCGGCAGATCCGGCAAAATCCGGGACTGCTGTTGGGCAGTCAAGCGCCGGAAGACAAATCGAAAAAGCAATAAAAATTAGCAAAGACAGAGGGGTAGGATGAAAAAAGGTATTTTTAAAGGGCTGCTTCTTCTTAGCATCGGGCTCGTCGCCGCCTGTAGCACCGCGGAACGGGTGCCGGAAGATAAATTCTACCGCTTGGCCGCGGTCAAGCCTTCGCCTTTGCCCAAGATGCTTTTTCCGGGCACCCTGGAAGTTGACCGCTTTGTCGCCGATGGTCTGACGGCCGGCCGGCCCATCGTCTATTCGGTCGCCGGCAAACCTTATCAGGTGAAGGAATATCATTACCATTTCTGGACGCAGCCGCCGACGGTAATGCTGCGTGACGAATTGGTTTCTTATCTGCGCCAAGCGAAGATTTCAGATCAGGTGGTAACGCCTGAATTGCGCGTGTCCCCCGATTACGTTCTGACCGGAAAAATAAAACGTTTGGAAAAGATCATCGGCACGCCGCCGAAGGCCGTCCTGGAATTGGAACTGGGTTTGCGAAAAGCAACCGGCGGCAAATTGATTTTTCTCGATACCTACCGGATCGAAACCCAATCGGCGGACTCCGGGGTCGATGATGCGGTAAATTCGCTCAATACCTCGCTCAGTTCCATATACGCAAAATTCGTCGCCGACCTGTCGAAACGCTAGCTTAGAGCGCCCGATGTCAGTCAAATCCGGGAATATCAAGGCGATTGAACACCGCGTCTCCGATTTGGAGCGCTCCAGGCGCCAAGGCCACCAAGGGGGCGTTTTCTGGCTGACCGGCCTTCCGGGTTCCGGCAAATCGACCCTGGCGTTCGAGTTGGAACGCCGCCTGTTCGATGCCGGCCGCCAAGTTTATGTCATGGATGGCGACAACCTTCGCCACGGCCTGAATTCCGATCTTGGGTTTGCCCCCCAAGACCGGGCCGAAAACATCCGCCGCGTCGGCGAGGTGGCGGCGTTGTACGCGGGCTCTGGCATGATCACGTTGACCGCTTTTATTTCGCCATACCGGGCGGACCGCCAAGGTGCCCGAAAGGCGGCGAAAGGGAATTTCCACGAAATTTATTTGAGCGCCAGCCTGGAAGCTTGTGAAGGCCGCGACCCGAAAGGCCACTACAAAATGGCCCGCGAAGGAAAAATTCTCGACTTCACGGGCATCTCCGCCCCATACGAAGCGCCGGAAAATCCCGAACTGGTCATCGATACGGGCGTTATGGCGGTGGAGGAAAGTTTAAGGGTTCTTTTGGATTACGTTGAATCCGCCTGCCGGGTGAAGGACGCGTAAAAGCCCTGGATTTTATGGTTTTTTTTGGGCTTCAACCGTTAAGAGCGCGCTCATAAACCCTCAGGATTTCTTCCATTTGCGAACGGTCGTCATCGTCCAATTTTCTCAACCGGATAAGCTGGCGCAGGACTTTGACGTCAAATCCGGCACCCTTTGATTCGGAATAAACTTCGCGGATATCGGCGGCCAGCGCCTGTTTTTCTTCTTCTAATCTCTCGATTCGCTCGACGAAAGACCGCAATCGGTCCGACGCGACGCCAGCAACATCAGCCATATTTTGTTTACCCTCACGTTTTAGCGGATTTATAATAGGCTTCTGAAAAGCCTGACCGGTCGGCACAATAATAGGCCAAAGGGTGTGCTGGCAAGCGGTCGTTGAAAAGAAATTCCGGCCCCGCCCCGGCTTTGACAAAGCGCCGTCGGGCTGCCGGGAGTTTATAAATAATTCATATTTGCCAATAGATTAAGGGGTTTTTAATATCCTTCCTTTATTCGGGACATGTTGATCGAAGAGGGGCATTTGTTTTGGATAGCTATGATTTCAGCCGTCTCGGCGTTCTTATCGTTGAAGACAATGATTTTGTTCGCCAGACCCTGGAGGATCTGCTCCGGTATTTCCAGTTTGGCCGCGTCGCCGTTGCCAAGGACGGCGAGGAGGCCATCGACTATATGAAGACGTTGGGCTCCGCCAGTTCCATCATCGCGCCCGACATCATCATTTCAGACCTGGTCATGATGCCGATCAACGGCCTGCTATTCCTCAGGTGGTCGCGCTCGGCGAAGGAATCGGCCAACCGGATGGTTCCCTTTATCATGCTTTCGGGCGCGGCGGACGAGGCATATGTGAATTCGGCCCGCGACCTGGGCGCCACCGAATTTCTGGCCAAGCCGTTTTCGGCGGGCTCGGTCTACAAGCATTTAGTGAAAATCATCGAACGACCCCGGCAATTCATCACCACGACCAAATTCTTCGGCCCCGACCGCCGCCGCCAGAAACAGGCTGCACCGGCACAGGAACGGCGGTTGAAGGAGGAAAAAGACGTCACCATTGTTTATTCGGCCGACAAGGTGGTTAAGCCCAAGCAGCCCACCGATGTCTGGTACTTCCGCCTGCCCAACCACCTCAAGGAAAAGGCAGGCGGCGGCGGGTTCAAGGGCCCCGTCGAAATGCCCCTCGATTTGTTGGAAGAAGCGGAACAGCAATTGGAACGCGCAGCGCTGGATTTCACCACCTGGGCCCAGGATTACTTGGGCAAGCTGTCGGAATTATGCACCAAGGCGTTGGCCGAGGAAACAGGGCGCGCCAAGCATTTCGGAGATATCAATTTGCTTGCCCTGGAACTCAGGGGCCAGGGCGGCACGTTCGGCTATCCGTTGATTTCCACCTTCGGCAAAATGCTTTACGACAGCACCCTGGAAGGCTGTAGCGAGGACGATCAGGCCGTTGAAATCGTCAAGGCCCATATTGACGTCATGCGGGCCGTGCTTCGCGAAAAGGTTGCAGGCGATGGTGGGAAGCTCGGCCGCGAACTTCTGGCGTCGCTCAAACAGGCCGTTAAATCCAAGGAAGCCGTCGTTAAATAAAACGTGGCTCGTTGGTTCAGTCCCTCCCCTTGGTTTCTTCAATCAACATATCGACGACTTCGACCAAGGCGTCTTGGCGCTCGGTGCCGCGACTGAGCGCCAGTGAATAGGTCGCGAGCTGGCGGTGGGCGCTGGTGCCGGTTTCCATGATCGTCCGCAAGTGTTCGACCTCCTTGACGCAACCCAAGGCATCCGCGTCTTCGCGAACCAGTTCAAGGATTTCGTCCAACAGGGTCGTGCAGGGAACGATTTCACCCTTGCCGAAATCGACCAGTCCTTGGTCCAGGCCATAGCGCTGCGCCCGCCACCGGTTTTCCTCGACCAGCATGGACGCATATTGGCGCCAGCGCTGATTGTTCTTCTTCAGCCGGTAAAGCATGCGCAAGATACACATGAACAAGGCGCTAACGGCCACCGCGTCATCGATGCGGGTGCAGACATCGGTGATCCGCATTTCCAGGGTCGCAAACCGGGCGCTGGGGCGCACGTCCCACCACAACTTCGACGCATCCTCAATCAACCCGGCGCTGATGAGCGCATCGACGTGGCGCTGGTACTCCGGCCAGGAATCAAATGTGTTGGGAAGCCCGGTGCGCGGTAGTTCGTCGAAGACGCTGAGGCGGTATGATTTAAGCCCCGTATCTTCGCCCTGCCAGAACGGCGACGACGTGCTGAACGCCAACAGATGCGGCAGGAAATAGCTAATTTGATTCAACAGATCGATGCGAAGTTCGTCGTCATCGATGCCGACATGAACGTGCATGCCGCAGGTCATCAGCCTTTGCACCACCGTCTGCAGGTCGTGGGCAATGACGTTGTAGCGTTCCTTGTCCGTATGGGGTTGATGCTGCCAGCGGGAAAACGGATGCGTCGACGCCGCAATGGGCGCCAACCCATATTGACCGGCGACCTCGGCGACGATGCTGCGGAGCTCGCCCAAGTTCTTGCGGGCGTCCCCGACGGTGGCGCAGACCTCGGTGTTGACTTCGATCTGGCCCTTCAGGAATTCGTGGGCGACTAGGCCTTTGATGCGGGCCTGACAGGCTTCAAACAACGCTTCCGGCGGGTCGCCGGCGACGTCCCGGGTTTCCTTGTCGACCAACAGGTATTCTTCTTCGATGCCGATGGTGAAGGGGGGTTCGGTGTAGGCCATCACTAATACTCGTGGACCTCGTGGATGCCGTCGCGGGCCATGATTTCGGTCATGACGTCGCTTAAGATTCCGGTCCAGCGTTCGATGCCTTCCTGGTCCCTGACTTGGTTTTGGTTGATCTCGACGACGCAGTTGGCCAAGCCCGCGGCCGCGCCGTGCAGGTTAAGGGTATAGGCCAGCTCGCGTCCCGAATAGGGCAGGTTGTCGCCGACGTTGAGGCCTAATTTCTCCAACTTATCAATCAGCGGCAGGGCGATGCGGGGGTCGCGGTTCCACAGCACGCCGATGTCCCAAGGCCGGTCTTCGTCGCCGTAATTGGGGGTGAAGCTGTGGATCGAAAACAACGCCGGCGGGATATCGCGCAGCCACAGGTGCGCCATGGAATGGTGGATGGCGTCGTGATAGGGCTCGAACAATTCTTCGACCCGTTGCAGCTTCGGCTCTTCGCCTAAATTTATGTTGCCGGGGATAGGCGTGCCGTCGCTGGCCTCGGGGATCGATTGCGGATGCCCGGGCGGCCGGTTGAGGTCGATCACCAGCCTGGAATACCCGGCCAGAACCGCCGGCGCGTCCATGTCCACGGCCAGCAGCCGGGTCACCGCCCCGGCCCCGATGTCATAAGCGATGTGTCTGTCGAAATGGCTGTCGTCCAGCCCTAAGCCCCCCAGTACCGCCGGCACGGCCCGGCTGGCGTGGTCGCACACCAATTGCAGGGGTGCTTGACCCTCGGCGTTGATGACCTCGAAGGCGGGCGGATCATTGGGGTCGATCAGGGGCGCCGCGTTTCCGCTTGAGCGTGAAATCTCGTCCATGAAGGCATTATAGCCGACAAAGACAGCGCTACCACTCGCCGGTGCTTGCCATGGACTTCCAGGGTTCTTCCAGGGCCAGCGCCTCGCCCTTTTGCAGCAGTTCAACGGAAATGCCGTCGGGCGAGCGGACGAACGCCATGCGCCCGTCGCGGGGCGGTCGGTTGATGGTGACGCCGCCGTCCTGAAGTTTTTGGCAGGCTTCATAGATATTATCGACGGCGAAAGCCAGATGGCCGAAATTGCGCCCGCCATCATAAACTTCCGGGTCCCAGTTGTAGGTCAGCTCGATTTCCGCATCCGGGCTCTCGTCGGCGGCCAGGAAGATCAGGGTAAAGCGCCCGGCCTCGCTGTCCTTGCGCCGGGTTTCGGTCAGGCCCAGTTTGTTGAAGAAGTCCAGCGTCGCCTCGACGTCGGTAACCCGGATCATGGTGTGCAGATATTTCATGTATTTGGCCCTCCTTGGCTATTGACCGCGTTTATTTCCCGATCATGTAATACATCCAGGCGTCTGGTGTCTCGGCCCGGCTGCCCCGCCGGGGCCGGTTCTCGTATTTTGATATTCTAATGTTCTAAATAAGAATTGCATTATTCTCCGGGATACCCAAATGTTCGATTGATCAAATTTTATGGGAGGAACTCATGATCAAAAAAACCCTTATGACTGTCGCCGTCGGGGCATTTGTCCTGGCCAGCTTCGGTACACCGGCCCAAGCCGGTCATTGTCCCAAGGACGTCAAGAAGATCAATGCCGCCATGTCGAAGATGGATAAAGCAAAAATGTCGATGGCCAAAGACGCAGCCGCCAAAGGGATGGCGCTGCACAAAGCCAAGAAACACGGCGAGTCGATCAAGGTCCTGCACGAGACGATGGAGAAATACGGTATCAAGCACTAGACCTTCCGGTCTAATGGATACCGCCTAATTGACCCGCCCCCGGTTAAATCCCAGGGGCGGGTTTTTTCTGAGGTTTTATAGCTTGAAGCCGTACAATTCGGCGGCGTTGCCGCAGACGATCTTGTGACGGGTTTTTTCCGGCAGGTCGCCCAATTCATTTTCGATGAAGGTCTGTGAATCCGGCCAGACGCCGTCCGGGTGCGGGAAATCGGACCCCCACATGATGTTGTCTTCGCCTAAAACGTCGAGCAGGCGGAGCCCCACCGTGTCGCTTTGGTACGTTGCCTTGCACTGGCGGTGCCAATAGTCGCTGGGCTTCATGGTCAGGGTCAGGTCCTTGTATTGTTCTTCCCATTCCAGGTCCATGCGGTCCAAGATGTAGGGAATCCAGCCGATGCCGCTTTCGGCGATGACGATGCGGAGGTCGGGGAAGGATTCCAGCGCACCGCCGTAGATAATTTCCATCAAAATCCGTGACATGCCCAACTGGAACCCGGTGATGTAGACGGCATGGGCTTGGCGCGATTGCAACGGCGGCATGGAGTCAAAATCGGGCCGGTTGGTGCCGATGGTGTGGAAATGCACGGGCAGCCCGCAATCGTGGGCGGCTTTCCACAAAGGTTCCCACATCGGATCGTAAAGCGGGTTCATGTCGGGCGTGTTGGACACTTCCAACCCCCGCAGGCTGCCGCGCGCAGCCACGCGCCTAATCTCGTCGACGGCGGCCGGGATATCGTGGTTGGGAATGGCGGCGAGCCCGGCGAAGCGGTCGGGGTAGGTGTCGCAGAAATCGCCTAGCCAGTCGTTGTAGATGCGCATCATTTCGGTGGCCGCCTCGGCGTCGCCCAACCGCATGCTGGCCCCGAGGATACCGAACAGCACTTCCGCCTGGATGCCGTCGCGGTCTTGATCCTTGATACGGAGTTCGGGCTCGGTCAGCCGGCGGATGCCTTTCTTGCCGTCGTCATAGAGTCCTTCGGCGGCCATCAGGTCGGAGCGGTGAATTTGTCCGGGGATATACTCACGTCCGCCGGAGCCCATGCCGTTCTGAAGCCCGAACTGGGCGCCCGACTTGCTGACCCATTTCGGGCCTTTTTCGCCGTCGGTGACGTAGGGCATGCGGTCCTTGAAGGCGGCGGTTGCGTTGCCGGAAAACAAATCGGCCGGCAACCAAGGCAGGTCGATATGGCAATCGGCGGAAATAACCTTGTAGTCCATCCTCGGGCCCCTCTATTTTTAGACGGCTCCTGGCCAGCAAGAAATCATAGTATACAATCCCGGCAAACAGGCAAAAAGTAAGGGGCAGGGGAAATTTTAATCGATGGAAGCTAATGACCATGTCCTGGCCGCCGTAAACCAGGCCTATGACATCCCGGATGTGTCGGGGAAAACGATTCCCAAGCCCATCAAATCGGCGGGCGTTATCGGTTGCGGCACTATGGGTAGCGGCATCGCCATGTGTTTCGGGGAGGCCAGCATTCCTGTGCGGATTTACGAAACAGATGGGGCCGTGTTGGAAAAAGGCTTAAGCCGCATCACCAAAACCTGCGCCGGGGCGGTCAAGCGGGGGCGCATCACCGAGGCCGGAATGGGAACCTGTCTGGGCCTGATCAGCGGCACCGACGACATCGCCGATCTCAAGGACGCCGACATCGTTATCGAGGCGGTGTTCGAAGACCTGGAACTAAAAAAACAGGTTTTTGGCGCGTTGGATAAAGTCTGCAAGCCCGAAGCCATCCTCGCCACCAACACCTCGACCCTGGACATCAACGATATCGCCGCCGCAACGGCGCGCCCTGATAAAGTCATCGGCACCCATTTTTTCAGCCCCGCCCACGTCATGCGGCTGATGGAAAACGTCCGTGGCAGGGTAACATCGGCTGAAACAATTGCCACGGTAATGGCATTATCGAAGCGGCTCGGCAAGGTCGGCGTCCTGGTCGGCGTCTGCGACGGCTTCGTCGGCAACCGCATGTATCACCGTTATACCCACCAAGCCGGATTGCTGCTGGAAGAAGGCGCGTTGCCGGAACAGGTCGACCGGGTGATCCGGGATTTCGGCTTTAAAATGGGGCCGTTCGCCGTCGGCGACCTTGCCGGGCTCGACGTCGGTTGGCGCATCCGCCAAGAACGCGCGAAATTGAACCCGGCGGATGGGCCGACGTCGCCGATCGCCGACAGACTCTGCGAACAAGGACGCTTCGGGCAAAAAACCGGCGCCGGTTGGTACAAATATGAAGAAGGCAGCCGCGCGCCTATTTCAGACCCCGTGGTCGAAGCAATCATCTTGGGCCTGTCGGAAGAGCGCGGCATCACCCGCCGCGATATCGGCGATGAAGAAATTCTCGAACGCTGCCTCAATGCCTTGATCGACGAAGGCAAAAAAATCCTGGAAGAAGGCATCGCGCTCCGGCCCGGCGATATCGACGTCATCTGGGTTTTCGGCTACGGTTTCCCCCCCGATCGCGGCGGGCCGATGTATTATGCTGATCAGGCTGGGTTATTGTAGTTAACGCAAACGTTCAACAAAGGAGACATGATTATGAAACAAATCGCCATGACGGTCGACATTCGCCTGTTGGTTTATTCGGCCTTCATCTGCATCCTGATGTGGGTGCCTTATGTGCTGACCGCGATCAAGACCTTTGGGTTGGTCAACATGGTCAGCTATCCGGTGCCCAGCTACGACGGGATGCCCGAGTGGGCGCGGCGGCTTTACCGGGCGCACATGAATCTGGTGGAGAACCTGGCGCCGTTCGCGGTGCTGGTGATCGTGGCGGCGTTGACCGGGGCGGCTAATGAGATGACGGCATTGGGGGCGCGCATGTTCTTTTGGGCCCGCCTCGGCCAGATCGTGCTGCATACGGCGGGCGTCCCGTGGGGCCGGACGCTGACGTTTGCCATCGGCTGGGCCGGTAACCTCATTATCTTCTGGCAGATCGTCGGCTATTGAGAGCGCTCTTCTAAGCGACGTCGATCCAGGTCACCATGCCGGCCGCCGTGTGTTCGAGCATGTGGCAGTGAAACAGCCATTTGCCGGGGTTCTCGGCGATGAAGGCGATGCGCACCTGCTCGTCGACATCGACCAGTTCGGTGTCCCGCCAGGGCGCCCCATAAACGGGCTTGCCGCCCCGTTCGACGACCCGGAAGTGATAGCCGTGCAGGTGCATGGCGTGGGGAAAGGCGGTGCGGTTGACCATGTTGATCACCGCCGTGCGGCCACGTTTTATGCGCGCCAGCGGTTCTTTCTGCATGCCCAGCGCCCCGTTAAACGCCCAGACAAGCTTCTTGTCCACCAACTCCTGAATGGTCAGCGTCTTGCCGTCGATTGTGCCTTGGCTTAAGCCCCCCATGGCGCCGCCTTCCATGACCAGATCGATGTGCTGGGCGCCGTCCGTCTTGGGCGGGCGGAGAAGGGTATTGGCCTCCAGGATGGCGGGCTCGGCGGGCGGGGCATTACGCAACGGCGGTTTTTCGGAAATAACGAATTGGGCGGCTTTGATGCGGTCGCGGGTGGATACCTCCATAACCGGAATTTTGCTACCCGCTTTGCCTACGATATCGATGATCAGGTCGGCCCGCTGCGCCGGCGCCAGGGTAATGCCGCCCGAAAGGAACTCTGTTTTTTCGACCGGTTGACCGTCGAGCGCCAAGATTTGAGTGCGTAGTTCCCCGAAGTCGAAGGCGAGGATACGGGCATTGGCAGAGTTGACGAGCCTGAGCCGGATGCGTTCCCCAGCCAGGACGGGAATTTCCGGATCGGTCAGACCGTTGACGGTCAGCCAGTTGCCGAGCCTGCCGCCGTGCGTCCATTGGCCGAAATGGCCCATGCTTCTTTCATCGATTTTGCCGTCTTTGCCCAACAGCCAATCGTCGGCGATGAAGGGGATGTCGCGGTCAACGGCGGGGGGGATGTCTTCGTCGACGATTAAAAGCCCGTAAAGCCCGCGCGCCACCTGTTCCCAGGACCGGTTGTGGGGGTGATACCAAAACGTTCCGGCGTCGGGCACGGTGAAGGTGTAATCGAAGGTCTCGCCCGGCCTGATGGCGTCCTGGGTCAGCCCCGCCACCCCGTCCATGGCGTTGTCGATGCGGATGCCGTGCCAATGCACCGTCGTCGGCTGATCGAGACTGTTTTTTAGCCGCGCCCGGATGGTCGAACCGCGTTTTACCCGGATAACCGGCCCCGGCACATGGCCCCCATATCCCCAGATGGGAACGCTTGGCGCCTCGGCACCGGCCAACGGAGCCAGGCCGGGTTTCGGCTCGATAAGCAGGCGGGCTGCGTTTTCGGCGGCTTCGGCGACGGCCACGGACCAGCCGGGGAGCAGCATCGCCGCCCCCAGCGCGCCAGTGCCGGTGCCTAAAAAATGCCTTCTTGAAATCATATAAAATATACTTGAGCACCAGATCGGAGGGTAAAGTACATGGCGCGAAAGAGACTTTCAACTGCGGCGATTGAGAAGGTCAGGCCAGACCTTCGCCGCCGGGGTCCACCTAGATAAGAAGCTGGTCCTCCGCCGGATTATCGTTTGGACCGGGAACCGGGATTTCGAGACTTGTTGCTCTTTAGCAGGGCTCGACCCCGCCGCTGCCAGCGGTCCCACAACTCCGCCTTCTCTGCCGTACTGAACCCTCGACGATATCTTTGCTTCATCTGCAGACACTCCATCTTTGCGTTTAAGATAAAGTGTTGCATCGACCG
>JABMOY010000234.1 GCA_013203955.1 Rhodospirillales bacterium | reverse complement strand
CTCCTATACGTGCCTAACATTAATTATTAACCATTTGTCGTTCCTTTAATCTAAGTATATCACCGAGAATCAGGCAGGTCAATAAAAAGCCCCTCGTTTTTAAAGGAACTCCCTTCAATCGTTGGTAAATTTTTTATCTATTTGACTTCTACCTCTGCCACTTTATCCTTATAGAGCTTGATTAATTCTCTTCTGGCGTCTTCATTTAGTCTAAAATCAGTTTTTCCTGTTTCTAACCTACCTTTACCAGTTCAGCATTTACGAAGGTATCCCCCACACTTGTTGACGCCGGTGGTCACCGAGCCGTCGAAAGCCATCGTCGCGCTTAAATGGACCGTCCGCGAGATGGAGATGCGTTATCGCGCTATGTCGCAATTGGGGGTGCGTTCCATCAGCGGCTATAACATACGCCTTGCCGAGGCCCTCAAAAAGGGCGAAATGCTGACCCGTCGCGTACAGACCGGATTCGACGAGGACGGCAAGCCGATCCTCGAGGACCAGCCCCTTGATATGGACCCACTCCCCCTCATCGTCGTCGTCGTCGATGAAATGGCTGACTTAATGCTGGTCGCCGGCAAGGACGTCGAGGCCGCCATCCAGCGCCTAGCGCAAATGGCCCGTGCCGCCGGAATTCATTTGATCATGGCGACCCAGCGTCCGTCCGTCGATGTCATCACCGGCACCATCAAAGCCAATTTCCCGACCCGCATCAGCTTCCAAGTCACGTCCAAAATCGACAGCCGGACCATTCTTGGCGAGCAAGGCGCCGAACAACTTCTGGGCCAGGGTGATATGTTGTACATGGCGGGCGGCGGGCGCATCAGCCGCGTTCACGGGCCATTCGTTTCCGACGAAGAGGTCGAGCGCGTCGTCACCGTTCTGAAGTCGCAAGGCGAACCCGCCTACATTGAAGAAATTACCCAAGAAGAAGAAGCCGACGGCGGGCTCCCCGGATCAGGTGCGGGACAAGGCGACGTCCTTTACGACGATGCCGTCGCCCTGATCGCCAGGGAAGGCAAGGCGTCCACCAGCTTCATCCAGCGTCACCTGCAGATCGGCTATAACCGAGCCGCCCGCATCATCGAGCAGATGGAAAAGGAAGGCGTCGTCAGCCCGGCCAATCGCGTCGGCCGGCGTGAGGTTCTGATCGGCCATCATTAAACTGTCTTCGCTTTACGCACCTGCCGCTCTTGGGTACAACGGCCCGATCATGCAGAGATCCCGGAACTTTATTTTTACGCTTGGCCCCTTAAGGGTCTTGGCCATTGTTTTCTTGGCCCTCTGCCCTTTGCAGACTTTAGCGGAATCTGCAACGCCGGCCAACCTGAGCAAGGCGGACAAGGCCGATATCTCCCGGATCGAGGCCTACCTGAACAAGATGAAAACCATGAAGTCCCGGTTTCTCCAGGTGTCTTCGGATGGTGATTATTCAGAAGGCACCGTTTATTTTTTAAAGCCCGGAAAAATGCGTCTCGAATATGACAAGCCGTCGCCGGTGCTGATTGTCTCAGACGGGGTCAATCTCACCTATTACGACAAGGAACTGAAACAGGTCAGCTATTACGATCTGGATGATACCCAGGCGGCGGCCTTACTCAGGGATCACATCTCCTTTACCGGGGGCGACCTGATCGTAACGGCGTTTCAGCGGGGACCGGGGGTGTTGCGGTTGACCTTCATCAAGGGAGAAGACCCGCTTGAGGGAAACTTGACCCTAATTTTCAGCGACAGGCCGTTGGGCATTAAAAAGTGGGCGGTTACCGACGCTCAGGGCATCACCACCAATATATCCCTGCTTGGTCCCAGATTCGGTGTGACCATCGACCCTGAATTTTTTAATTTCATCGCGCCTGACGCTTCCCTGGATAATCCCTAATCCAGGAACGGCGATCGGCCTGGGCGATTCTAAGGAACCAACCGGTAGCCGCCCGGTTCGGTAATCAGCAACCGGGCGTTGGAAGGGTCGGCTTCTATTTTCTGGCGCAACCGATAGACATGGGTTTCCAGGGTATGAGTGGTGACGCCCGCATTATAGCCCCAGACCTCGTCCAACAACACATCACGGCTGACCACCTTGTCACCGGCCCGGTAAAGAAATTTCAGGATTGCCGTTTCCTTATCGGTCAAGCGTACCTTCTTATCGTCTTCGTTATGAACCAGTAGTTTGTTCGCCGGCTGAAAGGTGTAAGGCCCGATGGTGAAGACGGCATCGTCGCTGCGTTCGTGCTGGCGGATATGGGCGCGCAGCCGAGCCAGCAACACGCCCAAGCGGAACGGCTTGGTGATGTAGTCGTTGGCGCCGGCATCAAGGCCCAAAATGGTATCGGCGTCGGTGTCGGCGCCGGTCAGCATGATGATCGGAGACGTCACCCCGTTGCGGCGCATCAGGCGGCAGACCTCGCGCCCGTCCATGTCCGGGAGCCCGACATCAAGGATAATGACATCGAAATAGTCCTCTTTCGCCAAATCCAGCGCCGCGGTGGCGGAATTGGCGCCCGTTGTCGAAAACTCCTCATGCAATTGCAACTGTTCACTCAGCATTTCCAAGAGCGTGGTGTCGTCATCGACGATGAGGATCTGTTTGCCGGTGGTCATGGGTGCGATACTAACAGAAAAGATGAGGGCTCGCGTGCGCGAGATAATTTACCCCGAATATGGGAAAAATAGTATAAAACCCCTGTGATCACACGAGAATAATCTCTTGTGGACAAATTGTTTTTTCCTTACCCATGGCCATGAGTGACAAACATTTCGAACTGATATCAATGCCCGCGTCAAGGGAGCCGGCTTCCCTTCTGGCGGTCGACCGTGCGGTTTCTGAAGTCCGGCGCGGGCGCCCGGTTGCCGTTCGCGGCGCCGGTGGCATTGCCGTCCTCGTCCTCGCCGCCGAGGCAGTCACGCCCGAAACCTTGGCCAACCTTGGGACCGTCAGCCATTCGCCGCCTGTTCTCGCCATTACGGCGCGGCGCGCTTCGGTATTGGGCCTGGCCGAGACGCTTGGAACGATCGTTACCCTTGCCCCGACCCTGGCCCCCGGCGAAAACCTGACCGCCGACATTATCCGCGACTTCGCCGACCCCCTGTCCGACCGGCCCTTATCTGATGCCGTCAGGGCGTCACTGGCCGTTACAGTCAAGGAAACGCCAACATACGATTGCGAAAGTGCCGCCGTCGCCTTGATGAAGCTGGCCAGGCTGTTGCCGTCGGCGGTGACGGCCGAAATTTCTGACTCCACGGCCGATGACCTGGCCGCTTGGGCGGCGCGGCATGATTTACTGCTGGTTGACGCCGGTGACATCTTTCAATTCGACGGCACTTCGGCAAGAACGCTCCGCGCTGTCAGTTCGGCCCGGGTACCCCTGCCGAACGCGCCAAACACGCGGATCATCGCCTTTAGGCCCCTGGACGGCGGTTTTGAGCACCTTGCCATCGTCATCGGTGATCCGCCGAAGGATGCGCCTGTGCTGGCGCGCCTTCATTCGGAATGTTTCACGGGTGATTTGCTGGGCAGCCTGCGTTGTGACTGCGGCGATCAACTTCAGGGCGCGATTAAGGAAATCACCAACGAGGGCGCGGGCATCCTGCTTTACCTTGCCCAGGAAGGCCGAGGCATCGGCCTGGTCAACAAGCTCAGGGCCTATGAGCTACAGGACCGCGGGTTCGATACCATGGACGCCAACGAGCAACTGGGCTTTGATGCCGACGAGCGGGTTTACCTGCCAGCCGTCCAGATCCTGCGTCTTCTGGAATTCGACCGGGTGCGCCTAATGACCAACAATCCCGACAAGGTTTCGGCGCTGTCGAGCTATGGCATCACCGTGGAAGAGCGCGTGCCGCACGCCTTTCCATCGAACAAGCACAACGAGAGCTACCTGCGCACCAAAGCGGCCCGGGGCGGGCACGTGTTTTAGCCCTGCCTAGGGTCCCGAAAACTGCTTTTTTCCCTTATTTTCCGCGCCAATCCCGCGTTTAGGGCATTAATTGCCGCCAGCGGCTGTTTTCCATCGCCAGGAATACTAATTCTCCCCGTAACCAATTGATTTTAAACGATTCCTGTTCTGGCATCGCTTTTGCAATGTTATAGCCAACAAAAGAACGGGATAACGACAATGAACACGATCAGCGAAAGCGTTTCGCCATGGCGCCCGACTGTGGAATTGGCGGTAGCGCCCAATTCGGGCCCAGGGGCGATTAGCCCTGAGGCCGATGGGTCCGAGGGCGAAGATGGCTTTAAGATGTTCGGAGACGATGGTTTCACGTTTCTGGACTTCATCGACATTATCAATCCCCTTCAGCACATTCCGGTCGTCGGCACTATTTACCGGCAGCTGACCGACGACACCCTCGACCCGGGGTCGCGGGTTATCGGCGGGTCTCTGTTTTTTGGTCCAGTGGGAACCGTTGTCTCGTTGGCGAACGTCCTCGTTGATGACGCCACCGGCAAGGATTTAGGGGAACATGCGCTTGCGCTTTTCGACGATGACTATAAAGACGCGCCCGAGACCGTATCCCAAGGCGGTGAGACTGTCGCCGATGTCGGTCGGCGCGCGGATTCTTTTGGCCCCCCCCCGGGAACACCCCAAGCGCCCGCGACGGCTGGTACCGTTGATCCGATCACAGCCTGGGCGAGGTCGGAAATCGCCAGCCGGAAATCCACGCCTGAGGACAGGGGTGCGTTTGTCATGGAAAAGGCCGACTTGGCGCCCGAGGAAAGAGGTGCCCTTGTCGAGGAGGTCATTGGGGACGTCGCCGGCCTGACGCCTGAGGAAAGAGGCGCCCTTGTCGAAGAATTTGTCGGCCTGCCCACCGTAACGGCGCCGGCTTCCGGGCACGCCATCGCCCTTCCCACCGGCGCCGCCCCGGGTTGGAAAGGCGCGTCTCCTTACGCCCCGCCCGCCCCCATTGCGGTTGCGGATGCAGGCAGTTCGAAAAACATCGATGTCCTGGAATGGGCGACCGCCGTTTCCACCCTTCGTGAGGCCAAACAAAGCGCCGCCCTTTACACCGCCAAAACTTATGAAAAAACTCCGGTCGAGCAATCCGAAAAGAAGGCATCTCAGGCCCCGCAAGCGACGACTCAAACCCCCCCTCATACCCCCCCTGGCGCACTCGCCCCCGAGGGCGGCTGGTTTTCGGAAACCATGTTGACGGCGTTGGGAAGGTATAAAGAAGGCGCAAACCTGAGCGGCGAAGGACGCGAGCCTACCGTCGATTTAAGGCGTTAACCTTCCGCTATTCCCTGTTTGCTGCGTTATAATCGCCGCCATGGAAATCATGGTCTGGCCCCCCGGTACCTTATCTTGGAACGGCAACGCCGTCCGCTGCGCCCTTGGACGGGGCGGGGTTGTTGCCCATAAAAAAGAGGGCGACGGGGCAACGCCCGAAGGGTCTTTTCCCCTTCGCCGGGTCCTCTACAGGCCGGACCGCGTTGCCCAACCTAAAACCGCCTTGCCGGTACGGGCCCTAAACCCCAAGGACGGCTGGTGTGACGACCCCGGCAATCAATCCTATAATCACTTGGTAACACTGCCTTTTTTGGCTAGCCATGAGGTCATGTGGCGCGAAGACGGCCTTTACGACATCGTCGTCGAAATCGGCCACAATGATGATCCGGTCCAGCCTGGGCTCGGCAGCGCCATCTTTATGCACGTGGCAACGCCCGATTTCAGACCGACGCAAGGCTGCATCGCGCTTGGGCTAGATGATCTTCAAAAGCTTCTGGAGGGTTGCGGGAAGGCGGCAAGGCTCTGCATTAAGCTTGGCCCTCCGGCTTAAAAGGCGGCCTTTCGCCGAAAATTCCGGTTCCAACCCGGACGTGGGTCGCGCCGAAGCGAATGGCCATCTCAAAATCTCCGCTCATACCCATGCTTAAAGATTCAAGACCGTTTCGTTTGGCGATCTCTCTCAGCAACGCAAAGTGCAGGGACGGTTCTTCATCGGCGGGCGGAATGCACATCAGCCCCACCACCGGCAAATTAAGGCTGTCGCGGCACTCGGCGATCAGCGCATCGGCGTCTTCCGGCAAAACGCCGCCTTTTTGGGCCTCTTCGCCGGTATTAACCTGGATAAAACATTTCAGCTGGCGGTCGCTTTTATCGATTTCATCGGCCACGGCGCGGGCAAGTTTCGATCGGTCAATTGTTTGGATGGCATCAAAAAGCGCAACGGCCGCCTTCACCTTGTTTCGCTGCAGGCCACCGACCAGGTGCAGCCGTGCATCGGGAAATTCTTCTTTCAAGGCCGGCCATTTTTTTTCCGCTTCTTGGATTCTGTTTTCGCCGAAAACCCGGTGGCCGGCTTCCAGCGCCACGTGGGCCGCCGCCGCCGGATGGGTCTTAGAAATCGCCACCAGCGTCACATCCCCTGGGCCCAAAGAAACAGCCTCGCTTGCCTCAGCGATCCGTTTATTGACGGCGATAAGATTTTCCCGGATGTCTGAATTTTGGGGCATATGCGCTACCATGGGGCCGAAAAGAGAATTCCTGATGACGTGGTACGAATGTCAATGAACTTAACAGACCTGGGGGGTGGCCTCAATTTAACCGGCAACCGGAAAAGGCGTCGGGGTCAAATAATCCTCCCTTCTTTTATAATGATGACGGACGAGGCACGGCTGGCGGACCCGGTGGACGTCCTCGGCGCCCTTCCCCAAAACAGCGTTGTTATTTTCCGTCATTACGGGGCCTCGGACAGGGAGGCCTTGGCTAGCGCCCTTGTCGGTGCCGCCCGGCGACAAAAAGTAAGGGTTCTGATCGCCGCCGATCCTGCCTTGGCGGTGCGGGTCGGCGCCGATGGCCTGCACCTGCCGGAAGCCCTGGCGGCAAGGGGCCCGGGGGCCTGGCAAAATTGGCGCAGGCCGGATTGGCTGGTGACGGCATCGGCGCATTCGTTGGCTGCTCTTTTCCGGGCTCGGGCCGCTGGCGCCGACGCCGCCCTATTGGCGCCCGTGTTTCCGACGATAAGCCACCCCGAAGGGCTGACCTTGGGAAAATTGAAGTTTAGCGCCTGGTGCCGGCAAAGCCCCGTTCCCGTTTACGCCC
The DNA here is from genome assembly GCA_013203955.1 of Rhodospirillales bacterium. GTDB lineage: Bacteria > Pseudomonadota > Alphaproteobacteria > Rhodospirillales > Casp-alpha2 > Casp-alpha2. The sequence continues at coordinate 11,597 of JABMOY010000234.1, read as the reverse complement.
TGGGCGGGATATCGGGAAAAACCGGCCGTTTGCTGAAAAATAGCGGCGCCAGGGGATTTGCGGGCATTAGCGGGTTTTTAATCTAGGGCCACTAAATTTTCCGGGTGCGTCAACAGGGCAAAATATCGAACCGGGCGTGACGACAAGCCCTAATATACTATAATGCAGGTTCAGTGACTGGGAACGCCAACAAGACAGGGCGCCGGATAGAAGATGAAACGATATTTTAGAAAATTTTCAAGGCTTTCCATTGCCTGCCTCCTGATGGCCGGGGGAATCGTGCTTTCAGCTTGCGAGCGGGAAGAATTAGGGAATATTCCGACAGGCGGGTATGAGGAATTTCCTGATCAAATCGATTTTGAAAAGAGAAAGACCATTTTTGGGGATGGCGGTCTAAATCTTTTTGGGTCCGGTGATTCCGAGAGCACAGGCAGGGCGCTTGGCGTCAACAGTTATCTCTGGCGAGCATCGCTCGACACGATTTCGTTCATGCCCGTCAATTCCGCAGATATTTTCGGCGGCGTTATCATTACCGACTGGCACACCCCCTCGGAAGCGCCTTCCGAACGCTTTAAGATGAACGTCTATATCCTTGGCCCCGCACTTAGGGCCGATGGAGTCCGTGTCGCTGTCTTCCGGCAAGTTCAAGGGGCCAAAGGCGGTTGGCAGGATGCCGGCGTCCCCACCGAAACGGGAACCAGGATCGAAGACGCCATCTTGACCCGGGCCAGACAACTGCGTAATCAGTCCTTAAATTAGGCCCCGGAATTTTCTTGTCAGATACGGGAACAACGAACTCGGCCGGGCTATCCCGGGGAGCCTCGCCAAAAAATGTTGCGTTATAATTTCAAGGAAACCGAGGCCAGGTGGCAGTCGATCTGGGAAGACAGAAAGTGTTTTTCCGTTTCCGTTGATACCACCAGACCCAAATATTACGTGCTGGAAATGTTTCCGTACCCTTCGGGGCGGATTCATATGGGCCACGTGCGCAATTACACCTTGGGCGACGTCGTCGCCCGGTACAAACGCGCACGCGGCTTTAATGTCCTTCACCCCATGGGTTGGGATGCTTTCGGACTGCCTGCGGAAAACGCGGCAAAAGAAAACAACGTTCCGCCCCAGCAATGGACCGAAGAAAACATCTCGACCATGCGGGAGCAGCTCAAATCCATGGGGCTCAGCTATGACTGGTCACGCGAAATCGCCACGTGTGATCCCAACTATTATCGCCACGAACAAAAAATGTTTTTGGATTTTCTCGAGGCCGGGCTGGTCTATCGAAAGGAATCCTGGGTCAATTGGGATCCGGTTGAAAATACGGTTCTCGCCAACGAGCAGGTCATCGACGGTAAGGGGTGGCGTTCCGGCGCCGATGTCGAAAAGCGGCTTCTGTCCCAGTGGTTTTTAAGCATCACCTCTTTCTCGGAAGAGCTTCTCCGGGACCTTGATGACCTTAAGCGCTGGCCGGACCGGGTTCGGCTGATGCAAGAGAAATGGATTGGCCGATCCGAGGGGGCCTACATGTTTTTCGACCTCGAGGGCAGAGACGGACGGCTCGAGGTTTATACGACCCGGCCCGACACCATTTTCGGGGCTTCGTTTTGTGCGCTTGCCCCAAACCACGCTTTGTCGCTGGAGCTGGCTGAGTATGATTCCGGCCTTCAGGCGTTTATCGAAGAATGCGGTCGCGAAGGCACCAGCGAGGCGGCCATCGAAACCGCGGAAAAGATCGGCTATGACACCGGGATCAAGGTCCGCCACCCTTTCCGGGAAGGCGCGACCCTTCCTTTGTATGTTGCAAATTTCATTCTTATGGAATACGGCACGGGCGCCATTTTCGGGTGCCCCGCCCACGACCAGCGGGATTTGGATTTCGCGCGCAAATACGGCCTAGATGTCGTCGCCGTGGTTGCGCCAAAAGACGCCGCCGGGGATGACGACAATTTTCAAGTCGGCGACGAGGCCTATACCGATGACGGAATCCTGGTCCATTCGGAATTTCTGAACGGTCTGGGTGTCGCCGAAGCCAAAGCGGAAATTATCGGGCGCCTTGAAGACGCCGGGGCCGGAAAAAAGGGCATCAATTACCGGCTCCGCGACTGGGGCATATCCCGCCAGCGCTATTGGGGCTGTCCAATCCCGGTTATTCATTGCGGGGACTGCGGCATCGTCCCCGTGCCAGGGGCGGACCTGCCGGTTGTCCTGCCCGAAGATGCCGCCCTGGACGGGCCCGGAAACCCGCTTGTGCGTCACCCCACATGGAAAGACGTGAAATGCCCCACCTGCGGGAAAGCGGCCGAGCGGGAAACCGATACCTTCGACACTTTTTTTGAATCGTCTTGGTATTTCGCCAGATTCTGTTCGCCACAATCAGACACGGCATTTGATCGTGACGCCGTGGATTATTGGTTACCCGTGGATCAATATATCGGCGGCATCGAACATGCAGTCCTGCACCTTCTTTATTCCCGGTTTTTTACCCGCGCCCTGAAACAGTGCGGATATTTGAGCCTTAAGGAACCTTTCGCCGGGCTTCTTACCCAGGGCATGGTTTGTCATGAAACCTACCGGGACAACGAAGGCAATTGGCTGTTCCCAGAAGATATTGAACGGACCGGGGAAAAATCAGCCGTCGCCTATGCCAGCGGAAATCCCGTTGACATCGGGCGTTCCGAAAAAATGAGTAAGTCCCGGAAAAATGTCGTCGATCCGGAATCCATTATCGATACCTTCGGCGCCGACACGGCCAGGCTGTTTATGTTGTCCGACAGCCCGCCCGAGCGTGACCTGGATTGGACCGAAGCCGGTATCGAAGGCGCTTGGCGGTACGTCAATCGGTTATGGCGCCTGGTCAATCAACCGAAGATCGAAATCGCTCCCCTGGATTCAAAAAAACCTGAATCTTTTGGGCAAAAAGCAGAGGCCGCGCACCGAAGCGCTCATAAAACCATTGCCTTGGTATCCGATGATCTGGATAAATTTCATTTCAACAAAGCCGTTGCCCGCATTCGCGAGTTGACCAACGAACTTGAAGCCCTTGAGCCTGGAGAAAAAGGGGCGGACTGGGTCCTGCGGCACGGGCTGGAAGCGGCTATCTGCTTAATCGGACCGATGATGCCCCATTTGGCGGAAGATTTATGGCATAGTTTGGGACACGAAACCTTACTGGCGGACACGCCTTGGCCTGAGGCTGAAAAGGACAAGCTCGTTGAGGAAAATGTCACCATCGCCGTTCAAGTGAATGGTAAATTGCGCGCAACCCTGGAGCTACCCAAGGACAGCGACCAAGATATGGCTAAAGAAACGGCGCTGGCGCTCGAAAATGTCGAGGCCGCCATCAAGGGCAAAACCATTCGTAAAGTCATCGTTGTTCCTAATAGGATTATCAATGTCGTCGTTTAAAAAACTTATCCCCCTGGTCGCCCTGATGTTTTTGGGCGCCTGTGGCTTTCAGCCTCTTTACAGCAATCGCCCGACAGGCGGCGGCGCCCGCGAGTTTTCCAAAATAAGGATCGAGCCCATTAAGGATCGCGTTGGTCAGATTCTTCACAATCACTTGCTGACGGCGCTCAACCCCAATGGGCCTCCCCAAAACCCGCTGTTTTCCATGACGGTCACGGTAAGTGAAAGCTCCTCTTCTCTAGGCGTTCGCAAAAGCGCCTTCGCAACCCGGGCCAATCTTAATGTCAGTGCTGCCTTTAAACTTAGCGATTTTGAAACCCGCAAGGGTGTGTTTAGCCAAACCAGCCGCATAACTGTCAGCTACAATATTCTTGATTCGGATTTTGCCACCCTGTCAGCGAAAAAAGATGCTCGCGCTCGCGCGCTCAGGGAAATCAGCGAGGACATCCGAGTCCGCCTTGGCGTTTATTTTACTCAGGCCCAGTCCTTTCCAAAGAAGTAACCGCCACGTGAAAATTTCAGGGTCCCGCATTCAATCTTTTCTCCGCCAACCCGGCACCGAGATTTCTGCCGTTCTTTTTTTTGGGCCCGATCAAGGGTTGGTTCATGAGCGTGCCAAGGAATTAGCCAAACTTTATGTTGATGACCTGAAAGACCCCTTTCGGGTTGCCGAGCTGACCAGTGGGGGCATCAAATCCGACCCGGCGTCTCTTGGCGACGAGGCCGCACAAGTTTCCATGTCCGGCGGTCAAAGGGTTATTTTTATTCCTGACGCCACCGATGGTATTTCCGAAGTTGTTGCCGCTCTTCTCAACGGCCCAGGTGGCGGCGCCTTTGTTATTCTTCTTGCCGGCAACTTGGCCCCGAGATCTTCTCTTCGTAACCTTTTTGAAAAGTCAAAAAATGGCGCAGCCATTGGGTGCTACGGGGACGACGGCAAGGGGCTTGAAGGCGTGATTATAGAGACTCTAGGCCGCTATGGTCTGACCGTTGCCCATGATGCCCTCGGCTTTCTTGTCACCCGGCTTGGCGGCGACCGCTTGGTTTCCCGCATGGAGCTGGAAAAACTTGCCCTTTATGTCGGCGGTAATCCGAGTAAAGGCGCCGACACGACCGTTACCCTTGAAGACGCGCAAGCCTCGGTTGGGGACAGCGCCCAAGCGTCCATTGATCTCGTTACTTATTCCACTGTCGGTGGCGATGCCCATGGCCTGGACCGGGCTTTCGAGAGGGCGCTTTTAGATGGAACCAGCCCCATCGGGATTTTGCGCGCCGTTCAAATGCACCTGCAGCGGCTGCACTTAGCGCTTGGCATGGTTGACGGGGGCATGCCTCCCGGCAAAGCCGTCGACAACCTGAGGCCGCCGATCATCTATAAATTTAAGGGCCAATTCCAGGCGCAGTTGCAGTTCTGGCGGACGGACCGGCTTGTTCAGGCCATGGGCCTTGTCACCGAAGCCGAGATTGACTGCAAATCGACCGGGATGCCGAGTGTCGCCGTTTGCCACCGGGCTTTGCTTCGGATTGCCCAGGCCGCCCATGGCAACCGCCGGTAGGCTCGGCCACCGGTTTTTTCTCCAATTATTATTTTTTCTTAGGCTTTCCCCGGGATTTGCCGAGGCCGATTGAAAGTTTCGGCTTGGCTTTTTTGGTGACTTTTTTCTCAGGCCCTGGCTTAACCGGCTCTGGAGCCGGATCAGTTGCCAATCCCCCCTTACCCAAGCGTTTTAGGACATCGTCCAACTGTTCCAGGGACTCATAATGAACGGTGACGGAGCCCCCGCCTTTTTTAAATTTTATCCCGACCTTCAAGCCTAAAAGGTTTTCCAAATCCCGTTCCAGGGCAAGCGTATCGACGTCTTTTTTCTCTGGCAGCGGGGTCGTTTCTTTTTTGCGGTTCGTCTTGCGGACCAGCCTTTCCGTCTGGCGAACGTTCAGGCCTTTTTTGACAACCTCGCGGGCGGCGGCCAAGGGGTCCGAAGCGCCGAGAAGGGCGCGGGCATGACCAGCGGAAATTTCATCGCTGTCCAACATCTTCTTGACTGCCCGGGGCAAGCCCAGCAAACGCATCATATTGGCGACGTGGCTGCGGCTTTTGCCAACGGTTTTGGCCAGCGCTTCCTGGGTGTGGGAAAATTCATCAATCAGGCGCTGGTAACCGTCGGCTTCTTCCAGGGGTGACAGGTCTTGGCGTTGAAGGTTTTCAACCAGGCCGAACTCGAGCGCTTCTTGGTCGTTCATTTCTCTGATGACGACCGGGACTTCGTGGAGCTTGGCCATCTGGGCGGCGCGCCAACGTCGTTCGCCGGCAATTATTTCTAAAGCATTGCTGATTTCCGGATGACTGCGCACCAACAATGGCTGCAAAATACCGTTTTCCCTGATCGATTGGGCAAGCTCCTCGACCCGTTCTTCGTCAATGGAGCGACGGGGTTGATAGCGCCCCGGATGAAGAAGCTCCACCGGAACCACCTTTGAGCCTTGAAGGTCGGCAATCTGGATCGTCGGCGCGGGTGCCTTTTTCTCGCCCAAAAGCGACGAAAGACCACGACCAAGATTTGTGCGTTTGCTTTCCGCCATCAAACTGAAATTTGTCTCTCGCGGTGGATGACCTCACCGGCCAGCGTAAGATAAGCCTTCGACCCGGCGCAATTGAGGTCATAAACGATCACCGGTCGGCCGTGGGACGGTGCCTCGGAAACCTTGACGTTGCGGGGGATGACCGTTTTGTAAACCTTGTCGCCGAAATGTTCGCGGACATCGTCGGCGACTAAATCCGAAAGATTGTTTCGCTGATCGTGCATGGTCAGCACAATTCCCTGGATTTCCAAATTCGGGTTAAAAGCCGCCCTAATCCGCTCGATGGTATTGGCCAACTGGCTGATCCCTTCAAGCGCGAAAAATTCACATTGCAACGGCACCAGCACCGCTTGCGCCGCAACCATGGCGTTGATGGTCAACAGACCAAGCGCCGGCGGACAGTCGATCAATATGTAATCATAATCCGCCGCCCCCTCGGCCAAGGTTTGGCGCAGGAAAAATTCCCGCCTCTCCATGCCGACGAGCTCGATCTCGGCACCCGAAAGGTCGATCCCGGACGGCACAATATCCAATCCCGGGATTTCAGTTTTACGAACGGCGTCCCTTACATCAGCTTCGCCGATCAACACATGATAGGAGTTACATTCCCTATCTTCCCTGGGGACGCCTAAGCCGGTGCTGGCGTTGCCCTGGGGGTCGAGATCAAAAAGCAGGACTTTTTGGCGTATGGCGGCAAGCGCCGTGGCTAGGTTGATGGCCGTCGTCGTCTTGCCGACACCGCCTTTTTGATTCGCAACCGCAATGGTTCGCGCCTTGCGGTGATGGTTTTTTAAAGGTCCATTAGGAGTCAACACGGTGGCTTATCCCCTGCAATATTAAGACGGCGCCCGAAGGGTCGGACACACTTTGAATTTCAGATGCGTTTATAATCCATTTTTTTTGCGCTTTCGTCAATTCATCTCGCCATTTTTTACCCTTTAAGAACAAACATTGTCCGTCTTTTTTGAGGACATAATTTGCATATTGTAAAAGTTTCTCTAACTCCGCAACGCTCCTAGATAGAGCAATATCTGCTTGAAAACTTTCAATATTTTCGACACGGGTGTGGTGAATTATTGCTCCTGCCCCGGTTATTCTGTTGGCTTCGCGAAGAAAGGCGCATTTACGCTCATTACTCTCTATAAGATGGAATTTTGTCTCCGGGGTTTTATTTATGATCGCCAGCACCAGCCCAGGCAACCCAGCGCCGCTGCCAATGTCGGCGACCACCCGCGCGGAGCTTGGAATCAGGGGCGCCAATTGCGCCGAGTCGAGGATATGCCGTCGCCAAACGTCACCAAGGGTTTGGCCGCCGACAAGGTTCATCTTGGCTTGCCACTTTTTCAGCAGCTCTACATAAGCCTCAAGGCGCGTCAGGTCATCGTCAGAGGCCCCCTGGATTTCCTGGAATCCCTTTTGTGTCAAGGCGGCGACTTCGTCCTGGTGGGTCATGCCGGGGATTCTAAGGGCTGTTTTAAGGTTAGGAATCCGGTCTGTTTCACGTGAAACATTCTAGGCCAAAAGGCGATCGTCCCGGCGACGGACGTGCCCCAACAGGGCGGTCAGGGCCGCCGGGGTAATGCCTGAAATCCGCGCCGCGGCGCCCAGGGTGGCGGGGCGGGCCTCGGCCAGCTTCGACCGCGCCTCGTTGGACAGGCCGCCGACGGAATCAAAATCCAGATCATCCGGAATTTCCAAGGACTCATCGCGGCGAAAGGCGCGGACATCGGCCTCCTGGCGCTCGATATAACCGGCGTAACCGGCTTCTATCTCAAGCTGGGCGGCGATTGCCGGGGGAATCTCCCCAAGCTCCGGCCACAAGCGGGCAAGGCGGGCTATATCGATTTCCGAATAAGCCAAAAGCCGGGTGGCGGTTCTTTTAACGCCGTCCTGATTGATGTCGATACCTTCGGCCTTGAGCCTGTTCGGCGAGGCGACAAGGCCGTCAAGGTGGGCCTGGGTTGCCGTTAGCGCCTGCATTTTTTCACCAAACGCGCGCCCGCGATCGGACCCGACACAGCCAACATCGATGCCCTTCGCCGTCAGGCGCTGATCGGCGTTATCGGCCCGCAGCCGCAGCCGGTATTCGGCGCGCGACGTAAACATCCGGTAGGGCTCGGTCGTCCCGTGCGTCACCAGGTCGTCGATCATGACGCCGATATAAGCGTCGGCGCGGTCGAGAATAAGCGGCGCCTGGCCGACCGCAGAAAGGGCCGCATTAATTCCCGCCATCAGGCCCTGGGCGGCGGCTTCTTCATAGCCGGTGGTGCCGTTGATCTGTCCCGCCAAGAAAAGTCCCTTGGCGCGGCGGGTTTCCAAACTGGGCTTGAGCTCGCGGGGATCGACGTAATCGTATTCGATGGCGTAACCCGGCTGCAGCATCAGGGCGTTTTCCAGCCCGGGAATGGTTTTCAAAAATTCAAGCTGCACGTGCTTCGGCAACGACGTCGAAATGCCGTTGGGGTAAACGGTGTCGTCGTCCAGCCCTTCGGGCTCTAGGAAAATTTGGTGGCGTTGGCGATCCGCGAACCGCACCACCTTGTCCTCTATAGATGGGCAGTACCTGGGGCCGGTGCTGGAAATGCGGCCGGAATACATCGCCGACAAATGCAGGTTGTCCCGGATCAGGTCATGGGTAGCAGGCGTCGTGCCGGTGAGGTGGCAATTGATCTGCGGCGTTTTGATGGCGTCCGTCAAAAATGAAAAGGGCTCGGGCGGGTCGTCGCCCGGCTGCACGTCCAACGCTTCCCAACCGATGGTGCGGCCATCGAGCCGTGGCGGCGTTCCCGTCTTCAATCGGTCCAGGGCGAAGCCCAGGCGCTTGAAGGTATAGGCAAGCCCGATCGCCGGCTTGTCGCCGATGCGGCCCGCCGGAATCCGGATATCGCCGATGTGAATCAAGCCGCGCAGGAAAGTCCCGGTCGTCACCACGACGGCGCCCGAAAAAAATTCCGCGCCACTCGCCGTCCGTACGCCGGTGACGGTGCTCGCATCATCAAAGACCAGGTCGTCGACGCCGTCGGCCAGGGTGTCCAGGTTCAGCTGATCATTCAAAATATCCTGGACCGCTTGGCGATAAAGCTTGCGGTCAGCCTGCGCCCTCGGACCCCGAACCGCCGGCCCCTTGGATCGGTTGAGCACGCGGAACTGAATACCGGCGCGGTCAATGGCCCGGCCCATGACGCCGTCCAAAGCATCGACCTCGCGCACCAGCTGGCCCTTGGCCAAGCCGCCGATGGCGGGGTTGCAAGACATCTCGCCGATGGTCTCCACCCGGTGCGTCAAAAGAAGCGTTTGCGCGCCCAGGCGCGCCGCCGCCGCCGCCGCTTCGCTGCCGGCATGGCCGCCGCCGATGACGATGACGTCGTATCTTTTGCTGGGTGTTTTGCCGAGTGTTTTGCCGGGGTTCGCCATGGCCCGGAATTTAGGGTTGCCGCCGGCCCAAGTCAATTGCCGCAAGGGCCAAGTAGGCGCTGTTTCACGTGAAACACTCCCTTAACCATTCGGTTCCGTTTTGTTCTTTTGCTGGCGCCCAGGGAAGAATTGGGGGGATCACTTGCCGATACAAAAGTCCCGGAAGATCACATCCAGCACATCGTCGACATCGACCCGCCCGGTAATCCGGCCAAGAGCGCGGGCCGCCAGGCGCAGGTCTTCGGCGGCCAACTCCGGCATCGCGGCGTCCGTTTCCATGGCCAGGAAGCGACCGAGCGATTGCCTGCAAACCTCCAGCGCCTCGCGATGTCGGGCCCGGGTCAGGGCGGGGGACGGCGGAACCCCCATCAACGCTTCGACTCGTTCCCCCATCGCCGCCATAAGGTCGTCGATGCCGTCTCCCGTCAGCGCCGAAATGGCCAACCCCGCCTGACTCCCGTCCTGGCCCTCGACCTTGAGCGGCGGCACCGGGGTTTTGAGGTCGGCCTTGTTGACCACAACAAGCGTCGCGTCATCGACCAGCCGGGCCGTCGCCGCATCGGCCTCGGGCCAAGTTTCGCCGTCAAAGACCGCCAAGCGCAGGTCGGCGTCTTCGGCCTTGGCCCGGGCGCGGCGAATGCCCTCCGCCTCGATGGCGTCACCACTATCTTCTCCGGCCTCTCTTAAGCCCGCCGTGTCGGCGACGATCACCGGATAACCACCGAGATCCAGGTGTACCTCGATAACATCGCGCGTGGTGCCGGCGGTTGCCGAGACGATGGCCGCATCGCGCCGCGCCAGCACGTTCAGCAGGCTCGACTTGCCGGCGTTGGGCGGGCCGATGATGGCGATCAACAGCCCGGCGCGCAGCCGCTCCCCCCGGTGGCCGTCAGCAAGGTGGGCGGCGATATCTTGTTTGAGCTGGGCCAGTTCTTTGCGGGCGGCGGCGCCAATTCCTTGCGGCAAGTCTTCATCGGAAAAATCGATATTGGCCTCAAGATGGGCGAGTGCCGCAATTAAACGTTGGCGCCAAGATTCGTAAAGCCCGCCGAGTTCGCCCCGAAGCTGCCTAAGCGCCTGCTTGCGCTGAGCCTGGGTTTCCGCATCCACCAGATCGGCCAGCCCTTCGGCCGCGGTCAGGTCGAGCTTGCCGTTCTCGAAAGCGCGCCGGGTAAATTCGCCGGGCTCGGCCATGCGAAGCCCGACCATGGCGGCCAGCGCTTCCAGCACGCCGGCGGTGACGGCGTGGCCGCCGTGGACGTGAAGCTCGCCGACATCCTCGCCGGTAAAGCTGTTTGGCGCAGGAAACCAAAGCGCCAACCCGTCATCGAGATCATCGCCCGAAACCGGATCGACGAGCCGGGTCCGTAGCGCCCGGCGCGGCTCAAGCTCGGCTTTGGGATAGCCCAGCGCCTTAAGCGCCGCCGCCGTACCCGCCCCGGAAATACGAATGACCGCGATGCCGGCGCGACCGCCGGCACTGGCTAGGGCATAAATGGTTTCAGGGTTCATTGGCAAAAAGGGTGCTCAGTCCCGGTAATCCATCATCAGGCGCTTGACGCGACCGCCGTCGCGAACGTGGGTTTCCAGGACCTCGTCAACGTCTTCCTTGGTGGCGCAGCTATACCAGACGCCTTCGGGGTAGATGAGGACGGAAGGGCCCTTTTCGCAACGGTCCAAACATCCCGACGAATTGATCCGCACCCGCTTCAGTCCCATCTCCTTGGCCTTGGCTTTCATGTAATCGCGGAGCTCCTGGCTGTCCTTTTCGGCACAGCATCCACGTTCGTGGCCATCTTCGCGGCGGTTGGTGCAGAAGAATACGTGGCTTTTAAAAATAAGCGGGGGATCGGCTTTATCGTTCACGGCGGGCTCCTAAAAAATTGCCAATAAATTTGGTTGTATCCGGCTAGCGGGCCTCCAGATTAAGTTAGCAACGAACCCCGGACCGGAACACCCCTGATGACACAAAACATGCTCTCCGAAGAAACGAGTCCCTACCTGCTTCAGCACCAGGACAACCCGGTCCATTGGCGTCCCTGGAACGACGAGACCCTGGCCCACGCTAGAAAAGAAAACAAGCCGATCATGCTGTCGATCGGCTATGCGGCGTGTCACTGGTGCCATGTTATGGCCCACGAAAGTTTCGAAGACGACGCCATCGCCGGACAGATGAACGAGCTGTTCGTCAACATCAAGGT
>JABMOY010000233.1 GCA_013203955.1 Rhodospirillales bacterium | reverse complement strand
CGACGGATCCTGGACGTCGCGGAAGCCATTGTACTGAACGACCCTCTCCTTGAGACTGCGGCACCGGTGCTTACGCGTCTGCGCGACGACACCGGCGAAACCGTGATCCTGGGCGCGCGCGAAGGTGACGCCGTGGCCTACCTGGATGTCGTCGAGGGGCTTCACACCATCCGCTATTCAGCCAAGCCGGGCGAGATCAAGCCCCTGTATTCCAGCGCCATCGGAAAGGCCATGCTGGCGTCCCTCGACGAGGAGAAACTCGCCAAGACCCTTTCCCGGATCGCGCTTGAGCGGATCACGCTGGCGACACTGACCGACGAGGACACGCTCAGACGCGATTTGGAAGACGGTCGCCGGCGCGGCGTCTTCGTCACCCGGGGCGAGAACGTCGCCGACGTGATGGGCATGGCGGCGCCGGCAGCGCCGGGCGGGCAGGCGCTCGCGGTGGCGCTGGCCGGGCCGATCGAACGCATGGGCCAATCGTTCGATGCTCATGCCAAAAGGCTGCTCATGGCGGCACGGGAACTGAGCGGGCTCGGAGTGGACTGATGGCGATCCTTAAGACAAACAGCCAAAACGGCGTCATCACCGTCACCATCAACCGGCCCGAGAAGCGCAACGCCCTTAGCCGCGAGGTGCTGGTCAAGCTGGCTGCGACGTTTACCGATTCCGCCGGTGACGACAGCCTGAAAGCCGCCGTCATCACCGGCGCCGGCGACAAGAGCTTCGCTGCCGGCGGCGATCTCAAGGACCTTGAAAACGTCAGGACCCGGGACGATGCCCGGGACGATGCCCGGGCCATGGCCGACGGCGCCAAGCAGGCGTTCGAGGCCATCCGCCGCTTTCCGGTGCCGGTGGTCGCCGCGCTCAACGGCGATGCGCTGGGCGGCGGTGCCGAGCTCGCGGTCGCCTGCGATTTCCGCCTCTTCGCCCATCACGCTCACATCGGCTTCGTACAGGGGCGGCTCAACATCTCCACCGCCTGGGGCGGCGGCGTCGATCTCATGCGGCTCGTCGGTCCGGCGGTCGGACTCCGGCTGCTGAGCCGAAGCGAGTTGATCCCTGGGTCGGACGCCGTCGCCATCGGCCTCGGCGATGCCACCGCATCCCCGGACCAGCCGTTGGCGGATCTGGTTGCCGATTTCCTGGAGCCGATCAAGGCGCAGGTGCCGCAGGCCCTTCGTGCCTTCAAGGCGGTGGCGACGGCGTCCCGCTTCGGCGCTCCGCGCTCCGACATGCTTAAGCTGGAGACCGAGACCTTCAGCGAGACATGGGTCCACGATGATCACTGGGCGGCGGCCGAGGCACTCCTCGGCGGACGCAAGTAGGAAAGCAGGGAGGGTATCATGACCGACGCGGCGGCAACCACGAAGCCACGAGAGACGGAATCCGGCCCCGAGCATGTTTCGACGGCGACGCCGTCGGGCATCGAGGTGCCCGAGGTGGTCACCGCCGACATGGCCGGTCGCCCTGACCTGGAAGGCCCGGGCCAATACCCCTTCACCCGGGGCATCTTCGCCAATGGTTATCGCGGGCGGCTTTGGACCTTCCGCCAGTATTCGGGTTTCGGATCGGCCGAGGAAACCAACGAACGCTACCGTTTCCTGCTCGAGCGCGGTCAGACGGGCCTTTCCGTTGCCCTGGATTTGCCGACCCAGTGCGGCTACGACCCCGACGACCCGATGGCCCGGGCCGAGGTCGGCAAGGTGGGGGTATCGCTTTCGAACCTAGCGGAGATGGAGGTCCTCTTCGACGGCATTGATCTCGGCGGGATATCAACGTCATTCACCATTAATGGCACGGCCGCCATCATCTACGCCATGTACCTGGCCACCGCTGACAGACAGGGCGTGGCGCGGGACAAGCTCACCGGCACGATCCAGAACGACATCCTCAAAGAGTACGTTGCCCGCGGCACGTGGATATTTCCGGTCCGGCCGTCGATGCGCCTGATCGCCGATTCGGTGCTCTATTCCATCGATGAAACGCCGCGCTTCAACCCCATCAGTATAGCCGGCGCCCACGTCCGCGATGCCGGCGTCACCGCGGCCGACGAAATCGCCTATACGCTGGCCAACGGGCTGGCCTACGTCGACGAACTGGTGCGGCGCGGCGGCGACATCAACCGGTTCGCCCGGCGGCTCAGCTTCTTCTTCTACGTCCACATGGACTTCTTTGAGGAGGTCTGCAAGTTCCGCGCCGCTAGGCGCATCTGGGCGAAGCTCCTGAAAGAGCGCTACGGCGTGACCGACGAGAAAGCCTTGATGTTCCGCTTTGGGGTTGTGTGCGGCGGGTCGTCGCTGACCGCGGCCCAGCCCTACAACAACATTGTCCGCGTCGGCATCGAGAACATGGCCGCCGTGCTCGGCGGCGCGCAATCCATCTTCACCTGCGCCTATGACGAGGCGTTTCAGATCCCGACCGAAACATCGGCCGAGATCGCGCTCCGCACCCAGCAGATCGTCGCCCACGAAAGCGGCATCGCGCGCACCGTCGATCCCCTCGGCGGCAGCTATTACGTGGAGTGGCTGACCGACCGCATGGAGGACGAGATCATGCGCGTCATCGGTGAGATCGAGGCCATGGGCGGCGCCGTCCGGGCCATCGAGGAAGGCCGCATTCAGCAGATGACGGCCGAGGCCGCGCACCGCCGCAAGCAGGCCCAGGACCGGGGCGAGACCATCGTCGTCGGCGTCAACGCCTTCCGCAACACCGGCGAGGACCAGGACTTCGGCGAGGTCTTTAGTCTCGATCCGGCGCTTAGCCGCCGGGTGATGGAAAAGTTGGAGGCGGTGAAGGACCGACGCGACGGAAAGGCGGTGGCCAAGAGCCTCGACCAACTTGAGACGGCGGCGGCCAAGGATGACGCGAACCTGCTGCCCTATCTGGTCGAGTGCTGCCACGCCTATGCCACCGTCGGCGAGATGGTGGCGACGCTCAAAGGACAATGGGGCGAGTTCGAGGAGCCGATTCGGCTGTGATGTCATGAGCCTCAACGGGAAACGCATCCTGATCGCCAAGCCGGGGCTCGACGGCCACGACGTCGGCGCCAAGATCATCGCCATGGCGCTTCGCGACGTCGGTGCCGAAATCGTCTACACCGGGTTGCGCAAGGCGCCCGAGGCCATCGCCCGCGTCGCCGTAGAAGAAGATATGGATGCCGTCGGTCTTAGCATCCTTACCGGCAGCCACAAGGAGCTGGCGGCTGATACGATCCGGTGCCTAGCCGACCTCGGCGCCGACGACTTGCCGGTTTTCGTCGGCGGCACGATCCCGGCAGATGACGTGCCGGGCCTGAAACAGGCCGGCGTCAGGGATGTGTTTACCGCCGCCATGACCATCGACGACGTGGTCGCCGCCATCGACCGGGCGATCGGCACCCCGGAAAGCGGTCAATGACGGGAGGCGCCGACAAAGGCCCCCTGGCCGGCATCCGGGTGTTGGAGCTAACCCACATGCTGGCCGGGCCCTATTGCGGCATGCTGTTGGCGGATCTTGGCGCCGAGGTGATCAAGATCGAGCCGCCAACCGGCGATATCGCCAGGCGGATCAGCCCTCATTCCATCGGCCCCCACAACGCCTATTTCGCCAGCCTCAACCGCAACAAGAAGAGCGTCGTCCTGGATCTCGCTGACGATGGCGACAGAGTCCGATTTCACGAATTGGTAAAAAGCGCCCAGGGCCTGATAACCAACATGCGGCCTTCGGCGATCCTGAAGCTCGGGCTCACCTATGACCAAATCAAGGACATTAACGAAGGCATCGTGTGCGTTGCGCTTACCGGTTACGGGCTCGAGGGCGCCTTTGCCGACAAGCCGGCCTACGACTATATCATCCAGGCGCTCGTCGGCGTCATGGCGATGACCGGTGAACCCGATGGGCCGCCGGTTAAAACCGGTTATTCGGCAGTCGATAATTCGGCCGGGATCATGGGGGCGCTGGGCCTGGTGGCCAAGATCGTCGGGGGTCGGGGCGGTCAAATAGATGTGTCGCTCTACGACGTCATGGTGTCGCAGCTCAACTACGTTGCCGGCGCGCATCTGAACGCCGGCGAGGAACCGCGTCGCTTGGCCGGCGGGGCACACCCCTACATCGTGCCGGCGCAGGTGTTCGAGACCCGGGACGGGTACTTGGCGCTCTTTATCACCCACGACGGTTTCTGGCGGAAGTTCGCCGAAGAGGCGCGAAAGCCAGAGTGGTTGACTGACGCGCGCTTCGCCACCATGGCGGCGCGCAGCGCCAACCGTGAGGCCGTCGTCGGCGCCATCAGTAAGCTACTGAAGACGAATGACACCGTGGATTGGGTGGCGCGCCTCGATCCGCTCGGGATCGTCGTCGCGGGCGTGGAAACGCTTCCACAGGCGCTTGCGGGTGACATCGTTCACGAACGCGGGCTGGTTCAGGAAATTCCCGTCGCGGACGCCACGCTCAGAGTCATTGCCAGCCCATTCAAGTTCTCGGACTTCGAGACAAGTTACCGTCCGCCACCGCTCCTGGGTGAACACACCGACTCCGTCTTCGAGCAGGCGGCCGTTACCGATTGACCAACAGTATTTCGTTCACGTGATGCCATTTATGGAGAACCACCTAAACAAGCGAACGGGCAGTGTCAGAGGAAACTGTCTTGAGTCGGCGAGGTAGGTTTCGTAGCGTTTGTGCATGAGAAATCCATTTCGTTATTTCAAGACTTCGCCCGATATCATCCGCTTGGCAGTCATGATGTATGTCCGCTATCCCCTGTCATTGCGGCAGGTCGAAGATATTCTTCACGAACGTGGGATCGACATCAGTTATGAGACGGTTCGTTTCTGGTGGAACCGGTTCGGCCCGATGTTTGCGGCAGAAATCAGAAAGAAACGGGCGGCATCAATGCGGGCCTTGCCACAATGGAGGTGGTATCTGGACGAAGTCTTCGTGCGGATCAGAGGTGAAACTCATTATCTCTGGCGGGCCGTCGATCAGGGAGGAGAGGTCCTAGAGGTATTTATTACAAAGAAGCGTGATCGTAAGGCTGCTCTGAACTTTTTGCGTAAAGTGATGAAGCAATATGGTCGCCCAAAAATCATCGTAACTGACAGGCTTCGCTCGTATCGAGCGGCAATGAAAGTGATCGGCAATGAGGCCCGCCAGGAGACCGGTCGATGGCTTAACAATCGAGCCGAAAACTCACATCAACCCTTCCGGCGACGAGAGCGAGCTATGGCCAGATTCAGGAGCGTGAAATCGATTCAGAAATTCGTCTCGATCCACGCTTCGGTTCACAACCATTTCAATCAAGAACGTCACCTCTACAATCGACAAGATTTCAAACTCAACCGCTCCGCTGCTCTGGCCGAGTGGCGTGGCCTTGCAGCTTGATGCTCAATGTATCATTGTTTTCCAGAATCCGAATACTTTCCTCTGACAATCCCTCTGGCCCCCATCGCCATCGGCCTTGCGTTCTTCATCGATCATTTGTTCGGGGTTACGGTTACCGGGGCGGGCATAAACCCGGCGCGCAGTTTCGGCCCCGCCCTGGTTGCCTGGGAATGGGGGAGTCACTGGATTTACTGGGTCGGCCCCGGCGCCGGCGCTGCGCTCGCGGCCTTAGGCTACCGGGCCGTGTTTCTTGGCGATTTTGAAGCTGTTTTCGAGGCTGAGAATTTTGAAGAAGCCGTCGTGGAAAAAACGGACTTGGAAGAAGCGGACGCCGAATAAGCCGATCAGGCTTCCCCCGGTTTCGCCTTTTCTACGAGGAAGTTTTTGAAGTCCATATCCGCGGTGATGACGTCATCCATCAGGAGGAACACCAATTCCTTGCGAAGGCTTTCGCGGGCCATCTGGTTTTCCCCGGCCATTTTTGCGAATTCGACTATGTGATCCATCTTCGTGTTCAGGCTCCGGTGATGGCCTTGGTGTTTTTCGACATTTGGATAGCCGGCCTTGATCAGCAACGCCTCTTCCTTGGCGAAATGCGATTTCGCTGCTTTGACGAAATTGATGGCCAGGTCTTCGCATTTTTCACCTTCATCGGCGTCGATCGCTTCGACGATCTGATTGACGATGTCAGCGAGGCGCTGGTGGTCCTTGTCCAGGGATTCGTATTCCAACATGAATGACGATGTCAGCTCTACCATGTCCATTTCCTTCTGTCCGACGCGACGATTATACCGTCACCGGGGCCAAGACAAAATTATTCCGCCGCCTCGGGTTGAGACGCCGATATGTTGCCGTTTCCGGCCATACCGTTTTCTTCCTCTATGGGGAAAATGAAGGCGTATTCGGGATCAATTTTCCCGGTGATTTTCTTGCTCAGTTCGGGCTCGAACGTGTGGTGAATGCGGACGTAAATATCACGCTCTTTTGGGGCGACGGAGCCAGCGGTTAGGGTCACGCGAACAATGTTATCGTGCCCCAGCAGATGGGTGGATACCACCTGCAACGGGGCGCCGTCACCGCCGTTGCTTTCCAGGACGATGCCCTCGGGGCGGACCAGAACTTCGACCTTAAGGCCTTCGTCCAGTCCCTTAGCCGGGAGGCGTCCCAGCGGAATTTCCACATGCCCGCCTTTGACGACGCCCTCGAACCGGTTCATCAGCCCGAACAGCTTGGCGACGAATTCGTGTTGGGGGTGGTAATAAATGTCATGCGGCCGGCCGGCCTGAAGGATGCGGCCGTTGTTGCCCAGAATCTTGATCCGGTCGGCCATGAACATCGCTTCTTCGGGGTCGTGGGTGACCATCACGGTGGCGATGCCGTTGTGTTTGAGCACGCCCAAGGTCTCCTCGCGGATTTCGCCCCGCATGTTGGTGTCCAGCCCTGAGAACGGTTCATCCAGCAGCAGAAGTTTCGGTTCCGGCGCCAAGGCGCGGGCCAGGGCGATGCGCTG
>JABMOY010000232.1 GCA_013203955.1 Rhodospirillales bacterium | reverse complement strand
CCCTTCGACAAGCTCAGGATGAGGCCGCTTTTGAACACCGATTCCTTTTGGCCGAAAACCGCCCTAGTCGAAACCGCCGATCGCGGCGGCTAGCGCTTGCGGGCTAGCGTGACGCCGTCGCCGATGGGTACCATGGAAATCGAAACGCGGGCGTCGTTCTTGAGCGCTAAGTTAAATTCGCGGATGGCTTCGGTGTCGTCGTCGTCGCGGGACGCATCGACAACGGCGCCCGACCAGAGCACGTTATCGACGGCAATCAAACCGCCGGGGCGGATTAGGTCAAAGGCGCGCTGGAAATAGCCCAGGTAGTTGACCTTGTCGGCGTCGATGAAGGCGAAATCGAAGCGGCCCCTTTCGCCGCCTGCGATCAGGGCGTCCAGCGTTTCGAGTGCCGGCCCGATGCGAAGGTCGATTTTGTCCATGACGCCGGCTTCGCGCCAAAACGGCTTGGCGCGGTCGGTGAATTCTTGCGACACGTCGCAGGCGACGACATGGCCGTCGTCGGGCAAGACCAGCGCCACGCAGAGCGCCGAATAGCCGGTAAAGGTGCCGATCTCCAGGCATCTATGGGCGCCGATCAGCTCGACCAGAAGCGCCATGAACTGCCCCTGTTCGGGCGCGATCTGCATGTTGTGCTGAGGCATTTGGGCGGTGTCTTGGCGAAGCCGTTTCAGCACATCGGCTTCGCGCACCGACACCTGGGTCAGGTATTCGTAAAGGGCGTCATCAAGGATGGTGGTGCGATTGGACATGGATGGGCTTTTTAAGAAATGGCTTCGACGGTGACGGCGTCGCCGTCGTTGACATCGACAAGGGTGCGCACGTCCTCGACCACCCGGCCCCAGATGTTACAGGGGGACGCCAGGCGGATTTCATCGCCTTCGGAAACCGGCGTCGGCCCGAAACCGATGGCGATGGCGCTGCCGGCAAGCCAGAAGGCGAGCTCGCCGGCCTCGACGACGTCGCGGGCGTCGGCTTCGTCGTCGGCGCGGACGGGCGTGTCGAAATAGACCTCATCGCCCCAGGTGCGGGCGGTGGACGAAAACGGCAGCGCTTCGATGATGGCGTCAGCCGTCGGGGTGTCGAATAATTCAGCCGTAATCTCAACACCGCCGATGGTCATCTTGAGCTTTCTCATCGGTGCCTCATTGTATGGTATCGCCAGGATCGTTTTCGTCTTCTTCTTCCGCTTCCGGCGGTGGCGCGGCACCGGCCTGATGGTGGATTATCTTCCACTGACCGCCTTCGTGGACGAAAAGATTGGTGGCGACAAGAAATCCCTGGTCCAGGATTTCGCTGCAGATGACGTAGGCGACTTCGCCGAAAACATGGACCGTCGGATTCTTGGGCGTGACGTTGGTCGCCGACGGGTTGGTAAGGATGGCCTCCCAACTCTCCATGACTTCGTCGCGGTCCAACAACGGCTCCCATCCGGGATGGATGCAGGAAACCGGCGTTTCCAGGGCCCAGATGGCGTCCATGGCCTCTAGGTCGCGGGTGGCGAAGGCTAGGTAGAAGGCGTCATTGGCGAAAAGAACGGCGGCGTGTTCCGACATTGGTTTCGTTATCCGGGCTGCAGTCGCAAAGTTAAACGCAATAGCTTGATCCTAAATGATAATATGGGCGAAAACACATGACAGAGTAGAGGCCTGGGCGTTAAGAATAAAACAGCTATCGTCATAAAGGCAGCGAAAATGGCCGAACGTCAAGTGACTCCCATCCTTTTGGGGATCGAAGGGAGATTGAAGGACAAGGAGATTGTTGACGCCCAAGCCCTGACTCTTGCCAGCGTGCCGGCGGGCGCATTGTTGTCTGCCGGTACCGATAACGGGGACGGCACGTGGTCCTTAGGCCCCGACGACCTGGACGGCTTATCGATTACACCATCCCGTGATGTTTACGGTGAGGTCAGGCTATCGGTGAGCGCCACCACCCCTTCCGAAGGCGAAGGTAATACGCCCGTCACTATGGCCTTTGGATTTTCCGTCACCTTTCCACTGCCACCAGAGCCCGAGCTCGAAATAGAAGTTGAAGAGGGTGAAGATATCCTTCTCGACATCGATCTGGGACTGCCGGAAGCGGCCGACCGGGAGAGCCTGGGCGTGGCCATCAGCAACGTGCCGGCAGGGGCAGCCCTGTCCGCCGGGACCGACAAGGGCGATGGCAACTGGATTCTTAAGCCCGCCGACTTGCCAGGACTATCCATCCGCACCCCGGCGAAAAAAGAAGGCGCAATCATTCTTGGCATCGCCGCCATCCAAGAGGGCAATATCCTCGCATCCGGCAGCGTCGTTGTCGGTGGTGATGAAACGCCCATCGCCGAAATCGCCCCAGTTCCCGAGCCAGTTCTCGAGCCCGAGCCCGAACCCGAACCCGAACCCGAACCTGAGGATCTTATCGTCTTTTCTGATCCGCTTGCCGAAATACGGGCCGGCTCCCAGAGCGGGGGGCCGGCGCCCATTGCCTATTGGAAATTGGACGAGGTTTCTCACGGCACAGCCGGCGACGAAGTGGGCGCTCACCACGGTCGGACCTTCGGCGTTGAAGAAGGAGGCGGCGGGCCTTTTGATGCCGTCGCCGTTTTCGACGGGGTCGATGATTACATCGAAGTTCCCCATTCTGAAGACTTCGGCCTTATCAGCGGCGCCTTCACTGCCTGGTTCAACGCCTTTGCCATCGGTGGCGGCGTGCTGGCGGCCAAGGGTGGCGGTTTCTCGCTCCGCATCAAAAATGGAAAGCTCGTCTTCGACCTACAGTCTGCGGGCGGCATCCATACGGTTGATGGCGGCGCCTTTGACGCCCACGAATGGAACCAGACGACGCTGACCTGGGGCCCCAACGGCATCAAGACCTACTTGAACGGTCGCCTAATGGGCTCGGGCGAACATCCCGGCAGCCTCATCACCAACGGCGCGCCCTGGAAATTCGGCGCGTCGGAAAATATTGACGGCTTTTTCCACGGAGAGCTCGACGATATCGCCCTCTACGATGTCGAGCTGACGGCCACCGAGGCCGCTGATCTTAGCCAAAAGGGGATCGAGGGACTGATGACGGGCCAGATGCCGGGCCTAGCCCCGGGCCTGATTTCGGAGATGGGTCAGGCGGATGTCGACTCGCCCCTTAACTTCGATGCCATCCAGGTCGAAGCGCATGGGCCGGAAAGCCTGGCCACCATCGACAACCCCGTCGAGGATGTCGTCGGGGAGGAAGAAGCCCCGGCGCCAATCTCCGAGCCTGAACCCACGCCCGAACCTTCCGGCGACGTTGAAGAAGGCGCCATCACCATCGGTGGCGGGGATGAATTGACTATCGAGGGCGGGGAGAAACTGGAATGGTAAGCCCCGGTAATTTCATCTATCACATGTGTACCCTGACCGAATGGTTGGCGGCCGAGGAGGAAGGCTTCTACAACGGCTCGTCCCAGGATGTCGCCGACGGTTTTATCCATTTTTCAACCCTGGAGCAGATCGCAGAATCGGCGGCTAAGCACCGCACTGGGCAAACGGGGCTGGTGCTGCTCTCGGTCGACCCTGGGCTTTTGGGCGATGCGCTGAAGTGGGAGAAATCGCGGGGCGGCGCTCTGTTCCCCCATCTTTATGGGCCGTTGCCGGTTGCGGCGGTCACCGATTCTCGCGACCTACCCCTGGGAGAAAATGGCCGCCATCAATTCCCAGAAGGTTTCCCTGAAGGGACGGGGGGATGAGCGGCCTTTATTGCCTGCTCGGCCCGGTGCTGCGCAGCCTCGATCCCGAAACGGCGCACGGGCTCGCCATCACCGCCCTCAAATCCGGCCTGATGCCGAGACCAGCGCCCGTCACCGACCCCCGGCTCCGGCAAAAACTTTGGAACCTCGACTTCGCC
This sequence comes from Rhodospirillales bacterium, assembly GCA_013203955.1. Lineage (GTDB taxonomy): Bacteria > Pseudomonadota > Alphaproteobacteria > Rhodospirillales > Casp-alpha2 > Casp-alpha2. The sequence continues at coordinate 5,318 of JABMOY010000232.1, read as the reverse complement.
AACCCGGTCGGGCTGGCTGCCGGTTTCGATAAGAATGCCGAGGTCACCGACGCCATGCTGGTCCAAGGCTTCGGCTTCGTCGAGACGGGCAGCGTGACTCCCAAGCCACAACCCGGAAACCCCAAGCCCCGGCTGTTCCGATTGCCCGAAGACGGCGCCGTCATCAACCGCTTGGGCTTCAACAGCCTGGGCGCCAAGGTGGTTGCCGATAATCTGCGAAAGCCCCGCCGTCAAACGGGGCCCATCGGGGTCAACCTGGGCCGCAACAAAGACTCCGAAGACGCCGTTGCCGATTACACGGCGGGCGTCAAAGCCTTCGCCGGTTTGGCCGATTACTTAGTCGTCAACGTGTCGTCGCCCAACACGCCGGGGCTGAGGGCGTTACAAGGCCGCGATCAACTTGGCCGCCTGCTGGATGCCGTCAAGGCGGCGCTCGCCGATGCGACCCCCGATAGGCCGCCTGCGCTGTTGCTTAAAGTCGCGCCGGATTTGACCGAGGCCGATAAGAACGACATCGCCGAAGTTGCCTTGGAAAAAAGCCTCGACGGGTTGATCTGCACCAACACAACCATCGAGCGGCCGGATAATCTCGCCAACAGCAACAAGGCGGAGCAGGGCGGCTTGAGCGGCAAGCCTTTGTTCGAACCATCAACCAAAGTGCTGGCCGATTTTTATCGCCTGACCGAGGGCAAAATTCCGCTGATTGGTGTTGGCGGCATTGCCTCGGGCGCCGATGCCTACACCAAGATCCGTGCCGGCGCCTCGCTGGTGCAGCTCTATACCGCGCTTATATATAAAGGCCCGGGCCTGGCCTGTCGCATCAATCGCGAACTGGCGGGGCTTTTAGAGCGAGACGGCTTCGCCAATGTTGCCGACGCGGTCGGTGCTTAAGTAATCCTTTTCCGGATCAGTGCGAAGACAACCGGCGCCGCCGCAATCATGAACAGCACCCGGAACAAATGATGGGTCGAGACGAACGCCGTGTCGATGCCCATGGCCAGACTGATCAGCGTCATTTCCGCCAACCCTCCCGGCGAGAAGGCCAGCCACAACGCCCGAAATTCCAGACCTGTCGCCGCTTCCAAACCCAACGCGGCCCCCGCCGCCAGCGCCAGCATGAACAACGTCGATCCGGCGGCAATCACCATCAGCCCCATGACATGGCGCGCCGAAATGCCGACGAACCGACAACCGATGCCGGTGCCGATGACCACCTGCGCCAAGTTGACGATCTCGCTCGGCGGTTTTGCTGCCGTCAGCCCGCTTAGGTGAACGCCGACGGAAAACAGCATCGGGCCCAGCAACGGCGCCGCCGGCAGCTTCAATAACCGTGCCACCGGATAGCCTAACGCGCACAGCGCCAAAATCATCAAATCCTGACCGGCAATGTCGGTGACGGCGCCGGTTGTGGCGCTGCCGGGGACGTAGCCTTCGAAAAACCGGAACCAAAACGGAATGATCAAAACCGTCAGCATGATGCGGATGGAATGCACCAGCCCGATGGACCGCTCATCGCCGCCCATTTCGGCGCCCAGCGTCACCATCGTCGCCAGTCCGCCGGGCGACGCCGCAAAATACGCCGTTACCGGATCGAAGCCGCCGATCCGCACCAGATAAAAGGCGTTGATGGCGACGACGGCAATGATGAAGGCGAGCAACGCCGACAGACTGCCCGCCCATTGATCGACGTTGGCCAGCGCATCCGGGGTGAACGATGAGCCCAGCATGATGCCGAGCACCCCGATCATGATGTTGCGCAGCCGCCCCGGTCCTTTAAGTGGTACGCCGCCCATGGCGGCGGCGGTGGTCACGACCAGCGCCCCGATCATCCACGGCAGCGGCATCGTCAGATAAACAAAGGCCCCGCCGCCCAAGGCCCCAAAAACCAACGTCAGGCCGATGGCCGTTATTTTCTTCGGCGTCAGCGCAGGCAAAGAGCTCAAGGCAGAAATTGTTCCATAACGATGCGTTCATCCAGGTCGTGTTCCGGATCGAACAGCAAGGTAACGTCTATGGCGGTATCCTGGCGAATGGAGACCCGGGCGACGTCTTCGACCTCGGTGAAGTCGGCGGTGGCGTTGACCGGGCGCTCCTGGGCGTCGATCACTTCGAAGGTCACCTCCGCCGTTTCCGGCAACAGCGCCCCGCGCCAACGCCGGGGGCGGAAGGCGCTGATCGGCGTCAACGCCAGCAGCCCGGCGCCGATGGGAATGATCGGCCCGTGGGCGGACACGTTATAGGCGGTCGACCCCGCCGGCGTCGCCACCAGGGCGCCATCGCAGATCAATTCCGACATGCGCTCGATACCGTCGACTTTGATACGAAGCTTCGCCGCCTGGCGCGATTTGCGGATCAGCGACACCTCGTTGATGGCAAGGCCTAAGTGCTCTGCGCCGTTTGTGTCGGTGGCGGCCATCGACAGCGGATGCACGACCGCCGGCTCGGCTGCTTCCAATCGCTCCAACAGGCCGTCTTCGTTAAACGCGTTCATCAGGAACCCGACCGAGCCCCGGTTCATGCCGTAAATCGGCCGCCCCTTGTTGCCGTTAGAGTCCATAGTGGCGTGCAGGCTTTGCAGCATGAACCCGTCCCCACCCAACGCGACGACGACGTCGGCGTCTTCCGGTGGGACCGTCCCGTAGCGGGCCGTCAGGCTTTTCAAGGCGGCCTGGGCTTCCGGTCCGTCGGCGCCGACGATGGCGATGGTGTTGAACTTCATATTCTTTCGTTCCAAAACTTAAGCGCTTGATTTTCCTATTTTTTCCCGTTTTCGCAACCCCTACCGCCAAAATACCCCCCATTTAGGCCCCCATTTCGGCTATGATGGGAATTGAGATCGACTCGTTCCGGTCAACGCCTAAACCAAAGGGATTGTCGGATGATTACGATGCATCATTTACTCGAAGAGAAGGGACATACGGTCTGGTCAGTTGGGCCGGACGATACCGTGCTGGATGCCATCAAACTGATGGCGCTTAAGAATATCGGCGCGCTGCTTGTGGTCGAGGGCGGGAATGGGGCCGGGGATGGAGACGGCAAGCCCGTCGGCATCTTTACCGAACGCGATTACGCCCGGAATGTTATTTTGAAGGGCAAGTCATCGCCCGCAACGTCGGTGCGCGACGTCATGGCGGCGCCGGTGATCTGCGTTAGTCCGGAGAAAACGGTCGATGACTGCATGGCGTTAATGACCGAAAAGCGCGTTCGCCACCTGCCGGTCATGGACGACGGTCAATTGGCCGGCATGATTTCGATCGGCGATCTGGTCAAAAGCATCATCGAAGACCAGCAACACACCATCGAGCAGCTCGAACACTACATCCACGGTTAAGATAAAAAAACGAAGCGCCTTACTTCTCTTTGAACACGCAATCGCCGACCAGCAGCGCGCCGATAACGCCGGGGCCGGGGTTGGCGCGTCACGCTGGCGCCTTGCCGTCCGTCCGGTAGAGCTTGTCATCGAATTCATCCAGGGACGGGAAGGTGAGGGGCTCAAGTTCATTCAACTGCCCCAGCCGCTGTTCATAAGCCTTAAGATAATCCTTCCTAGCCTCGTCCGAGATATAGGGCACATGCCAGGCGACGAAGGGCGGAAGCACGCTCATGCCGGTATAATAAAGGGTGCCCCGCAACAGGTGGCGGAGCATGTCTTCGAGCCGCCCGTGGACGCCGTCTTCGCCAAACATATGCGCCCGCCCGCCCAAGGTGAGGGTGACCATGGCTTTTTTGCCCTGGAGCCCGCCCCGGTCGTAAAACCGTTTGCCGCCGTAGGTCAAGCCGGAGACCAGCACCCGGTCGATCCAGCCTTTCAGGATCGCCGGCGTGGAAAACCAAAACAGCGGAAAATTCAGGATCAGCAGATCACACCAGAGAACCTTTTCGATCTCGCCCTGAATATCGGGCGCAAGGGTTCCGTTTTCATAGCCGTGGCGCTGTTCGAGCGCATAGACGAGATAGTCCGGGTGCGCGCGATCGGTGAAATCCGCGGCACTGGCGACTGGGTTGAAGTGCATGTCGTAAAGGTCTGACACCCTGACGTCGTGGCCAAGGCTCCCCAAAACGCGGACGGACAGGTCGCGAAGCGACGTATTGAAAGACTTCGGTTCCGGGTGAGCGCTGACAATGAATACCTTCATGACGAAGCGCCCTACTTCTCTTTAAACACGCAATCGCCGACCAGCAGCGCGCCGATAACGCCGGGGCCGGGGTTGGCGGTTTGGCGCGTCACCATGATCTTGTCGGCGCGGTAGAGCAGGGTGAATATCCACACCCCGAATTCATCGACATCGGCCAGGGAAATCTGGAGGTCGCTTTTGAACACCACCGGCAGAAGCTGTTCGGTGTTGGCCGTCCATTTCATGCGCACATGCCCGGTGTCGGCGTCGTCCGACAGGAACGTCAAGGTGCCCTGGCCCTGGGGCGGCGGGCCGGCGCGGTAGAATTCCGGTTTCCATTCTTCAGCCCTGTGTTTGCCGCTGGGGTCCATATGGACGCGCTGCCCCTGAAGGTCGCCGCATTCGGCGCGGAAAATGGTTTTCGCCCCGGCTGGGGTGACCGTGGCGGGCAAGGCCGTGATTAGGGCGATCAGGGTCAGGACAAGAAAGCGCATGAGGCGAGCATAGCGGCCCCGGACAATGGGTGCGATCAAAAAGGAGCGAACCATGGCCCGTCGCCCAAAGCTTCCTATACGTCATTCCCGCGAAGGCGGGAATCCAGCCTCACGATACCCTCGACCGGAATAAATCTTTCCAGTTCGGGTTTTTCCTCCAGCCTAAAAATGCGTGGCGGATTTTTTAAAAAGGTTATGGATTCCCGCCTTCGCGGGAATGACGGGGAGGGGAGCGGGAATGACGGGGAAGGGTTTCTTTGTGTCTTGGTGGTTAGACTTTTCTAACCGCCGGTGACGCTCATGTGGCGATCGAGCGCCGGGCCGCCGTTGTTGCGGTCGATGACGAAGTCGTGGCCCTTGGGCTTGCGGGCGATGGCGGCGTCGATGGCGGCGTCGATCAAATCGTCGCCTTCCGAAGCCCGGAGCGGGCTGCGCAGGTCGGCCGCGTCGTCTTGGCCCAGGCACATATATAAAGTGCCGGTGCAGGTCAGGCGTACACGATTGCAGCCTTCGCAGAAATTATGGGTCAGCGGCGTGATGAAGCCGAGCTTACGCCCGGTTTCCTTAACCTCGGTGTAACGCGCCGGTCCGCCGGTCTTGTAGTCGATGTCGGTCAGCGTCAGCGTCTGTTCAAGGTTCTTGCGGACCTCGGACAGCGGCAGATACTGATCCACCCGGTCGCCGCCGATGTCGCCCAGCGGCATGGTTT
>JABMOY010000231.1 GCA_013203955.1 Rhodospirillales bacterium | reverse complement strand
TCGGTGATGTTCTTGACCTCGCCCTCGACTTCCGAGCCGACGGTGAACTTGTCGAGAAAGCCTTTCCATGGATTTTCCATGCACTGTTTCAGGCCCAAAGAAATCCGGCGTTTTTCGGGGTCGGAGTCAATAACCATGACCTCGACTTCCTGGCTCGTCGAAACGATCTTGCCGGGATGCACGTTTTTCTTGGTCCAGCTCATTTCCGAGACATGGACCAGGCCTTCGACGCCGGGCTCGAGTTCCACAAACGCGCCGTAATCGGTGATATTGGTGACGCGGCCGGTGAATTTCGCCTCGGGCGGATATTTTTTCTCGACGCCTTCCCACGGGTCCGTTTCCAACTGCTTCATGCCCAACGAAATCCGCTGGGTTTCGGCATTAAAGCGGATCACCTGGACGCTGACGGTTTGGCCGATTTGCAGCGCTTCGGATGGATGATTGACGCGACGCCAAGCAATATCGGTGACATGCAACAGGCCATCGACGCCGCCCAAATCGACGAAGGCGCCGTAATCGGTGATGTTCTTGACGACGCCATCCAGAACCTGGCCTTCGGTCAGGTTGGAAATCAGTTCCGAGCGGGCTTCGGTGCGCGTTTCTTCAAGAACGGCGCGCCGGGAAACCACGATGTTATTGCGCTGCGAGTCCATTTTCAGAATCTGGAACGGCTGCGGCGTATTCATCAAAGGCGTGATGTCGCGAACCGGGCGAATATCGACTTGGCTGCCGGGCAGGAATGCCACGGCCCCGGCCAGATCGACGATGAAGCCGCCCTTGACGCGTCCGAAAATGACGCCGTTGACCCGTTCGGCCTTTTCGAAGGACTTTTCCAGGTCGGTCCAGGATTCCTCGCGGCGAGCCTTTTCGCGGCTTAAGCGAACGATACCGTCGCGGTCTTCATAACGTTCAACGAAAACGTCGACCTTGTCGCCGACTTTCAGGTCGTTTTCCTGTCCGGGGAGCAGGAACTCCTTCAACAGCACGCGGCCTTCGGATTTCAGGCCGACATCGATGACGACTTCCTCGCTGTCGACATCAACGATGGTGCCCTTGACGACGCGGCCTTCGAAGGCGCCGCCCTTCATGGATTCTTCGAGGAGTTCTGCAAAATTTTCTTTAGACGGGGGCAGCGCGTCTTCGGGGGCTGCCTTGGTGTCGGCGGTTTGTTGTTCAGGAGCCATGGGTTCCTTATTATCCTTCTCTAAATCGTTTTCTGGCCGACCGGTTGGTTCCGGCGGTCTTCGGTTAAAAATACGCCTCCCGCCGTCATGGCGGAAAGGTTTCGATGGCTGTTTCAGCCTTATGTGTTCGCGGAATTAATGAAGCCGAGCGCCGCGGCGAATGCCTGATCGGCGTCCAAATCGCTGGTATCCAATTGATGGGCGTCTTTGGCCGGCTCCAGCGGTGAAACAGCGCGGTCGCTGTCTCGCGCGTCGCGTTCCTTCATATCCGCGAGAACGCGGCCATGTATAGCCTCGAGCCCCCTGTCTAGCAACTCTTTATAGCGCCTTTCGGCCCTTACTTCGGCCGACGCGGTAATAAACAATTTAACATCGGCGTCGGGGCAGACGACGGTGCCGATGTCGCGACCGTCAAGAACGGCGCCCTGCTTGGCGTCCGGGGGGTGGGCCGCGAACCCGCGCTGGAATTCCAAAAGCGCCTTCCTGACCCCCGGAACCGCGGAAACCCGGGACGCCGCATCGGCCGCCGCGTCGGTCCTAAGGTCGCGGGCCTCCAGATCCTGAGGTTTCAGGGCAATCGCCGCCGCCTCGGCCACGCCGGGGTCGTCCAAATCGGCGTTTTGCCGCGCCACGGCCATGCCGACGGCCCGGTAAAGCAGGCCGGTGTCTAAAAGCGCCAGCCCGAAATGATCGGCCAGCCGGCGGGCCAGCGTTCCCTTGCCGGCGGCGGCAGGCCCGTCGATGGCGATAATCATGCCCTTAATCTCCCTTAATCTCCCTTGGGGCTTCCATTGGAGGAAGAAATAGCCGCGCCCAGCCCGTTCATCAACCCCTGGAAGCCGGGAAAGCTGGTCTCGATCGTCGCCGCGCCATCGATTTCGACCGCTTGTTCTGAAACCATGCCCAAAACCGCGAACGCCATGGCGATCCGGTGGTCCAGTTCGGACGACACCTTGGCGCCGCCCGGCGGGTTTTTCCCTGTGCCCCTGATGGTCAGGGTGTCCTCTGTCGCCGTGACGTCGACACCGGCCTCGCCCAAGCCCCGTTCCATGGCGCTCAAACGGTCGCTTTCCTTGACCCGAAGCTCGGCCAAGCCCTGCAGCCGCGTTTCACCTTGCGCACAGGACGCGGCGACGGCAAGGATCGGATATTCGTCGATCATCGACGGCGCCCGGTCGGCGGGGACGTTCACTCCTTTTAACGCCGACGCTTCCACCACCAGGTCGGCGACCGGCTCGCCGCCCTGGTCGCGCAGGTTTTTGATATCGATCTTGGCGCCCATATCCTTGAGGGTTTCGATAAGACCCGCGCGCAGCGGATTAACGCCGACGCCGGTTAATTCGATTTTGGAATCCGCCACCAACAGAGCCGCCACCAGCGGAAAGGCGGCCGACGAGATATCGCCGGGCACATCGACCGCGTGGCCTTCCAGTTCCGGCTGTCCGGTCAGGGTAATGGTTTTTCCGCCTTCAGGGCCTTCCTCGACCGTCACCTGGGCGCCGAAAAAGCTAAGCATGCGCTCCGTATGGTCGCGGGTCGGCTCGGGTTCGATAACGGTGGTCCGGCCCGGCGTGTTCAAGCCCGCCAACAGCACCGCCGTTTTCACCTGGGCCGAAGCGACGGGCAGCTCATAAACAATCGGCACCGGGGATTTTGCGCCGGTGACGGTGATCGGCAACAGGCCGCCGGTGCGGGCCGTGAACTGTGCGCCCATTTGCCGCAACGGCGCCATGACGCGTTCCATGGGGCGCCCCGACAAGGACGCGTCGCCGCTAAAGGTCGCGGCCAAGGGGTGCGTCGCCAAAAGCCCCAACATCAGCCTCGCCGCCGTTCCCGAGTTGCCGAAATCGAGCACGCCCGAGGGCTCGTGGAGGCCGCCCAGGCCGGGCCCGTGGATCAGCCAATCGCCGTTGTCCGCTTGTTCGACCTGCGCGCCGAGGGCCTTGATGGCCTGGACCGTCTTGAGCACGTCGTCGGAAGCCAGAAGGCCGCTAATCCGGGTTTCGCCGACGGAAACCGCGCCCAGGATCAAGGCCCGGTGCGAAATCGACTTGTCGCCGGGAACCGCCGTTTCGCCCCGCAGGGGCTTGGCGCGTTTGGAAATTAAGGCCGTCACGTCGCATTTATCCTTGTATCTCTTAGTCTTGTCCTCGAGGCATTATCTGGGGCCGTTTCTAGCACGAAGCCCGTGCTGAGGGGTAGGCTTCCCTCAGCCTCGCCGGGAACGAGCGTAAGAATTTCATTTAAACATTTTTTGTTTTTGACAGAGCCCAAGGAACATGGCAATTGGCATGCTGAATTAAGATCGAATTCCACAGGAGGATACCAGGTGGCTACATCTGAGCTGGGAAAAAAGCGGGCTTGCCAAGGTTGCGGCGCGTCGTTTTATGACCTCAATAAAAAACCCATCGCCTGTCCGAAATGCGATGTCGAATTCAAACCGGAACCGCCGGCCCGGCCCAAGCGCCCGACTGCGGCTGCCGTACCGGCCCCGGTCGCGGAAATAAAGCCCACGTCGGATCCCGACAAGACCGCCGAAGACACCCCCGGTGACGATGATGACGATGATGACGTTTTGGCCGCCGGTGACGACGGCGTATCCGTCGACTTGGATGATGACGATAAGGACGATGACTTAATTGAGGACACCTCGGAATTGGGCGAAACCGACGACGACATGTCGGAAGTCAAGGAACACATCGACGACGGCGTCGGCGACAAGGGCGAAGGCCCGTCGAATTAAATTTTCCCTTGCTTAAGTCCGCCCCGCACCCTTAATTTCCCCGACCCGCCGCGACAATTCCAACGGGCGGGCTGAAGACGCATTAAAATATGGGGCCATAGCTCAGTTGGGAGAGCGCTACAATGGCATTGTAGAG
>JABMOY010000230.1 GCA_013203955.1 Rhodospirillales bacterium | reverse complement strand
GCGTTTTTCATGGTGTGGAATACTTCGGCCGAGCGCAGCAGCGCCTTGGTCGGGATACAGCCCCAGTTGAGGCAGATACCGCCCAGATGTTTCTTTTCCACCACGCAGACTTTAAGCCCCAACTGCGCGCCGCGAATGGCGGTCACATACCCGCCGGGGCCGCCGCCGATGATGATGACGTCGAAGTTGGTGTCGGCCATGCGGCCTCTCCTAAAGCATGAACTGAAGGGGTTCTTCGAGAATGGCCTTCAGTTCCTTAATGAATGCGACCGCGGTGGCGCCGTCAATGCAGCGGTGATCGACGGCCAGCGTCAAGGTCATCACCGTCGCCGAGGACAGCGCGCCCGATTTAACGACCGGCCTCTGTTCGCCGGCTCCGACGCTCAGGATCGCGCCCTGCGGCGGGTTGATGATCGACGTAAACGCCTTGATGCCGAACATGCCGAGGTTGGAAATGGTGAAGGTACCGCCTTCGTATTCTGTCGGCTGTAGCTGCCCGGCCCGTGCCCGTAGCGCCAGCGTCTTGGCCTCGCCTGAAATCTGGGCCAGCCCCTTGTTGCCGGCGTCCCTGATCACCGGCGTAATCAGACCACCGTCGATGGCGACGGCGACGGAGATGTCGGCGCGTTTGAATAAAAGCGTCGCCTCGTCGGTGTAGGACGCATTGGATTCGGGAACGCGAGCCAAGGCCAAGGCCACCGCCTTAATGACGAAATCGTTGACCGAAATTTTGTATTCAGCGCCCTCTTGGCCGTTGAGCCTTTTGCGATAATCCAACAACGTGTCGATCTCGACATCCATGGTGACGTTGAAATGTGGAATGTCGCGGGCCGATTCCGTCAGCCGCCGGGCGATGACCTTGCGCATGGACGAATTTGGCACGGCCTCGAATTCCGGCATGGTGCCGAGCAGCGGGTCGTTGAGATTGAGGCCCGGCGTCGGTGGTGTCGGTGCCGCCGCCGGTGCGGATGGGGCGCCAGAGAGTGCAGTTGGCGCCGCGCCGGGAACAGCCGTTTCGATGTCGCGCTTGACGATGCGGCCTTTGGGGCCGGTGCCGGTGATGGCTGCAAGGTTGACACCCTTTTCCGAGGCTAGGCGCTTGGCCAGCGGGCTGGCAACAACGCGCCCACCGCTTTCAGCAGGAGGCGGTGCGGCAAATGGGGCCGGTGCTTGGGGAACAGGCGTAGGCGTTGTAACGGGAGCCGCCGCAGGGGGCGGCGCCGGCGCCGGCGGGGGCGCTGATACCTCAACGCCTTCCATAGCAGATGCGTCCTCGCCGTCTTCCAGCAACAGCGCGATTACTTGGTTGACGGGCACGCCTTCGGTTCCTTCGGCAACGAGGATTTTGCCCATCGTGCCGTCGTCGATGGATTCGACTTCCATGGTCGCCTTGTCGGTTTCAATTTCGGCAAGAACGTCGCCGGATTCAACCGCGTCGCCTTCCTTTTTCACCCACTTGGCGATTTTGCCGTCGGTCATGGTCGGCGACAAGGCGGGCATGAGGATTTTAATAGGCATTCCCTTGTCCTACCGGTAACAGACGGATTTCGCCGCCTCGATAATGTCCTTGGCGTTGGGCAGGGCCAGCTTTTCCAGGTTGGCGGCATACGGCATCGGCACGTCTTCGCCGGTGACACGGACCACCGGCGCGTCCAGGTCATCGAAAGCGTGCTCCATCATCAAGGCGCAGATTTCGGATCCGATGCCGGCGGCGGGCCAGCCTTCCTCGACGTTGACCAGCCTGTTGGTTTTACGAACCGAGGACGTGATCGTCGCGATGTCCAGCGGGCGTATCGAGCGCAGGTTGATGACCTCGGCGTCGATGCCTTCAGCCGAAAGAGCTTCCGCCGCTTCCAACGCCACGCCGACCATCAGCGAAAAGGCGGTAATGGTGACGTCCACCCCCGGCCTCTCGACCTTGGCGAGGCCGATGGGAACAGTAAAGTCCGGGTCCTGGGGGACATCGAAGCTTTGGCCATAGAGAATTTCGTTTTCCAGGAAAATCACCGGGTTGGGGTCGCGGATAGCGGATTTCAGCAACCCCTTGGCATCGGCACCGGACCACGGGCTGACCACCTTCAACCCCGGAATGTGCGCGAACCACGACGCATAACACTGCGAATGCTGAGCGGCAACACGGGACGCGGCGCCATTAGGCCCGCGAAAGACGATCGGCGCCCCCATCTGGCCGCCCGACATATAAAGCGTCTTGGCCGCCGAGTTGATGATCTGGTCCATGGCCTGCATGGAGAAGTTGAAAGTCATGAATTCGACGATGGGTTTAAGCCCGGCGAAGCTGGCGCCGACGCCTAAGCCCGCAAACCCGTGTTCGGTGATCGGCGTGTCGATGACGCGATCCGGACCGAATTCTTCCAACAAACCCTGGCTGACTTTATAGGCGCCTTGGTACTGGGCGACTTCCTCGCCCATCAGGTACACCAAAGGATCGTTGCGCATTTCCTCGGCCATGGCGTCGCGTAGCGCTTCGCGGACGCTCTGGTTCACCGTAGGACCGTCGTACCCGGTTTCCACTGGCGTGACGGCGGACGGCGCCATGGTTTGAGCCGGAGCCGGAGCTTCGACAGGCGTCGGCGCGGCGGCGGGAGTTTCTACAGCCGAGGCGTCTTCGCCTTCCTCGACGATGATGGCGATCGGGGTGTTGACGGGAACGCCTTCGGTGCCTTCGGCGACGAGAATCTTACCCAAGATGCCCTCGTCCACGGCCTCGACTTCCATGGTCGCTTTGTCGGTTTCGATTTCGGCGAGCACGTCGCCGCTGACCACCGCGTCGCCTTCGGCCTTGGCCCAGCGGGCGAGCTTGCCTTCGGTCATGGTCGGCGACAGCGCCGGCATCAGGACTTGAATGGCCATGAGCTTAGACCTCTACCAAAATGTCGGTGTAAAGCTCGGCCGGGTCCGGCTCTTCGCTGGCTTGAGCGAAGTCGGCGGCCGCCGTAACCACGGCCTTGATGTCTTTATCAATCTCCTTCAAGGCCGCTTCGTTGGTGATCTTTGCTGCGATCAGCTTGTCGCGTAGGTTGTCGATGGGGTCGCTTTCCTTGCGCACCTTGGT
>JABMOY010000229.1 GCA_013203955.1 Rhodospirillales bacterium | reverse complement strand
GCCATTTCTGTGACCGATCAGGTTATGCTGATTTTGAGACTGGTGGCCGGCTTACCGCCTGTCGAAATAGCGACCGCCTTTTTCTATAAAAAAGAAGCCGTCCGTACACGATTGCTTCGTGCCAAACGTAAAATCAGGGACGCGAATATCCCGTTTAGAACGCCACCGGTTGCAGAACAGGACCGAAGATTGAAGAGTGTACTGGCGGCGATCTACCTGATTTTCAATGAAGGCTACCTGCCGGTGCGTGGCCCGTCGCTGCAACGCAGAGATTTGACGCGGGAAGCGATAAGATTAAGCCGCCTCCTCTGTAAGCTGGCACCTCACAGCACCGAGAGCCAAGGGCTTCTGGCATTGCTTTTATTTACCGATGCCCGATCCCCTGCACGGATCTCCAAAGAGGGTGACCTCGTTCCGCTTACCCGCCAAATACGCACTGAATGGCACGCAGAGCAAACTCGGGAAGCCTTGAGCGTACTGGCGCAACTCGTTGAACCGCATAAGGATGGCCTCTACACACTGCAAGCGCGGGTCGCTGCTCAACATGCTATTGCCGCTACTTTTGAAGATACAAATTGGGAGAACATCGTTGCCTTCTATGATCGCATGATGACGATCGAGGCAACAGATGTCATCAAACTGAACAGAGCTGTCGCGCTCGGCTACGCAGGCAGACCGAATGAGGGGATGGCCCAGTTAGAAGAATTAGCTGGTTCGAAGGTCGCTCTCGGTATGGGGTATTTATCAGCCCAGGCAGAGTTATATTTGCTTTCCGGCAACAAGGATTCTGCGCGCCAATGCTTCCAGAGGGTCCGAGACCAACAGGAAAATGAGGGCATTCGCCGAGCCATAGATAGGCGTATCGCTGAAATCGAAGCTCCCACTAACCGCTGATATCTTAGACGGATCGAAGGCGACTAGGATATTTCCCCATTTATCTGACGCGCCTCTCTGACTTCAAGCGTCTGGTCACTGAAAGCTAGGTTCTGTACTCGATTAAGCGGCCGTTAATTGAGTACAGAACATAGGGTGGCCCTCTTGCATCAAGACCCGTGATCGCCCATTCTCCGGCGATGAGCGAAGATGCGCTAAAAACAGCCCTGATCACCGGCGCCGGGCGCCGGATCGGCCGCGCCATCGCCCTTGATCTGGCGGCGGCGGGATGGACGGTGGCGGTGCATTTCAACCGCTCGGACGGCGAAGCGTCTGCCGTCGTCTCTGAAATATCGAACAAGGGCGGAAAGGCGGTGACGGTTCAGGCGGATTTAGCCCTGGAAGATGAAGCTGCCGGCTTGGTTGAACGCACAGTGGCGGAGATCGGCCCGCTTTCGTGTCTCGTCAACAATGCCTCGGTTTTTCAGGAAGATACGCCGGAAACGGCGACCAAGGAATCCTGGGAAGGGCATATGCAGGTTAATTTGCGCGCGCCCTTCCAAATAACCCAGGCTTTCGCCGGACAGCTACCTGACGGCGCCGAAGGCAACGTTATTAACCTGATCGACCAGCGGGTGTGGAACGTCACTCCCTATTTTACGTCTTACACGGTCAGCAAGGTGGCGCTGTGGGGGCTGACGCAGAACTTGGCGCTGGCGCTGGCACCCTGGATCAGGGTCAATGCCATCGGGCCCGGGCCGACCCTGGCCAGTATTCACCAGACCGAGGCGCAGTTTAAGCGCCAGTGGTCGGCGCTGCCGCTAAATCGGCCGGTGGAGTTGGATGAAATCTGTCAGGCGGTGCGGTTCCTCTTAGGCGCGTCGTCGATGACGGGGCAGATGATTGTCCTGGACGGCGGCCAGCATTTAGGCTGGGCGCCGGGGTCACGAGCCGCGAATACGCCGGAATAAAAATGGTTTTTGGTCTAAAAGTTAGTACAAAATAACGATCCGGGGAAATATAGCCGTAAGTGGAAATAAGAAATGACAGCAACAAATATTAAACGAATTCAACCACGAACAATCGCCAATGCGGCGGATTCCATCCGCCATGTGTTCATCCGTAATTTGGTCATGCCCTGTTCCATCGGCATCCATAACCATGAAAAGGCCCAGGAACAGCGGGTCCGGATCAACCTCGACCTGGCGGTCTTCGAAGACGGCGCGGTCATCGACGACGACATCACAAACGTCATCTGTTACGAGAAATTAGCCAGCGGCGCAGAAGAAATCGCCAAGCGGGGGCATGTGAACCTTGTCGAGACTCTGGCCGAAAACCTTGCGGATATGTGCCTCAAGGACCGGCTCGTCCGCTCGGTACGAGTTAGAGTAGAGAAATTAGATATAATGGATCATGCAGAAAGTGTCGGTGTGGAAATTGAAAGGCATAATTCTAAAGTATAGATTCTTGTTTATAAGAACCTTGCTTTCGGAATCAATGCAGCCACTTAGCGTTACCCCCACGACAAGTTGTGCACAGGGTCTTCGATTGTATTCGTATGTGTCGGAATTATTTCAATTTCTGATTTTTGGAACTTCGGAATCGTCCGGATTCATTTTTAGCAAGTAATTTCAAATGGTTATATTATTGCTTAATAATTAGGCAAAATAAAAAAAATCTCGTAATGTTAAGGGCATGCGGGCGGATGAGTGGCTTTTCAACAACGTTATCCACAGGTTTGGTGGATAGATAAAGTTGTTCTAATTGACGAATTAAGCTCCATTCGTCCCTAAATACCGGCAATTTTTTTAGTAAATCTTCGGAACACATATCCGGGTATGGCCCCAGTTATGGAAAAGCAAAAAAAACGCCAATCCGACCCCACCGATACCCCGTCTGGGGTGCCCGGTGGGGTACCCGTGATCGAACAATATTTGAAGACTCTGCCGGGCGCGCCCGGGGTCTACCGGATGATTAACGCCAAGGGCGATGTCCTTTACGTCGGCAAAGCCAAGGACCTTAAAAAAAGGGTGACCAGCTACACCCGCTTGTCCGGGCAACCCATCCGCACCCAGCGCATGATCGCCGCCACCCGGTCCATGGAATTCGTCACCACCCACACCGAGGTCGAAGCCCTGTTGCTGGAAGCCGACCTGATCAAGCGTTATCACCCGCGCTACAACATTCTGCTCAGGGACGATAAATCCTTCCCCTCGATTCTGGTAACCCGGGATCACGGCTTTCCCCAGGTGCTCAAGCACCGGGGGGCGCAATCTCGAAAAGGCGACTATTTCGGGCCCTTCGCCTCGGTTTGGGCGGTCAACGAGGCGCTTTCCGTGCTGCAACGGGCTTTTTTACTGAGAACCTGTACCGACAGCGTTTTCGCATCGCGCACCCGGCCCTGCCTGCTGCACCAGATCAAGCGCTGTTCGGCGCCCTGCGTTGAGCGTATCAGTGAAGCCGACTACAAGGTTGCCGTCGATCAAGCTCATGCCTTCCTGACCGGCGGCTCGCAGAAAATCCAGCGCCAATTTGCCGCCCTTATGCAAGCCGCCAGCGACGCCGAGGAGTTCGAGCAGGCCGCCGCCTACCGCGACCGCATCCGGGCGCTGACCCGCATCCAGGCCCACCACGACGTCAACTTGAAGGCGGTCGGCGAGGCCGATGTCGTCGCCGCCTATCAGGCCGGTGGCCAGACCTGTGTTCAGGTGTTTTTCTTCCGCACCGGGGCAAATTTCGGCAACCGCGCTTATTTCCCGAGCCACGCCCGTGATGACGACGTGCCTGCGGTGCTGGAGGCGTTTTTGGGGCAGTTCTATGCCAAGGCCCAGCCCCCGAAGACGGTCTTCGTCAGCCATACGCCGCCCAATCGGAACCTGGTGGCCGCTGCTTTATCCGTGCGTGCGGATAAGGCCGTCCGTTTGGTCCGTCCCCAGCGCGGTGATAAATTGAATTTGCTCAACCATGCGCTGACCAACGCCAAGGAGGCCCTGGACCGCCGTCTCGCCGAAAGTGCGACGCAACGCAAGCTTTTGGAAGGGTTGGCGACGGCCTTGGACCTGGACGGCGCGCCCGAGCGCATCGAAGTCTATGACAACAGCCACGTTTCCGGCACCAAAGCGGTCGGCGCCATGATCGTCGCCGGGCCCGAGGGCTTGATGAAAAAAGCCTACCGCAAGTTCAATATCAAAGGGGCTAAAGAGAAAGGACCCGATGGAATCGAAGAGGGCGAGGGTTATTCGCCGGGCGATGACTACGCGATGATGCACGAGGTCCTGTCCCGGCGTTTTTCCAGGGCTTTGAAGGAAGACCCCGACCGCGACAAGGGCCAATGGCCGGACCTTGTCCTGGTTGACGGCGGCAAGGGGCAGCTCGGCATCGCTTACAAGGTTTTCGAGGAACTGGGGATCGATGGCGTTGCCGTGGTGGCCATCGCCAAGGGCCCGGACCGCAACGCCGGGCGGGAAAAGATTTTTTTCAAGGACCGCGCGCCCTTGACCCTGCCGGCGCGCGACCCGGTGCTTTTCTTTTTGCAGCGGTTGCGCGACGAAGCCCACCGTTTCGCCATCGGCGCCCACCGGGATAAACGCTCGAGGGCGCTGGTCAAATCCCTGCTTGATGATATTCCGGGCATCGGGCCTAAGCGCAAAAAAGCGCTCCTGCATCACTTCGGCGCGGCCAAGGCGGTGGCCGACGCCGGGCGCGCCGACCTGGAAGCCGTCGACGGCATCAACAAATCGACGGCGGTAAAAATTTATGAATGGTTTCACCCGGACGGGTAACGGCGTTAAGATGGCTTCGTCATGTTGATTAACGTCCCGAATATCTTGACTTTTTCGCGAATTATCGCGATTCCGGTACTGATCTGCCTGCTGCTGTTCGTCGATGATCCGCTGGGCAGCTGGTTGGCTTTTAGTGCCTATACGGTGGCCTGCATCACCGATTTTTT
>JABMOY010000228.1 GCA_013203955.1 Rhodospirillales bacterium | reverse complement strand
GCTCAGGATGAGGCTTCGACAAGCTCAGGATGAGGCTTCGACAAGCTCAGGATGAGGCTTCGACAAGCTCAGGATGAGGCCGCTTTTGAACACCGATTCCTTTTGGTCGGAAACCGCCCTAATCACGAAGCCTTGTAAATCTTCGGATCGACCCGCGACCAAGGCGGGTTCTTTTTGGCGATGCGTTTAAAGGCCGGGCAGTCCTCGTGGTGGGAGCCTGGCAAATAGCCGATGCACATCAAAAACTCATTGACGATTTCGCCGCCCATGAACTTGAAGGTGCTGCGGAACAGCTTCGTCCAATCGTCGCGGTTCAGCGGATGGTGGGCGGCAATCCATTTGGCGAAACCACCGTCGGTGTCGCGCAATCCTTGAATGCGCTTGGCATTTTCGATGATGGACGCGACTTTCAGCTTGTTGCGGATGATGCCGGCGTCGTTCAGCAGGCGCTTTACGTCCTTGGCCTTGTAGGCGGCGACGGTGTCGACGTCGAAATTATCGAAGGCGGCAACGGTGGTCGGGCGTTTCTTCAGAATGAGTTCCCACGACAGCCCGGCCTGAAATAATTCCAACGATTGCAGCTCGAACAGATAGCGTTCGCCGTCTTTGCCGCGGCCTAAGGGGAAACCGTATTCTTTATCGTGATAGGGCTCGTGGAGGGGGTGGCCCTTGGCCACTTCGCAGTACCAGCTCATCCCGCCTTCCCGAACGAAATCACGCCGGAAACGACGATCAGGTAGACCAAGCCGAAGATAACCCCGGAAATCACCGTGGTGAGGAGGATTCGCATCAACAGGTTCGGCTTTTTAACGGTGTCTGGGTCGGCGCCTTCCTCCTCGCCCAATTTGTCGGGCTCGATGCGCTTGGCGCTCCACGGCAGAACCATAAAGATCACCAGCCACCAGATGATGATGAAGACGGCGGGCCAAGTCCAAATTCCCATGGTGCTTAAGCCTGTTCCAGCTCGATCAAGGCGCCGGTGAAGTCCTTGGGGTGAAGGAAAAGAACGGGCTTCCCGTGGGCGCCGGTTTTAGGCTCGCCGTCACCGAGGACGCGCGCGCCTTGTTCCTTTAGCTGGTCGCGGGCGGCCAGAATGTCGTCGACTTCGTAGCAGAGATGATGAATGCCGCCGGCGGTGTTCTTTTCCAAGAATCCGGCGATCGGTGAATTGTCGCCGAGCGGTTCCAGCAGTTCGACTTTGGCATTGCCGAGATCGATAAAGACAACCGTCACCCCGTGCTCAGTCAAGGCTTGCGGGTCCGACACCTTGGCGCCCAGGGTGTCGCGGTAAATCGCCGCCGCCGCCCCTAAGTCGGGCACCGCAATGGCGACATGGTTGAGCTTGCCGATCATGGCTATCGTCCTGTTTCTTTATACGCGCACAAGATGCACGGTTGTTATCGGCTTCTTGTCCAGATTTTTGCGGAAAGAACGCCGGACCGCAATACGCACGGCTTCTTTTAGGGCCTCGTCGTCCCGGCTTTTTTTGCCGGAAAGCCCCTTGATGTCGTCGGCGGCGGCGTCCAGGGCGGCGGCTTCGACGGCGTCTTCGCCCAATTCCAGAAGGCCTGAGGTGGTAATCCCGGGCTCGCCGGCAAGCTCGCCGTTCTCATCGACCGCTACCGTCACCACCGCCGTCCCGTTAAAGATCGCCCGGTTGCGGCTGCGGATCAGGTCGCCATCCAGGGGCACCATGCGGTTGCCATCGAGCGCCAAGCGCCCCGAGGGAACCTCGCCTATGGCGGCGGCATCGCCGGGGCCTAAGCGGATGATGGTGCCGTTTTCAGCCGGGATTGCCGCCGGCACCTGGCATTCGAGGGCCAGCTTGGCGTGCTCGCGCAGGTGCCGGGCCTCGCCATGAACCGGGATCGACAGTTTCGGCCGCGCCAATTGGTACATGCGGGCCAGTTCGTCGCGGGCCGGATGGCCGGAAACATGGATAAAATGATCGCGCGCGGTGATGACCTCGATGCCACGGCGGATCAGCCGGTTGTGCAGGCGCCCGATGGAGCCTTCGTTGCCGGGGATCATGCGGGCGGAAAAGATCACCGTGTCGCCTTCGTTCAAGGTCACGTTGGGATGGTCGTCGTTGGCGATCCGCCAGAGGGCGGCGCGGGGTTCGCCCTGGCTGCCGGTGCAGATAATGACGACCTTGTCTTCGGGGATGTGGCCGGCGTCTTTGTCGTCGATAAAGGCCGGCACGCCGCCAAGGTAGCCGTTGTCGCGCGCCGCGTCGTTGATCCGCCATAACGAGCGCCCGGCCAGCACGACGTCCCGGCCGTTGGCCTGGGCGGCCTTGGCGATGGTCTCTAACCTGGCCACGTTGGTGGAAAAGCAGGCGACGGCGACGCGCTTTTTACATTGCCCGATCAGCGCCGTAAGGCTTTCCAGCAAGTCGGCTTCCGACCCCGATTGGCCGGGATCGAAGACATTGGTGGAATCACAGACCAGCGCCATAACCCCTTCGTCGCCCAAGCGGGCAAGCGCTTCCTCGTCCGCCGTCTCGCCGACCACCGGGCCGGGGTCGAATTTCCAGTCGCCGGTATGCAGGATGGTGCCGAAGTCGGTGCGGATGGCGATGGCGTTGGGCTCGGGGATCGAATGGGTCAGCGTAATCAGCTCCATATCGAAAGGCCCGACATTGAATCGGCCGCCCAGGGGCACCTCGATGATTTCGACACGGTCGCCGAAATCCGTTTCAGATAATTTTCGTTTAAGGATCGATACGGTGAACGGCGTCGCATAGATGGGGCAATTAAGGCGGTCCCACAAATAAGGCACGGCGCCCAGATGGTCTTCGTGGGCATGGGTCAGGACCAGCCCCGCCAGCCGGTCGCGGTGCTCGACGATGAACCCCGGATCGGGCGCGATCACGTCAACGCCGGGGTTTTGGCCATCGCCGAAGGTGATACCGAAATCGACCATGACCCAGGTTTCCTTACCTTCGGGGCCGAGGCCGTAAAGGTTGAGGTTCATGCCGATTTCGCCGGCCCCGCCCAAGGGCAGGAAGACAAGGTGATCGGGTTTGTTTTTTGCCATTGGGTTCAAGAATTTTTTCGATAAATGTCGTAAAGACCGCCAAGAATGAGGTCCGGGTCCGAATGTTTGATGCAGCCGATAACTTCCGTGAACAGACCCGCCAAGCCGCCGGTGGCGATAACGTCCATGTCGGTTCCGTGTTCCTCGCGGAGCCGCTTCACCAGCCCTTCGATCAAGCCGACGTAACCCCAATATATCCCCGATTGCATGGCCTGGACCGTGCTTTTGCCGGTGACTTTTTCGGGGCGCTTGATGCCGATCAGGGGAAGTTGAGCGGCGGCCATGTGAAGGGCTTCGAGCGACAGGTTGACCCCCGGCGCGATAACCCCGCCGAGGTAGCTACCGTCCGCATCGATGATATCGAACGTCGTGGCGGTGCCGAAATCGACGATGATTAAGGGACCACCATAGCGGTTATGAGCCGAGACGGCGTTAACCAACCTGTCGGCGCCGACTTCTTCCGGGCGGTCGATCAAGACCTTTAGACCCAAATCGATGCCGTCATCGCCGATGACCATCGCATCGCAGCCAAAAAAGTCCCGGCATAGAGATTTAAGGGTGAATAGCGTCGCCGGTACGACGCTGGCAATGATCGCCGACGTTATGTCATTGGGTGTGATTTTCGCCACCGCCATCAACTGTTGCAGCCACACCCCGATTTCATCGGCGGTGCGGTCGATCTTGGATGACGAGCGCCATTGGCCCTTGATGGCGCCTTCGTCGTCGAAGACGGCAAAGACGATGTTGGTGTTGCCCGAATCAATGGCCAGCAGCATGGTCTGGTGCTCTATGCTTTTGGAAAAAAGACGTCGCCGGCGGTGATCTTACGCTCGCCTTCGTCCGTTTTCAGCAACAATGCGCCGGTTTCGTCAAGGTCGGTAAAAATGCCGGTCAGGGTTTCGTTTTCCAGGTGGACCTCGATCTCCTTGCCCTGGCCGATAGAACGCCAAAGCCAGTTCTTGCGGACCGGCTCGAACCCTTCTTCCAGCCATTTGTTGGTCCAACTCAGGAAATGTCGGGCGAAGGCCTCCAGGCAATCGACTTCGGTGGCGCCCCAGTTTTCGGCCCGAAACGACGTCGCCTCGAATTCCGTATCGGCCGGGAAGACGGCGACGTTGACGCCAAGGCCCAAGACCACCCAGTCGGGATTGCCGCTGCCCGACGTTTCGGCTTCCAGCAAAATTCCGGCGACCTTGCGTTCGTTCAACAGGATATCGTTGGGCCACTTGCAAAAGACCTGATGGCCGGGCTCGCCGACGGTTCCCAAAGCATCAAACAGCGCCAAGGCGGCGATAAAGCTAAGCTCTGACGCCTTCCCCGCCGAAACTTCGGGGCGCAGAACCAACGAGCAATAAAGGTTTCCAGGCGGGCTCGACCATTTCCGCCCCCGACGCCCGCGCCCGGCGGTTTGTTCTTTGGCCCACACCAACGTGCCATCCGGCGTCTCGTCTTCGCCCAAGGCGGCCAAGCGCTTGGCTTCTTCGTTGGTGCTGTCAACGCAATCCAGGCTCACCAAATGGTATACGGATGGCAGTTTGGGTTCGCGCATATCTTAAAAGAAGATCGATGCGGCGGCGGCCCGGGCGGCGGACAGGATCGGCCCCGGGTACATGAAAAAGAAGACGACGAAAATTCCGGTCGCGGTGATGACAAGGCCCAGTTCGCGGCTGATCGGTTTATCCAGTTCCTCGTCCGGGTCCTCGAAATAAACGATCTGTACGATACGCAAATAATAAAAAGCGGCGACGACACTGGAAAGCACCCCGATTACCGCAAGCCCGTACAGCCCGCCCTCGACAGCGGCCAGGAAGATATAGAATTTGCCGAAGAATCCGGCCAAGGGCGGAATGCCGGCCATGGAAAACATGAATACGGTGACGCCGAGCGCCAGCATGGGATGGGTCTTGCCCAGGCCCGCCAGGTCGCCGATGTCTTCAACCATGCGATCGCCACGGCGCATGCACAAGATGCAGGCGAAGGTGCCGATGTTCATGAACAGGTATATGGCCAGATAAATCAACATACCGCGCACACCCGCCTCGGTGCCGACGGATAGCCCGATCAGGGCATAACCGACATGGCCGATGGAACTGTAGGCCATCAGGCGTTTGATGTTTCTTTGGTTGATGGCGGCGAAGGCGCCCAGGATCATCGACGCCATCGAGATGAAGACGACGATCTGCTGCCATTCGCCGGTCAAGCCCCCGAACGGCCCGACCATGACGCGGATGAAAAGCGCCAAGGCGGCGATTTTCGGCGCTACCGAGAAAAAGGCCGTGACCGGCGTCGGCGCGCCTTCATAAACATCCGGCGTCCACATGTGGAAGGGCACCGCCGAAACCTTGAAGGCCAAGCCCGCCAGGATGAAGACGATGCCGAAAATGATGCCGACGTTGACCCCGCCCTCTTGCGGCGCATGGAGCACGAGGCTCAATTGTTCAAAATTGGTGGTGCCGGTAAAGCCGTAGATCAGCGAACTTCCGTAAAGCAGCATGCCGGACGCTACGGCGCCGAGGACGAAGTATTTCAGCCCGGCTTCCGTGGAGCGGGTGTCGTCGCGCTGAATGGCGGCGATGACATAGAGCGACAGCGACTGCATTTCCAGGCCGACGTAAAGTGAGATCAGGTCGTTGGCGGAAATCATCATCATCATGCCGAGTGTCGCGAAGACGATGAGAATGGAATATTCGAACCGCGCCATGTGCTGGCGTTCCAGGAAGCTATGCGACAAAACGATGGCCAGCGCCGACCCGGCCAGCACCAAGGTCTTGGCATAGACGGCGAAGGTGTCGCTGATGAACATTTTTTGGAACGTCAACAAACGGCCCCCCCACAGCGTCGACACCAACAACATGGCCAAGACCAAGGCGATGACGCTGAGAAGCGAAATCAGGCGCGTCGATTTGACTTCCAAGGCTTCGGTCCCGGCCTTTTGGAAAACGCCGAACATCAACAGCGCCATGATGACGCCGGCCAGGAACAATTCCGGCAGGGCGGGAACGATGTTTGGAACGTCAGCCATTAAATTTTTTCCATTTCCCTATTTACCGGCAACGCTGACGACGGCGCTTGCGTCGAGTGCTGTGTTGATCTGTTCCAACATGTTGGCGACGGATACATGCATGATGTCCAAGAACGGCGCCGGGTAGATACCCATCCAAATGACCAAGATGACCAGCGGCGCGAAGACGGCGATTTCGCGGAGCTTTAAATCGGCGATGGCCGACAGGTTTTCTTTGGTCAGGCTGCCGAAGATGACCCGGCGGTATAGGTAAAGCATGTAAGCGGCCCCCAAGATCAAGCCCGTCGCTGCCAAGGCCGCGACCCACGGATTGGCCTTGAAGGCACCGACCAGTATCAGGAATTCGCCGATGAACCCGGCGGTCCCCGGCAGGCCCACCGAGGCCAGCATGAACAGCATGAAAATCAGGGAATAAGCGGGCATCTTGTGGACCAAGCCGCCGTAGGACGCGATCTCGCGGGAATGAATGCGGTCGTAAACGACGCCGACGATCAGGAACAAGGCCGCCGAAATGCCGCCGTGGGACAGCAT
>JABMOY010000227.1 GCA_013203955.1 Rhodospirillales bacterium | reverse complement strand
TCTTTCTTCTCTGTGATCTCTGTGGTGGAAATCCCTTAACTTCGGGATTTTCCGGGCCGCCCTACCGCGTCGGCACAGGCTCGTCGCCGGAATAGTCGTAGAAGCCTTTGCCGGATTTGCGGCCCAGCCAGCCGGCTTCGACGTATTTTACCAGCAACGGACAGGGCCGGTATTTGGTGTCGGCGAGGCCGTCGTGCAGCACGTGCATGACCGAGAGGCAGGTATCCAGTCCGATAAAGTCGGCCAGTTCAAGCGGCCCCATCGGGTGGTGGGTGCCGAGCTTCATGGCGTTGTCGATGGCGCTAACGGAGCCGACGCCTTCATACAGCGTATAGACGGCTTCGTTGATCATCGGTAGCAGGATACGGTTGACGATGAAGGCGGGGAAGTCTTCGGCGTTGATCGGGGTTTTGCCTAATTTTACGACCAGTTCGCGGATGGTTGTGTAGGTTTCCTCATCCGTGGCGATGCCGCGGATCAATTCGACCAGTTCCATGCGCGGCACCGGGTTCATGAAATGCATGCCGACGACTTTTTCCGGTCGGTCCGTCTTGGCGGCCAGCCGGGTGATCGAAATGGACGACGTGTTGGACGCAATCAGGGCGTCGTCGCTGAGAACCTCGCACAATTCTAAAAGGATAGCCTTTTTGACCTGCTCGTCCTCGGTCGCGGCCTCAATCACCAACTGGCAATCCTTGAACCCGCTCATATCGGCACCGGTGGAAATGCGTTTGAGGGCGGCGTCCTTGTCGGACTCGGACATTTTTTCCTTCGCCACCAGGCGGCCCATGCCTTTTCCGATGGCGGCAACGGCGCCGCCCAAAACGTCTTCGTTGGCGTCCATCAGGTGCACGTCGAACCCGGCGGTGGCACAGACCTGGGCAATACCCTTGCCCATCTGGCCGCTGCCGATAACGCCGATTTTTTTGATATTAATAGCCATTATTTTTTACCTTAAACCGTATGGGAGCCAGTTTCAGGCCTGTTTGTCCAGTTCTGATGCCAGTTGCGGCAATACATCGAACAGGTCCGCCACTAATCCGTAGTCGGCGACCTGAAAAATCGGCGCGTCTTCGTCTTTGTTGATGGCGACGATCACCTTGGAATCCTTCATCCCCGCCAGATGCTGAATGGCGCCGGAAATACCGACCGCGATGTAGAGGTCCGGGGCGACGACCTTGCCGGTTTGGCCGACCTGGTAATCGTTGGGCACAAATCCGGCGTCGACGGCGGCGCGGCTGGCCCCGACGGCGGCGCCCAGGGTGTCGGCAATGGTTTCCAGCAGGTGGAAATTGTCGCCCGACTGCATACCCCGCCCGCCGGAAATAACGATTTTGGCGCTGGTCAGTTCCGGGCGTTCCGATTTTGTCAGTTCCTGGCCGACGAAGGTCACCCCGTCCACTTCCACGGCCCCGGAGATTTCTTCGATGGCGGCGCTGCCGCCTTCGTTGGCGGCAGGTTCGAACGCGGTGGTGCGCACGGTGATGACTTTGATGGCGTCGCTGCTTTTAACCGTCGCCATGGCGTTACCGGCGTAAATGGGGCGAACGAAGGTGTCGGCATCGACGATTTTGGTGATTTCGGAAATCTGGGCGACGTCCAACAACGCCGCCACGCACGGCAACAGGTTTTTGCCAAACGTGGTCGCCGGCGCCAGGACATGGCCGAAATCGGCGGCGACCTTGGCAACCATCGGGGCCAGGGTTTCCGCCAGCCCGTGCGCCAGCGCCGCATCGTCGGCCAACAGAACCTTGGTGATGCCAGGAATGGCACAAACCGCCTCGGCCACCGTGTGGCAATCGGACCCGGCGACCAGCACCGTAACATCGCCCAGCGCACCCGCCGCCGTGATGGTGTTCAGCGTCGCGGATTTAAGGGTTTTGTTGTCGTGTTCGGCAATAACCAGGGCGCTCATCAGATCACCTTCGCTTCGTTTTTTAGTTTATCGACCAACTCGGCGGCATCCTTAACGAGGACACCGGCCTGGCGGCCCTGGGGTTCTTCTACTGTAAGCGTCGTCAGGCGCGGCGTGACATCAACGCCGAGGTCTTCGGGGCTGAGGGTGTCGATGGGCTTTTTCTTGGCCTTCATAATATTGGGCAGCGATGCATAGCGGGGCTCGTTGAGGCGCAGGTCGGTGGTGACGACGCAGGGAAGCGTCAAAGACACAGTTTCCAGCCCGCCGTCGACCTCGCGGGTGACGTTGGCTGTGCCGCCGGACAACGACAATTTGGAGGCGAACGTTCCCTGCGGCCAGCCGAGCAGGGTGGCGAGCATCTGGCCGGTTTGGTTGCAATCGCCATCAATGGCCTGTTTGCCGACAATGATCAGGTCAGGCGATTCTTTTTTGGCGATGGCGGCCAACAGCTTGGCAACGGCCAGCGGCTCAAGTTCGGTGTCGGTTTCGACCAGAATGCCACGGTCGGCGCCCATGGCCAGCGCCGTGCGAATGGTTTCCTGACACTGGGCCGTGCCCAGCGACACGGCGATCAATTCGTCCGCCGTGCCGGATTCGCGCAAACGCACGCCTTCTTCAACGGCGATTTCGTCGAACGGGTTCATCGACATTTTAACGTTGCTGGTCTCGACCCCGGTGGCGTCGCTTTTGACCCGGATTTTGACGTTGAAATCGACGACCCGCTTGACGGTGACAAGAACCTTCATGGATTAACGGCCCTGGGCTTGTAAAAAGTGATAAAAAACCCCGATTTCCGGGGTATTCGCCCTCTTCGCACTTGCACACTAAAACGCTGAAATGCCGAGGTCAAGGCACCGTTGTATACAATTTTGCCGGCCTTAACGGTTGGCGCCGGGTACCCACAAAACGTCCTTTTTGCCCTTATCGTTGACGAAACGCGCCATCACGAACAGGTGGTCGGACAATCGGTTGACGTATTTGATGGCCCAAACGTTTACGTCTTCGTCCAGGGCTAAGGCCGTCATTAGCCTTTCCACCCGGCGCACGACGGTGCGCCCCAGGTGCAGCCACGATGCCGCCTCGGTGCCGCCGGGCAGGACGAAGGATTTCAAAGGCGCGAGGTCTGCGTTCATGGCGTCGATTTCGTTCTCCAGGCGGATGACTTGGGCCTCGGTGATGCGCAGCGATTCTGCCCCGCTGGCTTTGTCTTCGGGCCAGCACAAATCGGCGCCGAGATCGAACAGGTCGTTCTGGATGCGGGCCAACATGGCATCGGCGTCCCCTTGTGTGTGCAGGCGGGCGAGGCCGATAACGGCGTTGGCTTCGTCCGACGTGCCATAGGCCTGGACGCGCACGTCATGCTTGGCAACCCGCTTGCCCGAGCCGAGCGAGGTTTCGCCCTTGTCGCCGCCGCGTGTGTAAATCTTGTCCAGTTTGACCATGATCCAATTGATATAGACGCTGGCGCGCTCAAGGTCATGGAAAAACAGCGATAAAGTCGCCACAATGCGTGCGGGGAGGAAACCTATGGACGCCGAAACATACAAAAATTTATCCGCCATCAGCGTCGCCACCGTCACTATGCAGCTCTTAAAACGCGGCATTCGTAATATTTCGATGGTCGGCGTCAGGCCGTTGAACGACCCGGTGCAGCGCATTCTCGGCCCCGCCTATACGCTGCGCTATGTGCCGCTTCGCGAAGACCTGTCGACGCCCGACGTTTTGGGCAAGCCCGATTATCCGCCAAGGCTCGCCATCGAACAGGCGCCGGGGGGCAGCGTGCTTGTCATAGATGGGCGCGGACGCGGCGATTTGGCGGTGGTCGGCGACCTATTAGTCGAACGGCTGAAGGTTCGAGGCGTTGCCGGCGTCGTATCCGATGGTGGTGTGCGCGATTGCGTCGAAGCGCTGGCCGTCGGGTTGCCGCTTTATGCCGCCGGTCCGGCGGCGCCGGCCAGTGTCGCCGGACACGCGGCGGCCGACATCGAAACAGCAATTCAATGCGGCGGCGTGGCGATCTTTCCCGGTGACATCATCATCGGCGACGCAGACGGCGTTGCCGTCATCCCTCAGGCCCTGACCGCCGAGGTTGCTCAAGACGGCGTCGAGCAAGAACGCTATGAGCGTTTCGCCAAGCTGAAAATTCAGGAGGGCCGTCCCATCCCCGGCGTCTATCCGCCGAACGAGGCAACGAAAGCCGAATACGCCGAATGGCTGAAGGCCGGCGAGCCGGAAAGCTAGACTCAGCCGGTAACGCCCGGCGGGTACACCGGGATCGGGATGATCTCGATCTCTTCTTCGTCCTCGTCTTCT
Source organism: Rhodospirillales bacterium (assembly GCA_013203955.1). Lineage (GTDB taxonomy): Bacteria > Pseudomonadota > Alphaproteobacteria > Rhodospirillales > Casp-alpha2 > Casp-alpha2. The sequence goes on along the minus strand of JABMOY010000227.1, from coordinate 20,428 downwards.
TCTTCCGGGGGAATGGTCAGGAACGGCACAGACGGGGTCATGACCTGGTTTAAGTAAAGCACGACGCCGTCCTGGAATTCCGGCTTGATCTGCGACCAGGTAATGAACAACTTGCCGTCCCGGTCGTAATCCATAATTTCTTCGTTAGCGTAGATTTCATTGATGGTGGCGGCCATGTCGTCGGTCTTGCCGGCATGAATCCATTCGGGCCTGTAGCCGCCGTGCCAAAGCACGAAAACGGCGGACATATTCTTCAAGCCCTCTTCATCCGGGTCGAGGTTGAAAAATCTGTAAAAAACGTTCTTCGGCGACTTGATCCAAGAAATGTCCCGGGGCGGGCCGTCGAGCTCAGCCGTTTTTTTCTTTTTTCCAAACAGAGCCATTCAAACTTGTTACCCTACAAGTGTTTTGAAAAGCAATACCATTTAAATGACCTGTAAATGACTTGGGATTTCATCATCTTAGGCCTCGTGTTGGCAGCCATCGTTTCGGTCTTTGTATCGACCCTGATGACGGCGGCCTCGCCCCTGCCGACATCGGCGGCTGTCCGCGAGACCATGATGGCGATGCTACCCGCCGATATCGACGGCCCTATCTATGAACTCGGGTCCGGGTGGGGCGGCTTGGCTGTGGCCTTGGCTGGGCGTTATCCGGCATCCCAGGTCAGGGCCTATGAAGTGTCGGTTTTGCCGTGGGCGGCTTCCCGGTTGCGCGCTTTGCTATCGGGGCCGGAGAACCTTTCCGTTCGTTTCGGCAATTTTCACAAGGTCGATTTATCGGATGCGGCGCTGGTCGTGTGCTATCTGCCGGGACCGGCGATGGAGAAACTGAAACCGAAGCTGGCGGCGGACCTTAAAGCCGGTGCATTGGTGGCGTCCAATACCTTCGCGCTCCAGGGCTGGACGGCGGCGGATGAAAAAACCGCGTCCGACATCCACATGAGCCGGGTCTACCTTTATCGGGTCGCCTAGAGAGGCCGTGTCGCGCCTTTAAGCCACTTGGCCGTTATCTCATCAACAAGCAGCCCAATTTCCGACATGACACGGGCATGATAGGCGTCGACCCAGGCGATTTCGTCCTGACTCAGTTTGCTTTTGTCGATGAGGGCTCGATCTAAGGGCGCGAGCGTCAGGGTCTCAAACCCCAAAAGCGGCTTTTCGGCGCCGTCTCCGCCATCGACGTTAACAACGGTCACCAGATTCTCGATGCGGATGCCGTAGGCGCCGGTCTTGTAGTAGCCGGGCTCGTTCGACACCACCATGCCGGGCTCGAGGGCGATGCGGTCGTGGGTCTTGGAAATGCGCTGCGGGCCTTCGTGAACGCCCAAGAAACTGCCGACGCCGTGGCCGGTGCCGTGGTCGTAATCCAGGCCTTCCGCCCACAATGCCCGCCGGGCTAGGCTGTCGAGCTGGCTGCCGCGGGTGCCTTCGGGAAAACGTGCGATCGCGATCGCGATGTGGCCCTTGAGGACAAGGGTGAAATGTTCGCGCATGGCGTTATTGGGAGCACCGATGGCGACGGTGCGGGTGACGTCGGTGGTGGCGTCCAGGTATTGGGCGCCCGAATCGACCAGATAAAGCATGCCGTCGTCGAGCGTCCGGTCGGTTTGGGGGGTTACCCGGTAATGAACGATGGCGCCGTTGGGCCCGGCGCCGGAAATGGTTGGGAAACTGAGACCCCGGTAATGGTCGTTGTCCCGCCGCAATTGTTCCAGCTTATCGCAAGCCGCCATTTCGGTGACTTGGCCGTTGGGCGTTTCCGCCGCCAGCCATGCTAGGAACCGGGTCAGCGAGGCACCGTCGCGCCGGTGTGCGGCCTTAAAGCCTTCGATCTCGACTGGGTTTTTCTTGGCCTTCGGCAATTGGCAGGGATCAGTGCCACGGTCGATGACGGCGCCGGATTCCTCAAGCCGGTCGAACACCCATGCGGGCACGCTTTCCGGGTTCACGCGGACGGTCTTTTTGGCTTCGCCCAAGGCCGCCAGCGCCGCTTCGAATTGGTCGGTCTCATGACAAGAGACTTCGGCGCTCAGATGGTCCCTGGTTTTGGGGATAAGCTTCTCACCCGCCATGAACAAATCGCAGCCGCCGTCGGCGGCCAGGATGGCGAATCCCAGGGCCAACGGGGAAAAGGGCACGTCGGCGCCGCGTATATTCAGCAGCCAGGCGATGGAATCGGGCGCCGTCAACACGGCGGCGTCGAGTTTCAATTCAGCGAGGCTTTCACCTATTTCACGCCGCTTGTCGGCGGACGCCTTGCCGGTAAAGGCAATGTCATGGACGACCACGGGGGCCATGGGCGGCGGCGGTTGGTCCGTCCACGCCCCGTCGACGGGATTTTCGGGGACCGCCGTCAACATAGCGCCGGCCTTCTTGCAGGCGTCTTTGTAGCGGGCGACCTGCACAGGCGTCAGCAGCCAGGGGTCGTAGCCGAGCTTGGCGCCTTCGCGGATATTGTCGGCGATCCAATCGTGCGGCGGGCGCTCGGTCAGGTGGCAATATTCGAACAGGCTTGCCGGGACTTCCGTCTCGGCCTGTAAGGTGTAACGGCCGTCGATAAAAACCGCCGCCTTGTCCCGCAAAACCACCGCCAGCCCCGCCGACCCGGTGAACCCGGTCAGCCAGGCCAAGCGCTCGGAGCGTTCGGCCACATATTCGCCTTGGTGCTCGTCGCCGCGCGGCTGAATGAAGCCGTCGAGGTCCATGCGCTTAAGCTCGGCCCGCAGGGCTGCGAGGCGGGCTTCGGGCGTTTTCCCGGCATTTTTGGCTTTGGGTTTGGCTTCGTCTGGGGCCACGAGTCGTCTTCTTCCTGTTTGGGGTATCCCTGTTTAGCAGGCCCCCCGCCTTCTGTCATATGGGGTACCTGAGTCTTGAACTGAGCTATGCGGTTTTTGCATTGCTGCAATGCAACATTACCTATTCTGCTTATAAAGAAAAGGGCATATGTACCATTTAGAAACTTAAAGCCTTTCAAAAATAAAAAAAATTATTTGCAGTGAAGCGTCGCAGAATTACTCGAGAACTAAGGAACATGGATATGTACAAACAGAACGAATACAGCTCGAGAGTGTCCACTTATCCCAGCCTCATCAACCTCAGGGTTGATCCGTTGAGCCTGGTGGTGATGGGCCGTTACGCGCGCCAATCTGAAATGGGTGACTTCTTGGCTTTTGCCGGCAAATGGCTGGTCGAAAAGCTCCGCACCTGGAATAGGAATTCTACGATGGTTTATGAACTCAATAACAAGCCGGATTATCTGCTTCGCGACATCGGCATCCGTCGCGATCAAATCTCAGGCATTGTCTACGGCAACAAGGGCCGCGAAGAACTGTCCAAACCGGCGCCCAAAACCAAGCCGGCCCCCGCTTCCGTCACCAAGGCCGCCGGTCTTTTGCCCGAGCGTTTCCAGACCCAGGTTTACAACGATCTCAGGGACGCTTACCTGTCGTTGTCGCCGGTCGGTGGCGCCACCGTGGCGGGTTACTTCAACGGCAACAAGCGCCCCGAAGGCAGCGTCGATTTCGAGCCGGTTTTCGAAAAAGTCGCCAATCCCGAAGGTAACGCCAAATTCGACGCCGATTTGGAAAAATCACTGGCCGCCTAATCGGTCTTGAAATTTTCCGCTGAAACGCGGACCGGAAAAGGCGGTTCCATTCGGAGCCGCTTTTTTTTGGCCTAAGGGGCGTTATTCGGCCTTAGCCTTGGCGTAGCCCCGGCCTTTAAGGCAACCCTCGAACAGGCTTTTTTCGTGCCGTTCGGCTTCATAGACGGCCATGTTGCTTTCCAAGGTGCGCCCGCCTCCGAAATCGGGTGCCCTCGCGTCTAAGGCCAAATTTCCGAACCGGCGCTCAGCCTCGACACGGGCCAGGCGCCGGCATTGGGATTGGTCCCGTTGCCGGTCGCCGTCAGAAGTGCCGGGCTTGCGCCATTGGTAGGTTCCAGCGCAGGAAACCGTCATCAAGACGCAGGCCATGGCGAAAAGACTTTTGCCGGCGGCGTTCATGGCTTTAGACACCGGCGAATGAAGGCGATGGTACGATCCGAATCCCATTCGGCGACGCCGGTGACGCGGCCGACTTCTTGGCCTTGGCGGTCAATCAATAAAGTCGTCGGCAGCCCTAGGATTTTTGAGCCCCGAATGACCTTGCCGCCGGAATCGATGAAGATACCGAGGTTTTTAAGGCCTTTTTTGCGGTAAAATTTTTCGGCCACGGGGACTCCGCCCCGGTCTTCGGACAAGGCCAGAACCTCGACCCCGTAGGGCAAGAGAATCTTCCGAAGCCGGTCCAATTGCGGCATTTCGAGGACACAAGGCGCGCACCAGGTCGCCCAGAAGTTCAAGACAACGCCCCGGCCACGGTATTGGGATAGGGTTACAAGTCTTCCGTCTTTGTCGGTAAAGGGCTTATCGGTGACGGGGCGAGGCGGCAGGGTTCTGGAAAAATTATCAAGGACGCCTTCAGCGGCCTCGCAATTCCCCCCTTTTGCACTGGCAAGGGGACGTGGTATTGAGACACATACCACGAGAAGTAGCCAAAACAGGGCCCGGGTGGCAACAGCGGGAATTTTATTAAGGCGGTTCAAGGTTTGGGATTGCTCCGGTTTTTCGATCAGGTTTTTAAACGATGGCAAAGAACGTAAACAAAGGCAGACAGGGTATCCGGGGCGGTCGGTTCGCGGCCAAGGCCTCGGACGTCATGGAAGAAATCAATGCCTCCATTGATTTCGACAGGCATCTCTATGCCCAAGACATCGTCGCCTCCCAGGCCCATGCCCGGATGTTGGCCGAGACCGGCATCATATCCGAAGAAGACGCCGATGCCATCTCCGGCGGCCTGGACACCATCTTGAGCGAAATCGAAAGTGGCGCGTTCGATTTCAAACAAGAATTGGAAGACATTCACATGAATGTCGAATCACGGCTTGGTGAATTGATCGGCGACGCCGCCGGGCGGCTTCACACGGCCCGGTCGCGGAACGACCAAGTCGCCACCGACCTTAGGCTTTGGGTTAGGGACGCCCTGGACGGCTTGGACACCGCGTCTAAGAATTTGCAGGCCGCCTTGATCGAGCGCGCCGACGAGCACAGCGCCACCATTATGCCGGGCTTTACCCATCTGCAATCGGCGCAGCCGGTGACCTTGGGCCATCACTTGTTGGCGTATGTCGAAATGCTTGGCCGCGACCGGGGCCGGGCAGTGGACTGTCGGCGGCGGCTTAACGAATGCCCGCTGGGGGCGGCGGCGTTGGCCGGAACATCGTTTCCCATCGACCGGGACGGGGTGGCTCGGGCACTCGGCTTCGATCAGCCGATGGCTAATTCGATGGATGCCGTTTCCGACCGGGACTTCGCGCTCGAATATTTGAGTCTGGCGGCGATTCTCGCCGTGCATCTTTCGCGTCTGGCCGAAGAAATCGTGCTTTGGTGTTCGCAGCAGTTTTCATACGCCCACATGCCCGATGCGTTTTCGACGGGATCTTCGATCATGCCGCAGAAACGCAACCCCGACGCCGCCGAACTGGTGCGCGGCAAAACCGGGTCCGTTATCGGGGCGCTCACCGGTTTATTGATCACGCTGAAGGGCCTGCCCATGACCTACGGCAAGGACATGCAGGAAGACAAGGTGCCGGTGTTTGAGGTGTCGGCGACGCTGAACCTGTGCCTGGCGGCGATGACCGGTATGGTTGGCGGCATGACATTTGATACCGAGCGCATGAAAGCCGATGCCGGGGCCGGCTTCGCCACGGCAACGGACTTGGCCGATTGGCTGGTCAGGGAATTGGACATGCCGTTTCGGGAAGCCCATCATGTCACCGGAAAATTGGTAACGATGGCCGAGAAAAAGGGCACTGACCTTGACGGTCTTTCCCTCGACGACCTGCAATCGGTGGATCGTAGGATTACCGGGGATGTTTTAGGTATCCTGAACGTTGACGACGCGGCCAACAGCCGTTCCAGTTACGGTGGCACCGCGCCGGGTAACGTCAAGAAAGCCGTCGCCAAAGCACGTAAAAGGTTTCTGTCATGAGGATGTTTCGTAAAAGTCTCCTAACCTTGGCGATCTTGGCTTTGGCGCTACCGCTGGCGGCTTGCGGCAAGAAGGGCTTGCCGCAGCATCCCGCGGACAGCACGTATCCCCGCGAATACCCAAATGCCAGCCCGAAAGAGGGAGAGGAAAAACCGACGGCGAAATCTAAGGAAGGATCTGCTCCCGCTAGGTCGCCTGCGGGCTTTCCTCTGGAATATCCCAACCGGTCTACTTACTGAATTTTTAGAAAGTGGAAGAAGATGGATCACTTTCAATACGCGAATGGCGAATTGTGCGCAGAGGCGGTGCCGATTAGGCAAATCGCCGACGACATCGGCACGCCTTTTTATTGCTATTCGACGGCGACCCTGGAACGCCATTATCAAGTTTTTGCCGACGCCGTCTCAGGCCTTGACGCTACCATCTGCTATGCGGTGAAGGCCAACGGCAACATCGGCGTGATCGCCACCCTGGCTAGGCTGGGGGCGGGCGCCGATGTGGTGTCGGTGGGCGAGATGAAGCGCGCGCTGACGGGCGGCGTGCCGGCGTCGAAGATCGTTTTTTCCGGTGTCGGCAAGACGGCGGATGAAATGGCCGCCGCCCTCAAGGCCGGGGTTCTGCAGATCAACGTCGAGTCGGAACAGGAACTGGAAACCCTGTCCCAAGTTGCCGCCTCGTTGGGCGCCGAAGCGGCGATCGCCATTCGCGCCAATCCCGATGTCGATGCCTTGACCCACGAAAAAATCGCCACCGGAAAAAGCGAAAACAAGTTCGGTGTCGATTGGGATGCCGTGCCAGGCCTTTACGCCCAGGCGCGGGACTTGGCCGGAATTCGCGTCGCCGGCATCGCCGTTCATATCGGCTCGCAGATTTTGGACCTGGAACCCTTTCGCCAAGCCTATGGGCTGATCGCCGGCCTTGTTGAGACGCTTCGCGCTGATGGCCATGATATTGAACGCGTCGATTTGGGCGGCGGGCTCGGCATTCCCTACGAACATGAAACGCCGCCGACGCCCGAAGAATACGGCGCCATGGTGCAATCAATTGTCGGCGATCTGGGCTGCAGGATTTTTTTCGAGCCGGGGCGTCTGATCGCCGGTAACGCCGGGATTTTGGTGACGCGGGTGATCAACATCAAGAAGGGGGTGGCCCGGAATTTCGCCATCGTCGATGCGGCGATGAATGATTTGATGCGCCCGACACTCTATAATGCCCATCATGCGATATGGCCGGTTACGGAACCGCCGGTCGGTGCTGAGGAGATGGAGATCGAAGTGGTCGGTCCGATTTGTGAAACGGGTGATACCTTCGGCAAGCCACGCCTGTTGCCGGAACTTGAGGCCGGTGACCTTGTCTGTGTACGGACCGCCGGCGCCTATGGGGCGGTCATGGCGTCGACCTATAACGCCCGCCCGTTGGTGCCCGAGGTCATGGTCAACGATAAGGCCTATGCCGTGGTCCGCGACCGCATAACCGTCGATGACATGCTGGCCCGCGAACAGCTTCCCGATTGGCTGCAAGGATAAGGGGACGCCCAGTGAAAACCCTCCCATGGCAAAGGCGTTACCGTTTGCTTTTGAACATGGCAAAGGCTGCCCTGGCCTGGGAACGCTTATGGCCGAGCCTATGGCCGGCGGTGGCGGTGGCGGCGATTTTTATCACCGTGGCGCTTTTCGATTGGTTACCGATGCTACCCTTCTGGGTTCATTCCCTGGTGTTGGTGGTTTTTGCCGGTACTTTGGGGTTCCTCGTTCGCGGCGCCTTCCGGGGGTTTATTCCGGTCGATGAAAAAACGGCGCAAAGTCGGTTGGAGCGCGATAGCGGCCTCGACCATCGGCCTCTGGCAGCGCTCCATGATCGTCTCGCCATCGGCCAGGGTCCCTCCGAAGGCGACCGTAAAACACGCACTTTGTGGTCGGCGCATCTCAAGCGCATGGCCGACGCGGCGGCAAGGCTAAGCGTCCATTGGCCGAAACCCGGCCTTGCCCGGCTCGACCGTTTCGGGCTCAGGGCGGTGGTTCTGCTTTTTCTGGTGATTGCCGCAGCCGCCGGGGGCACCGACGCCATCGGCAGGCTGGAACGCGCTTTGGTGCCGGAAATGACCTTGGGCGGCAACGGGCCGTTGGAACTCGACGTCTGGATAACACCACCGGCCTACACCGGGTTGGCGCCGATGTTCCTCGACAAAACGCCTGTGCAGGTTGCCGGTGGCGTTCCGGCTACTATTTCGACGGCAGTCAAGGCGCCGGTGGGGTCGACCCTGCTGGCGCAGGTCACCGGTATCGGTCGGGCGCCGGAATTGGTGATCGGCGATAAGATCATCCAGTTTGCCGATATTGCCCAAGCTGGTGACGAAAAGAAAAACGGCGGCAGTTACCGCGTCGAAACGATTCTCGAAGACGCCGACAGGATCGCCGATACCCTGGTGGTACGTCTCGATCGCCACATTCTCGCCCGTTGGCCGTTGGCGGTGGTCGCCGACAAAGCGCCGGAAGTCGAATTTACCCGTGCGCCGTCGCGCGCCGGACGCGGCCAACTCAGGCTTGATTATGAAGCCCGGGACGATTACGGGCTGGCCGGCGTGCAGGTGGTGATCCGCCACCCCCAAGGCCATCCCGTCCCCGGCGGCAGATCGGCGATCCGCGTCGAACTGGCATTACCGAAGCTGGGATCGGGACGCATCGAAGGGTCTTCGGTGCAGGATTTCAGCGCCCACCCTTGGGCCGGAACCCCGGTCCTGGTGGAACTGCAGGCCATCGACGCCCGCGGTCAGGCGGGAATAAGCGATGCGATCAAAACCGTCTTGCCCGAGCGGATTTTCAATCATCCGGTGGCCCGCGCCCTGGTCGCGGCCCGCAAGCAATTGAACACGCCGGAACCGGCCGTTGTCGCCGAAGTGGTGGCGGTGTTGAACGGCCTTGCCGGGCGACCCAAACATTTTTTTGATGACACGGTCGTCTTTCTGGCGCTCAGCGTCGCCCAAAGCCGTTTGATCTACGACGAAACACCCGAAGGGATCGGCGCCGTGCAGACGCTGTTGTGGGAAACAGCACTTCGCATCGAAGACGGAAAATTTTCCATCGCCGAACGCGATCTCAAGGATATTCAGGACCGCCTGGCGCAGGCGCTTAACAAAGAGGGGAACAGCGACGAGATCGAGCGGCTGATGGACGAATTTAAGGACGCGCTCGACAAATACATGGCGGCGCTGGCGGAATATCTGGACAAAAAAGGATTGAGCCAACTGCCCTCCGATCCGACGACGCAATCCATTGACAGCACCGACTTGCAGCGCATGATCGAAACGGCGCGCGACCTCGCCCGCACCGGCTCCGTCGAAGCGGCTCGGCAAATGCTGGCTGAACTGAAACGCATGCTGGACAGCATCAAGTCCGGCGTTCAACAGGGCAAGCCCAACGAAGAACTCGCCAAGGCGAAACGCCTGATGGACAAGCTGCGCAGTTTGACCCAGCGCCAACGCCAGCAGTTGGACAAAACCTTCAAGCGCCGCCAACAGGCCGAAGGCGCCATGAAAGGGCAGCCCCGGCCCGGCGGCAAAGGTTCCCAAAAAGGCGCCACCGATCAGGAAGCGCTCCGATCCGACCTACGCAAGTTGATGATGAAAATGGATGATTTCCTGGGCGCTATCCCCAAGCCTTTCGGCAAGGCCTACCAAGCCATGAGAGATGCCGTGCGGTCTTTGAAGAAAGGCGATCTCGGCGAAGCCCAGGGCCAACAAACGAAGGCCCTGGAACAATTGCGCCAGGGCTTGGACGGCATGGCCGAACAGATGGCCCAACGCATGCGGGGCGCCGTCGGCATTGCCCGAGGTCAGCGTGGCCGCCAGCCCGGGCGCGGCAACGACCCCTTTGGCCGTCGCCCAGGTGGTTCGGTTGGCGGATCCGTTGACGATGGAAACGTCAAAATTCCAAACCACATGGAACGCCGCAAGGCGCGCGAAATCCTCCAGGAACTTCGCCGCCGCGCAGGCGAACGCAACCGCCCGGCCGTCGAGCGCGATTATATCGACCGCCTGTTGAAGCGGTTCTAGCCTCTATTCTCTAATCAGGCACTTTGTGACGTGGCCGTTCCGGCTTGGCGAACAGCCCGACGAAATTTACCGCCGTGCGTAACGCCAAGTCGATAAGCATATCCGTCAACTCCCGATGGCGGGCGTGGGCGGCGATGCGGGCGCCGACCCAGGAAACGGGCGGCGGTTTCCCCAATCTTAGATTGCGGTCGTGCACGAGCAACGCCTCCCGGATCCGTAAAGACCGGGAGAATACGCCCGTAAAGGGCGCTGGCCCGTCAGGGCCGGGCGGCGAATGGCCGCCTAATGTCCATGTCATGAGTCTTTAATCCTTCTACGCCTAATGTTGGTGTGACGGCTCTAAGAGGCCGTTCACGGTATTAAGCGAAGCAAGATTCACGCCATTCCCTCCGGGAACCGGCGCAACCAGCCATATTTCAACAAAAACAGGGCTTTAATCGGGTCGCGAAGGAACCGACAAGAATCGGGAATAAAGCGTTAAAGGGGAAAAATTTACCGGCTCCCCGGAAAAATTAGACGGGAGACTCTACTTGGTCGGGGCCTTCTCCGGCTTCGAGAACGTGACCTCGATCTTGCGGGCCAAGGCCGACGGCTCCGACAGCTTGGCACTGAAACCGATGTTGGTGCCGCCTTGCAGACGGTTTTTCAAGGGCGGCGCGATGACGTGTTGGACTTCCTGGCCGGTGCTGTCGAAAAGCGCAACCTTGATCATCGGCACCATTTTTTCACCCTCGGAAGTGTTGGCGATGACGCCGCGCACCATCAGCACATCGGTGCCGTTGTCGACTTGGCGCGACGATTTGACATCCTTGATGACGAGCCCGGCGCCCAGTTCTTCGTCGCCGATCCCGACCATTTCATAAAATTTTTCAGCGCCCGGCCACATATCGATGATGAAGCCGCGACCGAAAAATACCCCCGCCCCAAGCGCCAGGACGACGACGACGGCGGCAATGGCAATGGTTTTCAGGGGGCTTTTTTCCCTCAGGCCATCGTCAAGGGCATCGTTATCATCAGACGAGAAACCTTGCGGAATGGGTTCCGGGTCCGGAATATTTTCAAGCGCGGCAAGGTCGTCGGTTTCATCGTCACCGCCGCTGGATCCGGTCAGGGATTGAATAGCTTCGGGCTCGGTGTCCTCGCCGAACATCTCATCCAGTTGTTCCGGCGACAAGGCGTCGTGCTCGGCCCCGGAAACGGGCCCAGGGTCGCCCGCGTCGCCTGCGTCTCCCTCTGGCGCCGCGCCTTCTTCCGCCCCGGCTTCAAAAGCTTCTTCGGCAGCCGCTTCGTCCATGGCGGCGCCTTCCGGGTCGGCTACCGCTTCGGGCGCAGGCGTAGGTTCGGGTATCGGCTCCGGTTCCGGTTCGGGTATCGGCTCCGGTTCGGGTATGGGTTCAGGCGCCGGTGGTGGTGGCGGAGGCGGAGGCGGTTCGGCATAAATCGGTTGTGCCGGGGGTTGGGCGTAAACAGGCGGCGGCGGTGGCGCTTTTACGGCCCGCACCGGGTGCTGATGCCAGGAATTGCCGCAATTTTCACAGCGCACGGTCTTGCCGCCACTGAGGAGCCCAGGGGCGACAGCGTAGTGGGTTTGGCAGTTCTGACAGGTTATAATCATCGATGCCGGCATCCCGTAAGTCTATGTCGTTTATAGGCATTTGCCGGATTTAACGCAAGCGGGGGTGGGGACGCGCCGCTCCGTTCATGGGCCCTGGACGCCGGGGCAACCAACGTGGCATTGTTTGCATCCGTAAGGGCGGCGCCGAGAGACCGTTAAGGGGTAAGAAAAGAGTGGCCATAGACGACAACGAACCCGTTGTGCGGTTCGAAAACGTGGGCCTGAGGTACGGCCTCGGGCCCGAGGTGTTGCAGGACATCACGTTTTCAATGGCGCCGGGGTCCTTTCACTTTTTGATCGGCGCCAGCGGCGCCGGCAAATCGTCTTTGTTGAAGCTCATTTACCTAGCCATGAAACCGTCGCGGGGGCTGATTTCTCTTTTCGGCCGCGACATCCAGACGACGTCCCGGCGCGATCTGCCGGCCCTTCGCCGCCGCGTCGGCGTGGTGTTTCAGGAATTCCGGTTGTTGAACCATCTTTCCGCCTTCGACAACGTCGCCTTGCCGTTGCGCGTCGCCGGCGCCCGGGAAAGCGATATCCAGAAGCACGTAGTCGAGCTTTTGAGTTGGGTCGGACTGAAGGACCACCTGGACGCTCGCCCGCCGACCCTATCGGGCGGTCAACAACAACGCGTATCGATTGCACGCGCCGTCATTTCCCGGCCTAAGCTGCTGCTGGCGGATGAACCGACGGGCAATATCGACGACCGCATGGGCCTGCGCCTGATGCACCTGTTCGAGGAACTGAACAAGCTGGGGACGACCGTCGTCATCGCCACCCATAACAACCTACTGGTGGAAAAAATGGGATATCCCCGTCTGCACCTGGATGAGGGGTGGCTGGAAACGGTTGGCGGCACGCGTGAATCCATAGTCGTTGAAGAGTCCGTTGAGGAATCTCGCGAAGAAATTTCCGGCGACGAGGGTGGCGAAACCCTGACCGATTTCGAGAAGTTAATCTGATGTTCGCGCGCCGCTCCGACCTGCCCCTGGACCGGGATTCACTCAGCCGGTTTCTGCCTTGGCTGATTGCCTTCATGGTTTTTTTGGCGGTCCTGGCGATGGCCGGGATGCTGATGCTGAATTCGACAGCGGCCAGGTGGGACCAAGGCATACGTGGCACCCTGACCATCCAGGTCATTCCGGCGGACGATCCCAAGGAAGACGGCGAGCGCTTGGACAAAGTGCTGTCGGTGCTGGCAAAAACGGCGGAGATCGAGCGCTACGAAACGCTCAGCGACGGCAGGCTATTGCAGCTTTTGGAGCCCTGGCTGGGCTCTGCTGCCGGTAGCCGCGACCTGCCGCTGCCGAAACTGGTGGATGTGGAATTGAAACCCGATGTCGAGCTCAATGTCGAAGCGCTTTCAAAGCAGCTTCAGCGCCAAGTCCCCGGGACCACCGTCGACGATCACCGGGTTTGGCTCAATCGATTGGTGCGGCTGATCCAAACGGTCGAAGGCGTGGCCACTTTGGTTCTGGTTTTTATCTGTTTCGCCACCGTCGGCACGGTGGTTTTTACCACCCGCACCGGGCTTGCCATTCACCGTGACGCCATCGAAGTCCTGCATTTGATTGGCGCCCAGGATTCCTATGTCGCGCGCCAATTCGCCAGTCGCGCCTTGATGCTCGGCTTGCAAGGCGGCATTTTCGGTCTTTTGCTGGGGGTGCCGACGCTTTGGGGCATCGTCCATTTGGCCCGGCAGATGGACTCCAGCCTGTTGCCGGATGTGACAATTGGGCTTTCCCATTGGGCGGCATTGGTGGGATTGCCGGTGGCAATTGCCCTGATTGCCATGTTGACGGCACGCCTGACGGTGATGAAAACGCTGTCCAGGATGCTTTAAGCGGTGATGCGAAAAAAACGCGATCATTCGAGACAACGGACGACCCGTAATTTACTGCTGGTCGCCCTGTTGTTGGCCGTCCTCTGGACCGTCGGCCTGTTCCGATATGCCGATATGGTGCCCAATCGGGTTGCCGACGCCGCCACGCGCACCGACGCCATAGTTGTTTTAACCGGCGGCAGCCGGCGGCTCGGCGCCGGGCTAGAGCTTTTGTCGCGAGGACTTGCGGGGAAGCTGTTCGTGTCGGGCGTCTATCAAGGAATTGACGTTAAGACGCTGTTGCAGGTCGTTAAACGCAATCCCCGGGAACTGGAAACCCAGATCAGCATTGGCAACGCCACCAACACCACCGGCAACGCGGCGGAAACCCGTGAATGGATGACGGCCCAAAAATACCAATCGCTCAGGCTGGTCACTGCCGCCTATCATATGCCGAGAAGCCTTTTGGAATTTCGTTTTGCCATGCCCGCCATTGTTCTTGTGCCGCATCCGGTGTTTCCCGACAGCGTCAAACAAGATCGTTGGTGGGCGTGGCCGGGCACCGCCAGTTTGATGATCAGCGAATACAACAAATACTTATTGACCTGGGCCCGCCATGGGGCCGGGCGGCTTCTCGGAAAATTCGGCGGCGGGGAAGCAGCATGACGGCCTTGCGTTCCTTGATGTTCAATATGGCGTCTCTGTTGTTCAATGCCGGTCTGTTGATCGGGCTGACGGTGATGCTGGCGTTCCCCAGATCCTGGGCGCAGTCAACCGTGCGTTTATGGACGCAGGCGCTGGGGGTTGTTCTCAAATTCATCATCGGCCTCGAATATGAGGTTCGCGGCCTAGAGAATCTTCCCGAAGGTTGCGCCGTCATCGTCAGCAAGCACCAATCGGCCTGGGACACCTTCGCGTTTTACCTATTTCTAAGCGACCCTAATTACATCCTCAAAAAGGAATTGATGGATATTCCGTTTTGGGGATGGTGCGCGCGTAAATGCGGCGCCATTTCCGTCGACCGGGAAGGCGGGGCAAGTGCGTTGAAGCAAATGGTGCGCGATACCGAAGACCGTTTGCGCCAGGCCCGCCAGGTCATCATCTTTCCCGAGGGCACGCGCTCAGCCCCCGGCAGCCATCATCCTTACCAGCCGGGAATTTCCGCCATCTATTCCCATATCGATGCCCCCGTGATTCCAGTGGCGGTGAATTCGGGATTGTTCTGGGGCCGGCGAAGCTTCAAAAAATTTCCCGGCGTCATCACCGTCGAGTTTCTGCCGCCGATGCCGAAGGGCTTGAAGCGGCGCGAATTCATGGCCGACCTTGAAACCCGGATCGAAGGCGCTACCGACCGGCTTGTCGCCGAAGCAAGAGCCCGGTTTCCGTATCTCGCCAACGATTTTTAATGGCCGAGGACAAAGTTTCCGACGACGGGAAGATGGTCCGACCCCAGTTGGGGCCCGGTTTGCATCACCGCCCGGGCGATCCCTGGCCCCACCAGCATGTGGTCGATGGGTAACCCAAGGGGTGCCAGCACCGACGGCCAACTGGCGTTCAGCCCCCCGCCCGCCCGCCTGAGGCCGGATTTTCGGAGCAATGCGCCGTAGCGGGCGGAAAACGGCGTCATGTTAAAGTCCCCGGCCATGATCACGGGGCCGTTAATTTTTTTCACCATCGACGCCAGGGAGTCGATCTCAATTTCTTGGTAGCCGGCCGGCTGTATAAAAGGGGCCGACATATGCACACCGGCCACCGTCAGGCTTGGCGACGCCGCTGGAAACCGTACCCAAGCGGCCAAGGTCCGGTTCGTCGCTTCTGAGTTAACGACCCCCGCATCCTCCCAGGCCCGTTTGGCAAGGATGCCGATCCCAAGGCCAAGGCGCTTAGGGTTCAGACACTTGCAAAAAGGCGGGAAAAACCGGTGGGCATAGATGTCCGATAGTGTATCGAGCGCTTGGCGCCAGGCATCCGTCATTTCCAGCACCACGACCACGTCGGCGTTCTCACGGCGTAGATAGTCGAGTGTGGCATCGGTGTCCTTGTTGTGGAGGTTGAGGTTGAAGTGGATGACCTTCAAAGGGGCCTGGTCGTCGGACGCCATGTCGAAATAAGGCGCCAGCGTGAAGCCGTTGATGGCCAACAGCACCGCCGCCAAAGCCATCGCCGGGCCGCGCTTCAAGATCAAGGCCGCCAAAAGAAGGCAGGCCGCGGCGACGGCATATGGCACCCTGAAGTCGGCTAAGATGTCCAACAACCACGCCCACGGCCCTAAAAAACTTAAGCCCGTCGCCAGCGCTAATCCGCCGAGCAATAGCCTGAGCAGCCGCGCCGATGTCCACCAAGTCATCATGGGCGAAGGGTATACACCACCCGAACCGGAAAATCAGGCCTTAACCCCCGCCTTAACATCGGTCAACGCCGGGGTGAGCGGACGCGTGTTAGGTCTTGATCATTACCGACAAAGGAAAAGCCCATGGACAAGCCCCTGAATAAACGCAGAAAATACCAGCGTCTGGCGCGTCTTTACGACCTATTGGATTTGCCTTTTGAATTCCGCCGCTATCAGCCGATGCGCCGGGAGATGTGGCAGGGGTTAAAGGGCGACATCCTGGATGCCGGGGTCGGCACCGGTCGCAACATGGCTTTTTACCCCGAAGACGCCCGCGTCACCGGCATTGACCTGAGCGCCGCCATGCTGGCTCAGGCCCATATCCGCAAGGAAAAGCTGGGGACGGACGTGACCCTGATGGAAGCCGATATTATGGACACCGGGCTCGCCGACGACAGCTTCGATGCCATCGTCGCCAGCTTTTTGTTTTGCGTGCTGGAATCCGATCAACAACTGCCGGCGCTCAGGGAACTTGGCCGCATTTGCCGTCCCGGCAGCGAAATCCGCATCCTTGAATATGCTATTTCAGAAAATCCGATGCGCCGGTTCGTGATGGCGCTGTGGGCGCCCTGGGTGTGGTTGGTGTACGGCGCCGGTTTTGACCGCCGGACGGAAGAGTACGTGGCTAAAGCCGGGCTCGATCTGGTCGAGGTGCGTTACCTGTTCAGCGATATTGTAAAGATGCTGGTGATCCGGCCCCGGTGAGGCGCCGGAAGGAGGGGGACTCAATTTGTTTTTTTGCCAACCGGAAGAAAAAATGAGATTTCCTGAATGCCGAGAAGGGCTGTTACTGCTTGGCGGTCGCCCTTGCAGACAGGAATGTCCGTGTCCAGGAACTGGATAGCCTGACCCCAGTGGGTTTTTCCGCTGGCCGGAGATGTCGAGATAACGGTCTCCTCATCGAGCCTGAGTTCAAACCAGAAGACGACGGCCTGGGCGGCGCCGTCTTCCAAAATTTCCGCCTCCAATTCCAAGGTGTCAAAATGGTTCGGGTCTCCTGGCCGGAACGTCCGAAAATCGAACGCGGCGACGGGAAAAGGACGACTGAGAAGCTTATGTTCCTGGTTGGCAAGAAAGATTTTCCGGTAGCCTGGGTCACGGAAAACATCGAAAGCGGATAAGTCGAACCCCGAGATTTCCGACAACGGGTTGACCCGCCGCAAGGCTGGCGCCTCGACAAGGACGGCTAAGATTTCAGCACTGGCGGGGATCATTTCCGCGCCCTTTGCCGCCAGAGTTTGAACGGCGTGGGAAAGCGTCGTCAACACCCCTTCCCGCAGCAGCCCGACATCGACGATTTCCGAAACGATGATATCGGCTGGGCGCGCCATATCCTTGCCGACGACCAGTTTTTCGGAACTCTTTCCGATTACCGTGATCTGATCGGCGAAACCGTTTTCACTAACGACCTGGCGAGCAATGTCGGCGAGAGGAATATTGATCTCACAAGCGGTCACCGTTTCCGCTCCCGCCCGCGCCGCCATCATGGCAAGCAGTCCAGATCCGGTCCCTATATCGAGGACGTGTGCGCCTTTCTTTTTTTTCACCGCCTGGGTAATGGCCTTTTCATAGGCATCGTTGCGGGCCGTGTCCGCCAGCATGGGAAGGTGCCAGCCCTGTATCGTGCGGGCGCGGGCCGCATTTAACTGGGACCGGGCAGCGGCGTTCCCGGGATCAATCTCAAGGGCTGTTTCATAACTTCGAATAGCGCCTTCCCTGTCACCTGCCTGGGCCCGGACGTTGCCTAGATTGTTGTGAGCCTGGGCTTGGCGGGGATTGATATCAATAGCCTTAGCGTAGCTGGCGGCGGCGGCCAGATCACCGGTGTCCTGGTAAAGGATACCGAGGTTCAACCACGTCGCCGCGTTGGGGGCGATCTCGATGGACCGCCGGTAAGCGGCGGCAGCTTCTTCCGGTTCTCCGGTCTGAAAAAGCGCCAACCCCAGATTAAAGTGGGCTTCAGCATCTCTTGGACGGACGGCGGCGGCGGTTTTAAAAAAAGAAACTGCCATCGCAGCCTTGCCTTCGGCGGCGCGGACTAGTCCGAGACCAAAATTGCCTTCGAAATTTTTTGGATCAACCGACAGAATTTCCTCAAGGATTTCCCCGGCCGCCTCGAAGTTCCCGGCGTTAAAGTAACGCCCTACTTCTTCCATGCCTGGGGCCGGGAGCAGGGGCCCGTCCTCATGGCCCTGCTTTCGCAGGCGGCGCCTTTCTTCCCGGTCCATGCGCCTTATATTTTTCTCTTTTCCGGTCATTCTCGCAACCGTACGCCAGGCGCACCGAGGGCACAATTAAAACGCCGGAACTTAATCGACACTGGGCTCGATTCTGGTCGAGGTGCGCTACCTGTTCAGCGATATTGTAAAGATGCTGGTGATCCGGCTCCGGTGAGGCCCCGGAAGAAGACGATGAAGGAGGCGGGTTTAAGTTCGCGAAGAACCGCTATTTCTGGCCAGGCAACGGATGACGGAAATCCGCTTTTCCATTTCCCCCATGTAGCCGTAAAGGTCACGGCCTTGCAGGGTCAACCCGGTATTGGTGACGGCGCTGGAACCGCGGTTATAGATATCGGTGAGCTTATCAAGCCGGACCGACCATTTGTCGATGTAGGGCGACCAGTCGCCGCTGTATTTGCGGGCGACGTATCCGATGATGTTTGCATGGGTCTTGAATTTCCACCATTCGATATTGGGGATGGTGTCGCATTGCTTGGGTTTAAACGTTGCCGAAATGGTTTCTTCCGAACCACCGGCGGCGGTCGAAAAATCGGCAAGGCCGGCGGCGTCATCCGCATTAGAAAGGCACTGGGTCACGGCGATTCTTTTATCAACGTGCTTAAGGAACGTGGCTAAGGACTTGCCCTGAAGCCGGATGCTGCGTTTTTGGTATGAGACGGCGGCGCTCGATCCCCGGGCATGAATGGCTTTAAGCTTATTTTGATAGCCTTGCAGGGATTGGATATAGGCCTGCCAGTCGCCTTCGTATTTTGTCGCCACTTTTTCGCGAACAAAATCATGGCTAAGGGATTTCCACAATGGAATTTTGGGGAAGGCGGTGCATTGGGCTTGGGACGCGCGGCTGGCGCCCGTCGTTCCGGCGGCTAAGGTTTCGGCGGTAAATGCCATCGACAGGGTCAAAGCTGACAAGGCCAGGGCGGTGCTAAATAATATTTTAATTTTCGTTTTCATTACGCTGGAATGACCTCTGTTTGATTCTTCAGGCTTTAAATATAAACACATCTTTATTCAATTTTATGAATACACCGTTAACCAGGTGTGACTGGGTGTTAAAAAACTTTGCCTCTTTTGGCCCCTCGGAACACATACATGGATAGGCGTTTGAATTTCCATACGAATCTACCGAGGGTTTAGTACCAAACTTCCCTTACAAGTCCCTTACGGATTATATAAAGTGTCCGTGAACAGGGGCGGAAAAGCTTATTTTTTCCTTTTTCTGGGCTTCATAAAACATACAGAGCCCTGCAAAAGGGGTGCCAGAAACGGCGATGCCTAAGAATCACTAAAAACCGGGGGTTGGGCGTTTTTTTTCGGTATCCGGGCGGCTTTTCGTGGGCAGGGTCTGCCGCCGGGTAGGAAATTGATTCCGGGTTTGGCGGTTTGCTCCACCCTTGACATAACCAACCAAGAGGCATAAGTTCCTTGTTTGTTCCAACTTCCCTGACGCTGGAGATGGGCCTTTCGCCGGGTTGGGGAAATGTAGGCAAATGCGTACAAATGCGTACATTTGCGTACAAAAGAGTACAGTTCGCGGGCGGCCTAAACGCCATTTTTCCACTTTTTTCAGTGGGTTAAAGGTCATTTTGGCGGGTTGAGCCGTCGCATGCCGGCTATTTGGCCGTCTTTTAGCCCTTTTGTGGGCAAGTTTCGTGGGTTGGGTTGTGAATAACCGGGATAAGTCCCTAAAGGCGGTTTTAGCCTGACTTTTGCGGACCACCGTCTCGGGATAAGTCGGGGGAAACGGAACGAGAACTTTGTCTTTACGAAGACCTGTTGCGGGGTCAAAATTAGCCCCTGAAGCTTCCCGTAAATAGAACCAGTCAACAGGATTAAGAGATGCCCAAGCCGTCGCAAATCTCCCAGCAAATCTGGGACATGAAATACCGCCTCAAGGGCGCCGACGGCCGCCCCGTTGACAAAACCATGTCCGACAGCTTCCGCCGCGTCGCCGAGGCGCTTGCCGAGCCTGAGGAGGAATCAACCGGCTGGCAGGACCGCTTCTTCGAGGCCATGGACGGTTTCCGTTTTCTGCCGGCCGGGCGCATCCTCGCCGGCGCCGGGTCGGAACGCCGGGTGACGTTGTTCAACTGTTTCGTCATGGGCGACATCCCCGACGACATGACCGGCATTTTCGAGCATCTGAAAGAAGCCGCCTTGACCATGCAACAGGGCGGCGGCATCGGCTATGATTTTTCGACCCTCAGGCCCAAGGGAGCGCCGGTTGTCGGCGTCGGCGCCGACGCTTCGGGGCCGCTGACCTTCATGGATGTATGGGATTCCATG